>NZ_BAAGWY010000002.1:0-508365 GCF_054780115.1 Humibacter ginsengiterrae
GTTATCGGTCATCGTGGGATCTCGCTTTGCTTCTTGCCGGAAACAACTGGTCATCCCACGATGGCCCTCCTACGTCAACGACGACGAGAACCCCGCGGGAAGTGACACCACGCTACGAGACGCACCCGAGTCCTCCGATCGCAGAGGTCTCTGCCCCTTATCCACCGAGCTGAAACTGACGGTGGCGATGTGCATTGCGGTCCGTCAAGGTCAAGCTGATCGAGGCTGCGGCGTGACGCCGACGGTGCCGCTGGAGACTCGGGGGCGCAGACATGTCGGTGGTCCTGTATTCACCGTGGCGGCCGAACCTAGGCCATGATCGGAATGTGCGAAGTCCGGAAGAGCAGGTGGCCATCCGCGAGGACGTGTTTCGCTGGCTCGACGACGTCTTCATCGGACATGGCGGCTACGAAATACGTCATTCGATTCTGCGCTCGTATACGTACCACGGAGAGCGGATCCCGCTCTTGGACCAAGGGCGCGGTATCCGAAACCCGGCAGACTTTTCATCGACGCTATCCATCATGTCTGGCTGGAAGTCGAATAAGTATCGCGACTACGAGGCCGACGATGGATGGGTGACATACGACTATCGGGCCGGTGATGGCGGCGATAACGTCAAGCTGGTTCGGGCGTATGAGAATCAAGACCCGATCGTCTATTTTCGTGCAGTGAGCCAGGGGTATTACGTCCCCTACTATCCAATCACTATCGCGGAGAACGATCCGGTTGCGAGAGTTGTACGCTTCCCTCTTGATGAGGCCTTCATCGCGCTTGGTGACCCGGCCAGTTACACGCCAATCCAAAAACGCTACGCGGCTTCTCTCGTGCAGCAACGACTGCATCAACCGATTTTTCGGGCGCATGTGCTCCATGCATACGCCGGCGCGTGCACTGTCTGTGATCTTCGGCACGCGGAGCTCTTAGACGCTGCGCACATCATTCCGGACTCTGCGGAGCTTGGCGTTGCCGAAGTGACGAATGGTCTCGCGATGTGCAAGATCCACCATGCGGCATATGACAGAAACCTAATGGGGATCACCGCGGATTACGAAGTGCGTATCAACGATGATCTTCTCAACGAGATCGACGGCCCCATGCTTCGCCACGGTCTCCAGGACATGCACGGTCGGACGATCCACGTCCCAACTCGGCGGAGTGAGCGACCTTCACCGGAGCGTCTCGCCGAAAGATTTGAGCAGTTCTCTCTACGCTGATGTGCCGATCTCCTCGTGAAGTCGGAGCCAGGCCTGTGGTCGTGTCCGTCGTCGCTGCGGTCATCACCAACGGCGACCGCGTCCTCGCGTGCCGACGCAACGCCGACCGCGAGGCCGGCGGACTGTGGGAGTTCCCCGGTGGCAAGGTCGAGCCCGGGGAATCGGCGCAGCAGGCGCTCGAGCGGGAGATCCGAGAAGAGCTCGGCGTGGGCATCCGTGTCGGCGATCTGCTGCATCGCGGAACCACGCCCATGAATGGGCGGCTCGTTGAACTCGCCTGCTATTGGGCGACGTTGACGGATGCCGAGCCCTCCTCCAGCACGGATCATGACGGCATCCGGTGGTTCCGCCGCGACGAACTGCACGAGGTGGAGTGGCCCGAGCCGGACCAGGCGGCCGTGGCGCTGCTTGCCGATGGTGCGAGGCCTCGGGGTGGCGTGGCCGAATGACCTCTGCGGCTGACGGAACCGCTCCGCCGATTGCATCGTGGATCGGGCGGGTCCCGGGCGCCCACCACTCAGTCCATGCCGCCGCGGATCCAGTGCTGAACGCGCCAGATCACGTTGTACAGGTTCCACGGCGCCTCGTCGTACGTCTTCCATTCCTGGCCGACGCGGGTGGTCCACTCGGGAATGCGTCCGCAGCAGATGTGGTGCCCGAACACACGGAACAGCGAATTGCACAGCACGGCCTTCATCACGAAGTCCTCTCAGCGATGGCCGGCCCCTGGGTGGGGCTAGCGTTGTCGTCTGCGCATGCTCGTACCGTACGCCAAGGGGCCGACGCTGCGATGCGGCATACTGTGGCCGTCATGCCTTCCGCACCCGTCGCATCCGAGATCGCCCTACGCCGATGACCGGCGTCGACCTCACGGAAGCCGGGGATCTCGTCGACCGGATGCTCGCGCTCGCCGACGCGCAGGCATCCGCGGGGCGCGTGCTTCTCGGCATCGTCGGCGCGCCCGGTGCGGGCAAGTCGACGCTCGCGGCCGCGCTCGCACAAGAGGCGACTCGTCGTGGACGCGCGCACGAGGTCGCGGTGCTCCCGATGGACGGATTCCACCTCGCCGACGCCGCACTCATCCGGCTCGAGCGTCTCGACCGCAAAGGTGCGATCGACACGTTCGACGGCCACGGACTCCTCGGGCTGCTGCGACGCATCCTCGCCGAGCCCGATCACACGGTCTACGCGCCGGCGTTCGAACGCGACCTCGAACAGCCCATCGCGGGCAGCATCGCGATCGAGCCGGCGGTGCGCTTCGTGATCGTCGAGGGCAACTACCTGCTCGATCTCGAGGAGCCGTGGCGGAGCATCCGCTCTCTGCTCACCGAAGCGTGGTTCATCGAGACGCCGGACGACGTGCGACTGCCGCGACTGATCGCCCGGCACGAACGGTTCGGCAAGAGCCCAGCGGATGCCCGTGCATGGGTCGAGCGCGTCGACGAGGCGAACGCGCGACGCATCGCCGCCTGCCGCGATCGCGCCGACCTCATCGTGCCGCACTGACCGAAGTCGCCCGTTGATGCGGCCCACCCCCTAGCCTCGGAGCATCCGTCCTGTGCCAGAGGAGGCCCCATGCGAAACCTGCGGATCGTCGACGTCGAGGTGCACAGGATCACCGGGCCGAATCCGCGGTACTCCGAGGGCGCGCATCCCGAAGGCGACCGCCAGCGGCAGGTGCAGGCCATCGATCTGTACGACGACGCCCGCGAGCCGCTGCGCGTCGCGGCGGCGGATGCTCGGGAGCCGCGCACCATCTCGCTCTGCTACCTGCGCATCGTGGCGGATGACGGCGCATTCGGGTTCTACGGGCCGATCGATGAGCTGCCGGGCCGCGTCGTGCTCGACGTGTACCGCGACCTGCTGATCGGGCAGGATGCGCTGGCATCCTCCACGATCTGGGACCAGCTCGAACGCATCGACCGGCACAGCAGGCACGGTCTGCACAAGGCCGCGATCTCCGCGATCGACAACGCGCTGTGGGACCTGCGCGGGCGCGTGTTCGACGCCCCAGTGTGGCAGCTGCTCGGGGGTGGGTCGCGGCGGAGCATCCCCGCCTATGCGAGCATGCTCGGCACCCCGCTCGACGCGGCGACGATCGCGAACCGCGCCAAAGCCGTGCAAGCCGAGGGTTTCGC
Organism: Humibacter ginsengiterrae; assembly: GCF_054780115.1. NCBI lineage: Bacteria > Bacillati > Actinomycetota > Actinomycetes > Micrococcales > Microbacteriaceae > Humibacter > Humibacter ginsengiterrae. Next base: position 3,356 of record NZ_BAAGWY010000002.1, read on the forward strand.
CGGCCAGAAGTGGTTCTTCGAACACGGGCCGGCCAGTGGCCCCAGCGGGCTTGCCGCCAGCGTCGACCTCGTGCGGCAGGTGCGCGAGGCCGTCGGCGACGACGAGCCGATCATGTTCGACGCGTATCACGGCTGGGATCTGCCGTTCGCCCGCGCCTGGGCGCAACGCGCCGAGCAGTACCGTCCGGACTGGCTCGAGGAGGCTCTGCTGCCGAACAGGCACGCAGCGTTCGCCGAGCTGCGGCGGTCGACGCGCATCCCGCTGGCCACCGGCGAGCACGTGTACGACCGTCAGGAGGTGCTCGACCTCCTTCGCGACGGGTCGATCCAGGTGCTGCAGGCCGACCCGGAGTGGTGCGGCGGCGTGACGGAGCTCACCAGGATGGCCGCGCTCGCCGAGACCTTCGGCGTCGCGCTGATCCCGCACGGGCACGGCGTTCACGCCGCGCTGCACGTGATCGCGTCGCAGTCGCCCGAGGTGTGCCCCAAGGCGGAGTACCTGCTGCGGCACATGCCGTTCCGGCATCACTTCGAGGCGGATGCCCCGGCTCCCGTCTCCGGCGCGTTCGCTCTGCCGACGGAGCCGGGCTTCGGCATCGGACTCGACGCGTCGAAGGTCGAGCGCGTCGAGTTGCTGCCCACGAGCTGATCAGCGGCGCCTGAGGTGCGTCACGTCGGAGGGACGCTCGTTCCCCCGGTGCCGCGGCGCAGCACGATCGCACCGGGCATCCGTCGAAGCACGAACCGGAACAGCGGCTTCGCCAGGGCGGATGCCTCCACCGCATCCACGATGCGTGGCTCGGTCGTTCGCTCGTCGCGACCCTTCCACGTGACGACCGCGCCATCGGCTGCGACGACATTGCGCGCCCAGTTGGTCGTCGTGCCCCATGGCAGGCCGATCAGGATGAGCGACTTGTCGCGCGTGGGCACCACGGCGATCGGCGTCGCGTACTCGGCGCCGCTGCGTCGTCCGCGGTGATGGACGACCGCCCAGAGCGGGAACCAGCGCCGCCCAGCCAAGGCTCGGGCGATGGGTTCGAACCCGCGCTGCGCGGCCGGACGTCGCTTCTCCTCGGTCATGCGTCCAGCATGCGCCTTGCCACGGGCATCCCTCACCGCTTCCCGGCGGGCTGGCGGATCGCCGCGTTGATCCGGTTCCACACGTTGATGGTGCCGATCGAGAACAGCAGCGCCGCGATCTCGCGCTTGCTGAACACCGCAGAGACCTCGTTCCAGAGCTCGTCCGGCACCGCATCCGTCTTGTCCGCGACCCGCGTCACCGCCTCCGTGAAGGCGAGTGCCGCGCGCTCACGAGCGGTGAAGTACGGCGCCTCGCGCCAGGACGCGACGGCGGCGATGCGCTCCTCGGAGGTGCCGTCCACCTCGCGCAACTCGCGCGTGTGCTCGACGGTGCACCACGAGCATCCATTGATCTGGCTCGCCCGCAGCGTCACCAGGTGCAGGATCATCTCCGGGATGTCAGTGGATGCCGCGACCTTGTTCATCGCGGTGAGCGCATCCATGCCGCCCTCCAGCAGGAATGCCGGGTGGGGCATGCGTGCCCGAACCGGCACGATCGCGTCGGCGTCGGAAGCGAGGGTGGTCTGCTGCAGCTGCGTGGTGTCGGTCATGGTCTGCTCCTGTTCATGTCTTGCGATGTCACACCGCCGCGATTTCGACGGTCATAACGGGGACGCCATGATTGACCCGCGACCGGAAGGAAACGTGACATGACCGACCAGGATTTCTTGGCCGCGCAATTCGAGGGGCACCGCGCACGCTTGCATCACCTCGCCTTCCGCATGCTCGGTTCAGACGCCGAGGCCGACGACGCGGTGCAGGAGACCTGGCTGCGGCTGTCCCGCTCCGGCGGTGACGACATCGACAACCTCGGCGGCTGGCTCACCACCGCAGCCTCGCGCGTCTGCCTGAACATGCTGCGGTCGCGGGCGACCCGCGGCGAGACCGAGTACGAAGAGGCGCTGCCCGACCCGGTCGTCGAGCCGGTGCGCGCGGCAGGTGACCCGGAGGCATCCGCTCAGCTGTCGGACGCTGTGGAGACCGCGCTGCTGCTCGTGCTCGACAGGCTGAGCCCTGCGGAACGGGTCGCGTTCGTGCTGCACGACACGTTCGACGTGCCGTTCGAGCAGATCGGCGAGCTGCTGGAGCGCTCGCCGGAGGCCGTGCGGCAGCTGGCCAGCCGCGCGAGACGGCGGGTGCGCGCCGACGACAGCTCCTCGGATGCCGCGAGCGACTCCCGCGGTCGCCGCCTCGTCGATGCGTTCTTCGCGGCCGCACGCGATGGCGACTTCGACAGTCTGGTCGCCGTTCTCGCCCCGGATGCCGTGCTGCGGGTCGACGACGGCGTCTCGGCGACGACAATCGTGCGTGGCAACCAGCAGATCGCCTCGCGCGCCATGATGTTCGCCAACCCGCGAGCCGTGCTTCAGCCCGTGCTCATCGACGGACTGCCGGGCGTGCTCGTGACCGTCGAGGGGCGGCCGGTGTCGCTGATGGCGTTCCGGGTGGAGGGGAGCCGGGTGCTCGGGATCGACGGGTACTCGGGGGAGCGGCTCGCGGGCATCCGGTTGCCGGTGTGATGGCCTGACGCCGGGTGTCGGCGTCTCCGTCCCCAGCGGAAGCGAGTCACCGGGGATCGGACGAACGCGGGCGCGCCGGGCATCCAGCGCCCAGCCGAGGTTCTGGGCCACCGGCGATCTGACAGGGCTGTTATATTAGCGCTGTGACATCGTCGAACCAGGAAGAGCCGCGTCCGCAACGCGTCTCGGAACTGCCGAGCACCTGGCGCCCGATCAAAGTGGTCAGGCAGCGCATGGAAGACGGCATCGCCGAGGCGTACGAGCGCATGGGCATCGAGGGGGTGCGACCGCGGTTCAGCATGGCTGTGATGTTCCTCGACGACCGAGCCATGAGCATCCGTGACCTTGCAGAACGGTGCGGCGTCACGCACTCGGCCATGAGCCAGTCCGTTTCGGCGATGCGCAAGGCGGGCCTCGTCGAGTCGGAGCCGGGAACGGATGCCCGCAGCCGTATCGTCTCGCTCACCCCGCGTGGCAAGGAGGTCGCCTCGGTCTTCTGGCGGGAGTGGTACGCGACGGAGGCGGCCGTGCGGGAGGTGGCCAAGGAGGCCGGCGTCGATCTCGAAGAGCTGGGCGCCGCGATGGGAGCCGCTCTCGACCGGGAGTCCTTCGCCGACCGCGTGCTGCGGAACCTGGTATGACGCTCCGGGATCACCTGGTCGACATCCGTCCGCTGCGGGAGATGCCGGCGTTCCGCGCGTTCTGGATCGGCACCACGGTGTCGAGCTTCGGCAGCCAGCTGAGCGCGTTCGCCCTGCTCTACTACGTGTGGGAGCTCTCGCACTCCGCCGCACTGGTCGGCCTGACGGGCGTCGTGCGCGCCGTGCCTTTGGCGGTCTGCGGCCTGCTCGGCGGTACCCTCGCCGACAGGATGAACCGCCGCACGCTCCTGCTCAGCATGCGGCTCGCGCAGATGGCGTCGTCCGCCACGCTGGCCGTGCTCGTGATCGCCGGCGTCGCCAACGTGCCCATCGTCTACGTCTTCATGGCGATCGGCGCGGGGCTCGCATCCATCTCGGTTCCTTCGAGCCAGACGTTCGCACCGCGGCTGCTCGATGGCGAACGGCTCGGAGCGGGCCTGGCGCTCATGCGACTCTCTTCGCAGTTCGCGATGCTCGCAGGGCCGTTCGTAGCGGGCATCCTCGTCGACAATCTCGGCGTCGGCATCTGCCTCGTCGTCGATGCCGCCACGTTCATCGCCGCTCTTTGGGGCATCGTGAGCCTGCCGAAGGCCGTCGGCGAGCCGCAGCGCGACGCCGGCACATCGGAGCGCGGCATCCTCGGCGCCGTTCGCTACCTCGTGCGCACGCCCGTGCTGGTCGGCGCGTTCGTCGCCGACCTCAACGCGACGGTGCTGGCCATTCCCACGGCCCTGTTCCCGGTGATCAATGCCGAACGATTCGGCGGATCGCCGGTCACTCTCGGGTTCATGCTGCCCGCGATCGGGCTGGGCGGCATCCTCGCCGGCGTGCTCTCGGGCCGCATCACCCGGCAACCGAGGCAGGGCGTCGTGATGGTGGTGTGCTGCGCGATCTGGGGCGCAGGCATCGCGCTGTTCGGGCTGAGCGGATGGCTGCCCCTCGCGCTCCTCGGCCTGGTGATCGCCGGCGCCGCGGACACCGGCACGGTCGTGAGCCGCGGCACCATCGTGCAGCGCTCGACTCCGGATGCCCTCCGCGGCCGCATGAACTCGCTCGACTTCCTCGTCGGTGCGGGCGGCCCCAGCCTGGGCGATCTGCGAGCCGGGATGGTGGCCTCCGCGACGTCGGGCGCGATCTCGGCCGTGACCGGAGGACTCGCCTGCGCCGTCGGGGCCGGCGTGATCGCGGCGGCGATACCCAGCCTGCGCAGGTGGCGGGCAGATGAAGCGGCGACGGCGCAGATGCCCTGAGAACGTCGACACATTCATTACACAGGCTTGACATGTCTGGCAGGTCGCGCGCAGAGCCCGCCTAACCGAAGCCGAAGTTCGGCGCGCAGTGTGGTGGCGTGCGAAGTGCGGGTGCGATCAGGGTTACGCGCATCCGCCCCGAGATCCAGGCGCTTCGGGCACTTGCTGTGCTCGGCACGATCACGTATCACACCTGGCCGGGATACATTCCGGGCGGAGACGCGGGCGTCGACGTGTTCTTCGTGGTTTCGGGCTTCCTGATCACGGGGATGCTCGTGCGCGAGGTGGACCGGACGGGCGGGATTTCGTTCCGGAGCTTCTATGTGCGCCGGATCCGCCGTCTCTTCCCCGCGGCGTGCGCGATGCTCGCATTCAGCGCGGCGATGACGATCGCCTTCGTGCCCAAGGCGAAGTGGGCCTACTTCTTCCACGAGATCGGCGCGGCCACGATCGGCGTGGAGAACTGGAGCGAACTGGCGAACTCGCAGAGCTCGAACCCGGTGCTGCGCCACCTGCCGCCGACACCGGTTCTGCACTTCTGGTCGCTGGGCGTGGAGGAGCAGTTCTACCTGGTGTGGCCGGCGCTGATCCTGCTCATCGTGCTGCTCGTGCGACGCAGCAGGCGGCGCGGCGAGGGCTTCCGCACGCAACTGCGGTGGGTGTTCGGGATCGTCGCGGCCGGCTCATTCGTGGACTGCGTCATCGCCACCTATGTCAACGTCAACCTCGGCTACTTCGCTACGAACGCTCGCGGCTGGGAACTGGCCGTCGGCGGTCTGCTCGCGCTTCTGCCGGGTCTCGACCGCATTCCCGAGCGGATGCGCCTGGCACTCAGCTGGGCCGGCCTGCTCGCCATCGTCGGCACCTACTTGTTCACCTGGGATCAGCATCATTTCCCTGGCTGGTATGCGCTGTTCCCGGTGTTCGGCGCCGTGGCCGTGATCGCGGCCGGCACACCCGCAGGACGTTCCTCGCCGGCGTACTTCGCGCAGTGGCAGCCGATCCAGGCGTTCGGGGATGCGTCGTACTCCATCTACCTGTGGCACTGGCCGGTGATCTTCTTCTTTCCCTTCGTCACCGGTGTGCCGACGCCGTGGTGGGGCGTGGCCCTTCTCATCGCAGCGGGCGTGGCGATCGGGTTCGCATCCAAGCGCTGGATCGAGGACCCGCTCCGCGTCGGAGCGAGGGTGCGCGTCGGGCCCGGATGGGGAGGTCCCTCTCGACACGATCGGCCGCTGCAGCACACCGCGTAAACCTCTTTCGCCCCCAGGCATCCGCTGCGCCGCCGAGTACTCCCGTAACACGCGCAGAGGCACACTCCAGCCGCCCGTAGAATTGGGATACCAGCGCCGAGACGCCGGCATCCGTCGTTTCGCACCCGCTCGGCCGGCGCATCCCACCCTTCAGGAGTCTTTCGTGGCCTTGATCGTGCAGAAGTACGGCGGCTCGTCCGTCGCCGACCCCGAGAGCATCAAACGGGTCGCCAAGCGCATCGTCGAGACGCGTAAGGCCGGCAACGAGGTGGTCGTCGCGGTCAGCGCCATGGGCGACACGACGGATGAGCTGATCGACCTCGCACACGAGGTGACGCCGATGCCCGAGCCGCGCGAGCTCGACATGCTCCTCACTGCGGGCGAGCGCATCTCGATGGCGTTGCTCGCGATGGCGATCAAGTCGATGGGCTACGACGCCCGCTCCTTCACCGGCAGCCAGGCCGGCATGATCACGGATGCCCGCCACGGCGCCGCCCGCATCGTCGACGTCACGCCGGGGCGCATCCGTGAGGCGCTGGACGAGGGTGCGATCGTCATCGTCGCCGGATTCCAGGGTTTCAGCCGCGAGTCGAGGGACATCACGACGCTCGGACGCGGGGGATCGGACACCACGGCGGTGGCGCTGGCGGCTGCACTGGACGCATCCGTCTGCGAGATCTACACAGACGTCGACGGCGTCTTCACGTCCGACCCGCGCGTCGTGCCGCTCGCTCGTAAGATCGACCACATCACGAGCGAGGAGATGCTCGAACTGGCCGCGGCGGGGGCCAAGGTGCTGCATATACGCGCAGTGGAATATGCCCGCAGGCACGGAGTGACGCTGCACGTGCGCTCGTCGTTCAACAACGGCGAGGGCACCTACGTGCTGAACGAGGCATCCAGGGACTACGCCGACAAGCTCGCGGCGCTACAGCAGAAGGTCCAGAAGAGAGGCAACACAGTGGAAGAGCCGATCATCGCCGGCGTGGCCACCGACCTGAGCGAAGCCAAGATCACGGTCGTCGGGGTTCCGGACGTTCCGGGCAAGGCCGCCTACATCTTCAAGGTGGTGGCCAAGACGAACGCCAACATCGACATGATCGTGCAGAACGTGTCGGCGGCGGCGACGAGTCTCACCGACATCTCGTTCACTCTGCCGAAGGGCGACGGGCAGAAGGTGCTGCAGGCGCTGCGCGCCGAGCAGCAGGACGTGGGATTCCAGTCGCTGCAGTACGACGACCAGATCGGCAAGCTCGCCCTGGTCGGGGCGGGCATGCGGTCGAACGCCGGCGTCTCCGCGAAGCTGTTCGAGGCGTTGTACACGGCAGGAATCAACATCGAGATGATCTCGACCAGCGAGATCCGCATCTCGGTCGTCACCCGCGCCGACACGGTGGCAGAGGCGGCGCGGGTGGTGCACACGGCGTTCGGGCTCGACTCCGACACCGAAGCCGTCGTCTACGCGGGCACCGGGCGGTAGCGGGCACCGGGCGGTCGCAAGCGGCGGGCGGTAGCAGGCACCGGACGGTAGCGGGCGGCCGGACTGTCGCAAGCGGCCGCTTCGGGACATCCATCGAGTCCTAGTCGACAGGCAAAGTACGTGAGGACAGGCAGAATCTGCCTGTTCTCACGAGGTAAGCGTCTTCCTGCCTGTTTTCGCGTGGAGCGACCGCATGTGGAGGCGCGCTCAGTGCGTGAGGGCCGAGAGCGTCTTCGCGTACTGGGTGTAGCCGTCGAGGGTGGGATGGTAGGCGTCGATGCCCTTCAGCACGAACCACGGGTTCTTCGCGTTGACGCCGTGGCCGCGGAACTGCACATCGACGAAGCGGATGTCCGTGCCAGCAGCACGCTGCTTCGCCACCGCCTTCGCGATGGTCGCGTCGAGTGACGCCACGGCCGTGTCGACGGCGATGGCGGCCGACAGCTCATCGGATCCCAGCGTGCTCTCGTTGATGGCGGGCAGGTCGTAGAACAGGGGATAGTCGGCGACGAGGATGCGCGCGTGCGGTGCCGCCTTCGCGATCGCCTGGTAGGTCTTCTCGAGCTTCGGCGCCAGAGTGTGCAGCAGCGCGACCGACGCGGCCACCGCGGTCTTGCAGATGTCTGTCTCGCCCCGGCCGCACGCCGACGGCAGCACGCTGACGTCGAGGTCGTTGCCGCCGATCGTGATCGTGACCAGGTCGATCTGCGGGTCGAGCGCGTCGATCTGGTGATCGAGCACGTCCGAAGTCGTCGCGCCAGAGCAGGCGACGAACCGGGAGAGCACGATCGTCTTCGATTTCGCGAGCTGCTCCGGGAATCCGTGCGGGCTGCGACGGCACCGGCCGCTCGCGTCGCCGCCGCCCATGCCCGCCGAGTATGAGTCGCCCAGTGCGGCGTAGCGCAGCGGGTCGGATGCCGTTCCCTTGCGCATCGTGGAGGTCGGGGCGGGAGTCGGCGTGCTGCTCGTCGGAGCCGTGGGCGCGCCGGACTGGTCAGGGTCTCCGGAGCCCGACTGCGAGCATCCGGCGAGAACCAGTGCTGTCAGAGTTGCTGCGACGAGCGCGACGGCGCGTGCATGTGCCGTTCGGGTTCGCTTGCGCATCCTGCGAGGGTAGTGCGGGCGTCCCGGAGGCGGGTGGGCAGTTGCTGGACGCGGCGTCAATGGTCGCGGTTCGGGCGCGGGCGGCGGATGCCCGGCGCGGCTGCAGATGCCTGGCGTGGCTGCCGATGCCTGGCGCGGGCGGCGGGTGCCGAGCGCGGGTGGCGGATGCCTGCCGGGGGCTGCGGATGCCGAGCGGGGGCGGCGGGTGCCTGGCGGGGGCTGCGGATGCCTGGCGGGGGCTACGGATGCCCGCCGGGGCTGCGGATCCCTGGCGTCGCTCAGCGCGGCTCGAGGCGGAACACGCGGAACCCGGTGTCGACGTGCCCGCCCGCGGAGCGCGAGCGGAGGCGCTTGCCTGCGCGGCGCATCCGTTCCGCCGTCACGTCGGCGATGGTGGCGAAACCCGCGGCGGCCGCCTCGGATCGGGGCGAGGTGCGCTCATCCAGCTGCACGAGCGCGAACCGGCGACGCGCGCCGTCGTCGGCGTTCTGCTCCATTACGGCCTGCGCGGTCGTGCCGGAGCCGGCGAAGAAGTCGAGCACGAGGTCGTCGCCGCTCGTGGTCACCGCGATCAGGGTGCGCAGCAGCGCGACGGGCTTCGGGGAGTCGAACAGATGGTGCATTCCCAGGTCGTCGAGATCGCGCTGGCCCGACATGGTGCTCGGGCCCATCACCACGTCTTTCAGTGTCATGCCGTCCACGTCGCGCACCTTCGTGCGGATGCGCAGCATGCCGCCACTCACGTCGAACTCGAGTTCGTCGTGGTCGGCCAGTACCCGGGCGCGACTCCAGCGCCATGCGTGCCAGTGAAGACCGGCCCGATGATTGGGGTGCGGCAGAGCGGTGACGAATCCATCGAACTCGGTGTCGTCGTCGATGTCGGTGACGCGCACCTCGCCGGTTCCGGGGTGGTAGTGGATGCGGAACACCATCGTGGGTGCGGTGCGCTCGTTGAACCGCGAGTTGGTGTTGTAGAGCTCGTTCTTCGTGACGTAGGGGCCCTTCGCGTCGTACTTCGGCGGGTAAGCGGTGCGCCGGTAGACGGCGGGCATCAGCGCGTGCAGGTCGGATGCAGACCCGCGGAACCGGGCGACGGCGTCCGCGTTCCGGGCGAAGCAGAGGATGTACTCGTGCGTGCCGGCCGGCCCCCCGCCTGAGATCTGCCGCCCCTTGAGATTGCTCACCCACACGATCGTGGCCACCACGTTGCGCGCGCCGAACACCTCGGCCAGCAGCAGCTTCAACTGGGCGACCTCGTTGCCATCGATGCTCACGAACCCGACGCCGTCGTCGGTGAGCAGGTCCCGGGCGAGAATCAGCCGCGGATACATCATGCTGAGCCACTCGGCGTGCGACGGCCCGAAGTCGTCGTTGTAGACGAAGTCGTTGCGCGTGTTGTACGGCGGGTCGATGTAGATCAGCTTCACCGACCCGGCGTGCGTCTGACGCAGCAGCTTCAGCGCCTCGAGGTTGTCGCCGGCCATGAAGACGTTCCGGGTGGATGCCCGATCCACCGACTCGTCTTCCGCCTCGCGCAGCTGCGCGCTCGGCGGCGTCGTCGCCTCGAGTGCGGCGGCCCGCTTGCCGGGCCACTCCAGCCCGTACCGCTCACCCGAGCCCTGGGCTAGCTCGCCCGAGAGCTCCTGCTGGAGCAGATCGAAGTCGACCGACATCCGCGGCTCGCCCGCCTCGCCGGCCACCTCGGTGATCACGTGCGGGAACAGACGTGCGATCGCTGCGACGTTGTCGGTGAGCCGGCTGGCGGGCCGAGCATCCCACTCGTCCACGATGCTCCCTCCGATCCCATTGGCTCGGCTGTTCACAACACTATCCACGCGTTCGAGAGCGCCGTGAACGAACCGGCAGCTTGGCGCGCACGAAGGCGCACCGTCGCAGTGACGGACGCGCACCTTGGCGGGAAGAATGCGCACTCTCGCGGCGAAGGGCGCGCACCCTCGGGGGAAGGGCGGGCACTCTCGCGGGGAAGGGCGCGCGCTCTCGGCGTTTGCGCTCAGTCGCGCGGGCGCAGGCGAAGGCCGGACATCCCTCCGTCGACCTCGATCGCCGTGCCGGTCGTCGAGCCGGCCGCGGGGCTCGCCAGGTAGGCGACGGCATCCGCGATCTCGTCGGCTGCGACCAGGCGGCCGTGAGGCTGCCGCGCCTCGAGCGCCTTGCGCTCGGCGGCGGGATCGGGCGCCATCTCGAGCAGCCGGGCCACCCACGGGGTGTCGGCGGTTCCCGGGCTGACAGCGTTCACGCGGATGCCCTCGGCCAGGTGATCGGCGGCCATCGCGCGGGTCAGCGACAGCACGGCGCCCTTCGACGCGGAATACAGGGCGCGCTGCGGGAGGCCCGCCGTAGCGGCGATGGACGCCGTGTTCACGATCGCGGCGGCCGGTGACTTCCGCAGGTGCGGGAGCGCTGCGCGCGAGACCCGCGCCATGCCGATGACATTGATGTCGAAGACGCGCTGCCACTCGGCATCCGGGTTCGCGGCGACGTCGCCCTGAGCGCCGATGCCGGCGTTGTTCACCACGATGTCGAGGCGGCCGAACTCGTCGATGACACGCTGCACACCGGCTACGACCGTGGCGTCGTCGCTGACGTCCACCCGCACGGCGAGGTCGGCGTCGGCGGCATCCGGGTTCAGGTCGAACGCGGCCACCCGGGCCCCGTCCGCGCGCAGCCGGCGGGCGATCGCAGCACCGATGCCGGAGGCACCTCCCGTGACGATGGCGACGAGTCCGGTGAAGTCGGTCATGGCGGTCCTTCCTGCGCGGGGAATCCGCGCAACCACGGTGGCGGCGAACATCCGAGGTGTGGGCGTGCGGTGGCGGCGTTCGCAACGATTGTGGCACATCGTTCCCCGGTTGACGAGGCAAACATCCGATGTTTAGGCTTGCGGCGGATGCCCGACACTTTCGGTGCGTTCGGAGAGGGAACACCATGAGCACGATCGTCGCCGTCGACACCAGGGACGTGCGGTTCCCGACGTCGCTGTCACTGGACGGTTCGGACGCGATGAACCCCGACCCGGACTACTCCGCGGCGTATGTCACGATCCGCACGGATGCCCCGGACGGGCTGGAGGGCCACGCGTTCGTCTTCACGATCGGGCGGGGCAACGATGTGCAGGTGGCGGCGCTCGACGCGCTGGCCGACCACCTCGTCGGGCGCAACGCCGAGGAGCTGCTCGCGGACATGGGCGCGGCATCCCGCCTGCTCGTGCACGACTCGCAGCTGCGCTGGCTCGGACCCGAGAAGGGCGTGATGCATATGGCGATCGGCGCCATCGTGAACGCACTGTGGGATCTGCGCTCGAAGCGCGCGGGTGAACCGCTGTGGCTGCACCTGTCGAGACTGAGCTCGGAGGAGCTCGTCTCGCTCATCGACTTCCGCTACCTCACCGACGCGATCACCCCGGAAGAGGCGCTGCGCATCCTGAAGTCCGCCGAGCCGGGCCGCGAGGAACGCATCGAACGGCTGCTGACAGAGGGATACCCGGCGTACACGACGACCCCCGGATGGCTGGGCTACTCCGACGAGAAGCTCGCGCGGCTGTGTCGCGAGGCGGTCGACGCGGGGTTCGGGCAGGTGAAGCTGAAGGTCGGCGCCGACCTGGCCGACGACATCCGTCGATTCCGGATCGCTCGCGAGGCGCTCGGGCCGGACTATCCGATCGCGATGGATGCCAACCAGCGCTGGGGCGTGCAGGAGGCGATCGACTGGGTGAAGGCGCTCGCCGAGTTCCACCCGGCCTGGATCGAGGAGCCGACCAGCCCCGACGACATCCTCGGGCACGCCGCCATCTCGCGGGGCGTCGCCCCGATCCGGGTCGCTACCGGCGAGCACGTGCAGAACCGGGTCGTCTTCAAGCAACTGCTTCAAGCCGGCGGCATGCAGGTCATGCAGATCGACGCCACCCGCGTCGGAGGCGTGAACGAGAACATCGCTAACCTGCTTCTGGCCGCGAAGTTCGGCGTTCCGGTGTGCCCGCACGCAGGGGGAGTCGGACTATGCGAGGCGGTGCAACACCTGTCCATGTTCGACTTCGTCGCGGTGACCGGCACGATGGATGGCCGCATGATCGAGTACGTCGACCACTTGCACGAGCACTTCGCGACCCCCGTCGTGATCGAGAACGGGCGGTACCTCACCCCGGCCGCGCCAGGCGCCGGCACCGAGATGCTCCCCGCATCGCTCGACGAGTTCGAGTGGCTCGCGGCGCGAGCGGACGCCGAAGAGTGAGCGACCTGTCCCCGCTCGGCTTCGGGGCGGCGTCCATCGGCAACCTCTACCGCGAGGTCTCCGACGAGCGGGCGCAGGATGCCCTGGATGCCGCGTGGAACGGCGGAATCCGCTACTTCGACACCGCACCGCACTACGGGCTGGGTCTCAGCGAACGCCGGCTCGGCGCGTTCCTGCGGGAGAAGCCGCGGGACGAGTTCGTGCTCTCGACCAAGGTCGGGCGGTTGCTCGAGCCCAACCCGCACTTCTCGGGTGGACGCGACCTCGCCCATCAGTTCGACGTGCCGGACGAGAAGGTGCGGCGGTTCGATCCGAGCGAAGCGGGCATCCGTCGCAGCCTCGAGGACTCGCTGGAACGTCTCGGGCTCGACCGGGTCGACATCCTGTATCTGCACGATCCGGATGTCTACGACCTCGATCGCGGACTGCGCGAGGGGCTGCCCGCCCTGGCGAAGCTGCGCGACGAGGGTCTCGTGCGGCAGATCGGCATCGGGGTGAACGACGCCGCCGTTGCTGCGCGCGCCGTACGGGAGGGCGACCTCGACCTGGTCATGATCGCCGGACGGTACACCCTGCTGGAGCAGCCCGCGCTCGAGGAGCTGTTCCCCGTGTGCCGCGATCGTGGTGTGCGCGTCGTCGCCGCGGCCGTCTACAACTCCGGGCTGCTCGCCAGCAGCACGCCGGCAGCGGATGCCACGTACAACTACTCGGCCGCACCCGCGGAGCTCATCGAACGGGCTCGGGCGATCGCCCAGACCTGTGCGGAGTACGAGGTGGAACTGCCGGCCGCGGCGCTGCAGTTCCCGCTGCGCGACCCCATCGTGGCGTCGGTCGTGGTGGGCACCGCGAACCCGGATGCCGTGCGCGAGAACCTCCAGCGCATGGCCGCCCGCATCCCGGACGAATTGTGGGCGGCGCTCGCCGCGGCAGGCTTCATCCCGGAGTGACGCCGGAGTGCTGGTCGCGTGCGGCCTCCTGCTCCCGCGTATCGTGCTCCGCGTGTCCGGCTCCCGTGCGTCCCGCGAACGAGAAGTCAAAAATTGCAGTCCTCCGACCTGGTTCCTGCATCTTTTGCCTTCTCGAAGCACGGGCCCGACATGACGGTACCTGTGGAGAATCGGCACGGAGAACGTCCGACGGCGGGGACACTCGAACCATGCGATCGCCGCAGCCACTACCGCCTCATCTGACTGGTTTCGTTTTCCGTGTGAACGAGACCGAGTTTCATCAGCTCACGCCGAGTAAGCTGCGTAGCTCCCTCCTGACTACCCCATTCCACGGCGTTCGCAGCGTTGGCGTCGTAGCGACGGGCATAACGGAGCGTTGCCGAATGTATGCGCCCAGGCTGCGGAGTGGACAACTCTTCTCGCATGTCACGGCGGCGCGGCTCCTGGGCATTCCGGTACCCAGCCACTGCCGGTCGTCGACGGCCCTCCACGTCGCATCCGTACGCGGTACGCGAGTTCGCACGCGCGGCGTCGTGGGGCACGTCGTTCCGGATGCCGTGTTGTTCTTCGTCGAAGAGCTCCCCGTGGTGTCGCCGGCCCAGACCTGGTGCCATCTGGCGCCGATGGTTTCGCGTGAGTACCTGGTCGCGGCGGGCGACTACCTGATATCCGGGCTTCGGCTTCCTGGAGGGTTCCGTTCTCCTCCGCTGTGCTCCCGCGAACAGCTGGCAGAGGCGGTGCGGCGGCACGGATCACGGCGCGGCGCCGCCGCTCTCGCCTGGGCGTTGCCTCTCCTCCGCTCTGGGGTGGATTCCCCGAGAGAGTCGATGCTGCGCCTTGCCATCGTGGCGGCCGGACTTCCGGAGCCGGCGATCGGGCATCCGGTGCCTGTGGCAGGAGATGTCGTTCTTCACCCCGACCTCAGCTATCCGCAGCAAAGGGTCGCCATCGAGTACGAGGGCGACAAACATCGGAAGGACAAGAAACGCTGGCGTAAGGATCTGCGCCGGGTCGCGCTCCTCGAAGAGGCGGGTTGGCGCGTCATCCGGGCTACGGACGACGACATCGCGGATCCGACCAACATTGTGCGGATGGTACGCGCTGCTTTGGGATGAGCAACGGCTACGGACTCATCGAGAAGTCGATTATTGCGTTCACCTGAGCCAGACTCCGCCATTCTTGACTTCTCGATCTCAGAAGCTTCTCTCTCGGAGGAATTCGGTGGTGCGAGCGACGGACCTCACCAGAGGCCGTAGAACCGGGCGGCCGTGCCGTGTTCGATGGATGCGACGCCCCCTGGCCCGACGCCCGCGGCGGTTGCAGCACGGCGGACGCGCTCGCGCCAGCTCTCGAACGTTCCGCCCGCGCCGGTGAGCGCGCTGACCGGCCAGTCGCTGCCGATCATGGAGCGGTCAGGGCCGAACGCCCGCAGGGCGTGCACGAGGATGGCCTCGGCGTGGGCGTCGAGCGCCGCGGTTCCGGATGCCTCCGCCGCCAGCCCGCTCAGCTTCACGTGCGCCAGAGGCAGCCGCGCCAAACGGGGGATCGCCTCCGCCCAGGCGCGACCGGCCTCGCTCTCGATCCCGTCGTCGACGGGTGGCTTGCCGAGGTGGTCGAGCACGGTGGGCAGCTCGGGCACCTGCTCGAGTAATTCGATCACGGTGTTCAACTGGCGATGCCGCACGCAGACGTCGAAGGTGAGGCCGCGCTCGGCGAGAGCCCGGAGACCGCCGAGCAGTGCGGAGCGGGCCGCGGGGTCGGCGAGCAGGTCGTCGGGCTCGCCCTGCAGGAGGTGACGGATGCCTGCGACACGGATCCGGCGGCCTGCCGCACTCCCGCCGGCGCCTGGCCGCGGCCCCGTGATTCCGCCTGTGTCGAGCGTGAGCAGCTCGTCCAGATGGGACTCGAGCGCGCGTCCCCCGCGGAGGTCCGCATCGGCGACGATCGCGGCCAGCTCGGGCCAGGCATCCGTCATGCCGAGCACCCAGCGCACCTCGTCGAGGGCCTGCGCGGGCAGGCATCCGGCCTGCACGAAGACGTGCCGCGTGACCGAACCGGCGGCCCGGTCGATATCGGCAGGGAGGAAGGCACGCCCGAGCACCCCTTCCAGCCACGGATACGTGAGCCGTGCCGGATCCCAGACGTGAACGTGCGCGTCGACGAGGGCTGCGCCGCCGTCAGCCACGTCAGTCGAGGCCCATGTCGATCACGGGCTCGGCGCGCTGCTCCTCGAGACGCCACACCTTCGTCAACGGCACGTAGCCCTCGGCGCCGTCGGGGCCGAGGAATCCTTCGACGAATCGTCCGATGTGTTCCTGCCATCGGCGGTCGGCGTCGTCGGCACGGATGACCCGCATCGCGTGATCGAAGTCGTCGCACTCGACGAGGTGGAACAGCCGGTCGCCGGAGCGCCAGATCGTCCAGTCGCGGATGCCTGCCCGATCGAACAGTGCGCGCAGGTCGTCGGGCACGCGGGCGTGCTCGCGGAGGTAGTCGTCGACGGCTCCCGGGTGGAGCGTGGAGTGGAGCGCGATCCTCATCTGTCGTGATCCTCCTTGTCGTGACTCGGTACTTCGTCTGGCGCGTGCTGGATGCAGCGGTCGCTCAGGCTGTCGCACCCAGGGCCGCGCGCAACCAGTCCTCGATGCCGGCAACGTGGGTGAGCGATCGGGCGGAGGCGAGCTCCGCGTCGTGGTCTCGTAGCGCGGCCAGGATGGCGCGGTGCTCCGCGATCGTGCGCTCCGTCGCGCCCTGCTGGGTGAGCCCACGCCAGATGCGGGCGCGGACCGTGTGGCTCGAGATCGACTCGATCAACTGGGCGAGATAGTCGTTGCCGCACGCCTCGCTGATCGCCCTGTGGAACTCCAGGTCGTGCTGGATCAGCGCCTCGACGTCCTCGTCGCCGGTCGTGGCCTCGAGAAGGCGATCGACGGCATCCAGCTGTTCGCCGGACATCCGTCTCGCGGCGAGGGCAGCCGCGGCCGGCTCCAGGATGCGCCGCACCCCGAAGATCTCGATCACCGAGCGGTCGTCGTGCAGGTCGACGACGAACGAGAGCGCCTCCAGCAGAAGCCGGGGTTCCAGGCTCGTGACGTAGGTGCCGTCGCCGCGGCGCACATCCAGAACCCGGATCACCTCGAGCGCCTTCACCGCCTCGCGCAACGAGGAGCGGGAGAGCCCGAGGCTCTCACTGAGCTCCTTCTCGGGAGGAAGACGATCGCCCGGGTTCAGTCGCCCGCTCGTGATCATCTCCTTGATCTTGAGGATCGCCTCGTCGGTGACGGCCATATGCGCGATCGTACCGTGCGAGCGGATAAGACATCGGATGTCTCAGCTCTCTTGAGAGGCGCGTTCCGCGCAGGAGGGTCTGTCACAATAGAAGGCCTACCCACATCAACGGCGACGGCCGGCGTCGTTGCGCCTGCCGCACTGACTGGCAAGGAACTCCCATGGGCAACGGATTCACCGTAGGCATCGTCGGCGCCACCGGACAGGTCGGCACCGTGATGCGCCGCATCCTCGCCGAGCGCGACTTTCCGGTAGAGACGCTGCGCCTGTTCGCGACCAGCCGCTCTGCCGGACGCACCCTGGAGTTCAAGGGCGATCAGATCGTGGTCGAAGACGTCGAGACGGCGGATCCGTCCGGTGTTGACATCGCACTGTTCTCGGCCGGAGCGACGGGCAGCCGGGCCTACGCGCCGAAGTTCGCCGCGGCCGGCGCGGTGGTCATCGACAACTCCAGCGCGTGGCGCATGGATCCCGAGGTGCCCCTCGTGGTCAGCGAGGTGAACCCGGAGGCCATCGCCGAGGCGCAGAAGGGCATCATCGCCAACCCGAACTGCACGACCATGGCCGCGATGCCGGTGCTCAAGGTGCTCGACGCGGAGGCCGGACTGCGGCGGCTCATCGTCAGCACCTACCAGGCGGTGAGCGGATCGGGCCTGGCGGGGGCGCAGGAACTGGCGGAGCAGGCCGAAGCAGCGGTGGCATCCGGCAAGCTGCTCGAGCTCGTGCACGACGGCTCGGCCGTCGAGATGCCGGAGCCCGTGAAGTACGTGCGGCCCATCGCATTCGACGTCATCCCGCTCGCCGGCTCGATCGTCGACGACGGTCTGAACGAGACCGACGAGGAGAAGAAGCTGCGCAACGAGAGCCGCAAGATCCTCGGGCTGCCCGACCTGCTGGTGAGCGGCACCTGCGTGCGCGTTCCCGTGTTCACCGGCCACTCGCTGTCGATCAACGCCGAGTTCGCTCGACAGATAAGCCCCGAGCGCGCGACCGAGCTGCTGAGGGATGCTCCCGGCGTCGCCCTCGAGGATGTTCCCACTCCCCTCGGAGCCGCAGGCAACGACCCGAGCTATGTGGGCCGCATCCGCCAAGATCCGGGTGCTCCGGAGGGGCGTGGCCTCGCGCTCTTCGTCTCGAACGACAACCTGCGCAAGGGTGCTGCCCTGAACGCGGTGCAGATCGCCGAACTCGTGGCAGCGAATCTGCGGGCGACGGCCACGGTCTGAGCGCTGCTCACTCCTCAGGCGCAGCACTTCCCGCGGCGGCCGACGCTGCCGCATCGGCTGCAGCGCTCATCTCAATGCCCGCGGACTCGGTCGGCCGGCGTCCTGGACGAGACCGCGTGACGGCTCCGACCACGACCGCTGCTGCCGCGATGACGAGCGGATACACCAGGTTGGCACCCTCGAGAACGAGCAGGCCGAGCACCAGCACGCAGGAGAGCACGGACATCCACCAGCCCATGCTGCGCCGGGGTAACAGAACGAGGGCGCTCGCGACGCCGATGCCGTAGATCGCCGCGCCGATGCTCGTGTGCACGAGGATCACCGGCTGCAGGTCGGGCAACCACGCGACGACGGCGAAGTAGAGCGCCATGAGCGCGGCGCTCAGCAGCAGACCGCGGCGCGCGATGCCGCCCCGTTCCGCGCCTCGGCCGAACCAGGCAGGCAGATCGCCGTCGCGTCCCATGGCTGCGCCGAGCTTGCTGAACGCGGCGAAGTACGCATTGAAGACGCCGACCACGACGATCACGGCCACGCACGCGACGACCACGCCCCAGCCGCGGCCGAGTCCGACGGTCACGAGGTCGAGCAGCGGGGCATCCGACTGGCCCACCTTGGGGCCGAGCACGCCCACCACCACGGCCTGGATCGCGATGTACGCGACCGAGACGATCGCGAGCGCCAGCGCTGTCGCCCGCGGGATGTCGCGCCGCGGCCGGGAGAACTCGCCGGCGATGCCCGCGACGGCCTCCCACCCCGCGAACGCCCAGATGTAGAGGCTCACCGCAATGCCCACGCCGCCCAGGCCGTGCGGGAGGAACGGCGTGAAGTTCGCCGGGTGCACGTGCGGTGCGGCGGCGGCCAGTGCAAGCACGAGGATCGCCATCAGCGCCGCGCTGAGCAGCAATTGCGCCCAGCCCGCGAAGCGAACCCCGAACACGGTGATCGCGATCGGCACGATCACGAGGGCGGCCGCGACCAGGATGACCGTTCCGCGGTCGCCGCCGATGATCGCCACCACGTACTGTGCGGTCATGATCGCGGCGACCGGTGCGCCGATCGGTGTTCCGAAGTAGAACCAGTAGCCGACGATGCGCGCGGCGGTCGGACCGAACGCGCGGCGGGCGAACGTGGCGACACCGCCGGCATCCGGATGCCTCGTCGACAGCGCCGCGAACGTCGACGCGAGTGGAATGGAGACGACGGCCAGTGCCCCGACGGCGAGGATCGCTCCCGGTCCTGCCGCACGGGCGGCGAGCGCGGGAAGCAGCAGGATGCCGGTTCCGAGCACGGCCGCCACGTATAGGGCCGTGCCCTGGGCGAGCCCGATTCCGTGGTGTCGATCGTCGGCCATGGCATCAGTGTCGAGTGCACATCCGACACGAAAGGCACGCATCGGGGGCCGATGACCGCATCTTGTCGGAAGATGTCCGAATCCTGGTGCTCGCAGGGCCGGGCGGCCGATTCGAGCCGGCGACGACGACCATCCGGCGGCCCGAGAGACGATCATGTACGCATGACGAACATCCAGACAGCAGTCGACGTGGCCGACTGGCGCCGTCGCGTTTTCGCGCTGTACGAGCTGGTACGGGAGCTCGCCGACGAAGACGCGTCAGCTGCCCACGCCGCCTGGGTCGTCGAGCGAGATGCTCTCTTCGCGACGCATCCGTCGACGCCCTTGCTGCCGGAGGATCGGGCATCCTTCGCCGGGCTGCCGGTACCGCAGTACGACCCGGAGTGGCGGTTCGAACTGACGATCGAGCAGGCCGAACCGGCCGATCTGGATGTCGAGACCGGTACCGACGGCGTCGTGCCGTTCGAGCGCATCGGCGTCGTGCGGCTACCCGATGTCGGCGCGCTGGATGTCTGGCGGCTGCGTTCGTACGGCGGCGGGCTGTTCCTTCCGGTGAAGGATGCCTCCGCAGGACGGCCCGACGGCACTTACGGGGGCGGACGCTACCTGCTCGACACGATCAAGGGCGCCGACCTCGGCCCTGGATCGGAGCCTGGGACGCTCGTGCTGGACTTCAACTTCGCGTACAACCCGAGCTGCGCGTACGACCCGGCCTGGGCCTGCCCGCTCGCCCCGCTGGGGAACACCGTGCCGGTGGAGATCCCGGTGGGGGAGCGGTACCGCAGCTGAGCGATCGGCGCCCGTCAGCGGCACCACCGGCGCGCCCATAGAATTGTTCGAGTGAGTGATTCCCGGGCCCCGCTAGACGTCGTTCTCATCGGCGGGGGCATCATGAGCGCGACCCTCGGCACCATGATCCAGCGGCTGCAGCCTGACTGGAAGATCCGCGTCTACGAGGTTCTCGGCGAGGTGGCACAGGAGAGCTCGAACCCGTGGAACAACGCGGGAACCGGGCACGCCGCGATGTGCGAGCTCAACTACATGCCCGAGGCGAAAGACGGCACGGTCGACCCGGCGAAGGCGATCAGCATCAACGAGCAGTTCCAGCTCAGCCGGCAGTTCTGGTCGTCGCTCGCGCAGAAGGGTGAACTGCCCACCTCGTTCATCAGCTCGACGCCGCACATGACGTTCGTGCGCGGGGGCGAGAACGTGAAGTACCTCCGCAAGCGCTACGCAGCGCTCAAAGACCAGCCGCTGTTCCGCGGCATGGAGTACTCCGAAGACCACAGGGTCATCCGCGAGTGGACACCGCTGCTCATCAAGGGCCGCACCCGTGAGCCGATTGCGGCGACCCGCATGACCGCCGGAACCGATGTGGACTTCGGCGCGCTCACGACCGCCCTGTTCGACGGGCTCGTGGAGCGCGGTGGCGAGCTGTGGCTCAACTGCCGGGTGAAGAGCATCCGTCGCACCAGGGACGGCAACTGGCGGCTGAACGTGCGGCACCTCGTCGGCAACACCCCGCACACGGTGGATGCCCGGTTCGTGTTCGTGGGAGCCGGCGGCGGCGCACTGCACCTGCTGCAGTCATCCGGAATCAAGGAGATCAAGGGCTTCGGCGGGTTCCCGATCAGCGGCAAGTTCTTCCGCACCACCAATCCCAAGCTCGTCGCGCAGCACCACGCGAAGGTGTACGGCAAGGCGGCCGTCGGCGCGCCGCCGATGTCGGTTCCGCATCTGGACACCCGGGTCGTGAACGGCGAGGCGTCGCTGATGTTCGGCCCGTACGCGGGCTTCAGCCCGAAGTTCCTCAAGAAGGGTTCGTGGTGGGATCTCCCCGGGTCCGTCCGCGGAGGAAACCTCGGGCCCATGCTCGCCGTCGCGCGAGACAACTTCGCGCTCGTCAAGTACCTCGTCTCCGAGCTGCTGGCGACGCGGGCGAAGAAGCTGCGCGCCCTGCAGGAGTTCATGCCGACCGCCAAAAGCGAGGACTGGGAGCTGATCACCGCCGGTCAGCGCGTACAGGTCATGAAGAAGGATGCCAAACGCGGCGGCGTGCTGCAGTTCGGAACCGAAGTGGTCGCGGCATCCGATGGTTCGATCGCAGGCCTGCTCGGCGCATCGCCAGGCGCCTCGACGGCCGTGCCGATCATGCTGGACCTCTTGAAGCGGTGCTTCCCGCAGCAGTGGACGCAGTGGGAGCCGAAGCTCAAGCAACTCATTCCGACCATGGGCACCACACTGAACGACCAGCCGGAGAAGGCCGCACAGGTGATCGCCGAGACCTCGAAGGTGCTCGGGCTCGACGACTGAGGTTGCATTAGCTCCGGCGCGCTGGTAACGTCTCGCGAGCTATGAAGAAGTGACCACCCTTCGTCCCGCGCATGAGGCTCGACCCCTGCGGATCCGCGATACATCGATGTCGCACCGCAGCGCACCCGGCGAAGAACGGTCATCCGTCACCGTGACGGTCGTGCTTCGCGCGCGCTTCATGGGGTCGTCCGGCCGATTCTGACCTCGGGGCCAACGCCCGGCGGGATCCTTCCGCTCGCGCCGACCGTTGTCGGCGGCCTTCGAGCGAACCGATTCGGGCCGGCACGGCCGTTCGTGGTCGTGCCGGCTCCAGGGCTCAAGCCCGGAGAGGCGGTTCCATGCCAGTACGTTCCTCATTCCTTCCCCCCTTCGATGCGGCGCCCGCAGATGTTGCTGCGACGCCGAGCGGCGTTGGCCCCACAGAGCCCGCAGTCGACTCGATCTCGGCGCCCGCCACGGTCGCCGACTACATCCGCGCCGACGGCGTCTCGGTGCGGTACGGCATCCGCACCGTTCTCACGGATGTCTCACTCACCGTTCCGCCCGGCTCCCGCGTCGGGCTGATCGGCGAGAACGGCGTGGGCAAGTCCACATTGCTACGGGTGCTCGCAGGGGCCGAGGCTCCCGACCGAGGAGCCGTGGCGCGCCCGTCGCGCACCGGCTTGCTGTGGCAGGAGGTGCGGTTCGCTCCGCATGAGACGCTCGACTCCCTCGTCGAGCACGCCCTCGCCGAGGTGCGCGCCGTGGAGCGTGAACTCGATACGGCGGGCGTTGCGTTGGGCGAGGCATCCGATCCGGAGTCGCTGGAACGGGCAGCCGTGCGATACGACGCGGCGCTCGCCGCGGCCGAGCGAGCGGATGTCTGGAGCATCGATGCGCGCCGCGACCGCGTGCTCGCGGGGCTCGGCGTGCAGGGCATTCCGCTGCACCGCACGCTGGGCGAGGTGTCCGGTGGTCAGCGCAGCAGGTTCGCGCTGGCGGCGCTGCTGCTGAGCCGGCCGGACGCCCTGCTGCTCGACGAGCCCACCAATCACCTGGACGACGACGCCGTGGAGTTCCTGCAGCGACAGGTGGCCGAATGGAGCGGTCCGGTGCTGTTCGCGAGTCACGATCGCGTGTTCCTCGACGCCGTCGCGACGGCGCTCGTCGATCTTGACCCTTCGCGTACGAGTGTCGCCGCGCGGAACGACGACGCCGGGCGAGCCGGATCCGGGCCGTCGGGTCGCGAGTCGGTGCAGGCATCCGGAAACGGGGCGACGGTTTTCGGCAGGCCGGCCACGGGTGAGGGCGTGTTCAGTGCGTATCTCGAGCACAAGGCTGCCGAGCGCGAGCGCTGGGAACGGCAGTACCGCGACGAGCAGGACGAGCTGAACCGGCTACGCCATGCCACGGCCGTCACCGCCCGTTCCACGCACGCACCTCGCGCCGCGCGGGACAATGACAAGTACATCGCTCCGTTCAAGGGCGCTCGGGTGGATGCCCAGATCGCCAGGCGCGTGCGCAACGCTCAGGGCCGGGTGGACGAACTCGAACGCAACCAGGTGCGCAAGCCGCCCGCCGTGCTCACGTTCGCGGGCATCCCGAGCGGTTCGCACGGGCTCGACGACGCAGCAGGCACGCTGATCCAGGTCACGGATGCTCGTGTGCGCCACCGCCTGCACGTCGAGCGTCTGCGTGTCGAGCCCGATGCCCGGCTGCTCGTCACAGGACCCAACGGCGTCGGAAAGTCCACGTTGCTCGGGCTGCTCGCCGGCACTATCACCTCGGACTCGGGGATGGTCACCCGCCGCAAGGGCCTTCGGGTCGGGCTGCTGGAGCAGGACGTGCGGTTCGCCGACCCGGCGGCCACACCCCGTGCCCTCTACGCGAAGGCGCTGGGGGAACGCCGGTCGGAACAGCTGCCGCTCACCTCGCTCGGCCTGATCGCTCCGCGCGACCTCGACCGACCCGTCGGGTCGCTGTCCGTCGGCCAGCAGCGCCGATTCGCGCTGGCGCTGATCATCGCGAAGCCGCCGCACGTGTTCCTGCTCGACGAGCCGACGAACCACCTGTCGCTCGCCCTCGCGGGGGAACTGGAGGATGCCCTCGGCGGCTACCCCGGCGCGGTGGTCGTGGCCAGCCACGACCGCTGGCTGCGCCGACGTTGGTCGGGCGACGAGCTCGCGCTGACGCCGATGGCGGCGACCGTGTGCTGACCGGCGCCGTAGGTCGCCGGTCGGCCGCTCCGCCGGTCGGCCGCTCCGCCGGTCGGCCGCTCCGCCGGTCGGCCGCTCCGCCGGTCGGCCGCTCCGCCGGTCGGTTCAAGTCGCGCAGATCGTCCCTACAACGGGTTCATGAGGGCCATCTGCGCGACTTGAACGAGGTGTAGCCGTAAACGGGACAGCCCTGGAAGGTTCCGGCGAAGCTCCGGTCATTGTGCTTGCGTAGTCGTCGAAGATATGTTCGAATGAAACTGTGCGGTGGAGCGGTCAGGAGATCACGGTCGAGCAGGCGGATGCCCTGCCCGGCCTGGCGAAGCTCAACAACCTCGTGCGTTCCGTGCGCACGCCTGAGTTCGCCGGCGTCACGTTCCATGAGGTGCTGGCAAAGTCTGCACTGAACAAGGTTCCGGGCGGCGGAGGCGCCCTCCCGTTCGGCTGGACGATCAACCCGTACCGGGGCTGCCAGCATGCCTGTGCCTACTGCCTGACGCCCGATACGAGCATCCTCATGGCCGATGGCAGGCAGCGACCGTTGGGTGAGATCACGGTGGGTGACGTCGTGATGGGCACACGCGTCGAGGGCCGTTACCGACGTTATGAGCCGAGTCGAGTTCTGGCGAAATGGGGTACGCGGAAACGGGCCCACCGCATAACTCTCGCGGACGGCACCGAGCTCGTCGCGAGCGCTGACCATCGATTTCTCACCGAACGTGGCTGGAAGTACGTCACCGGTGCCATGAGCGGAAGGGCGCAACGCCCGTACCTGACGACCAACAACTCCCTGGTCGGGTTCGGCGTCGGAGGCAGTGCAAGCAAGCTCGCCATGGCCGGTACTGCCATCAAGGCCTCGGTCGATCTGAGCGTCATCTCCGTTCAAGATCTCGGCATCGAGCTCGACATGGTCGACCTCACAACCGAGACCGGCGACTTCGTGGCGAACGGCGTGGTAAGCCACAACTGCTTCGCGCGGCCCACCCACCGGTACCTCGAGCTCAACATGGGGACGGACTTCGACCGCGAGATCATCGTGAAGGTGAACGTGGCCGACGTGCTGCGGCGTGAGGTCACCAAACCGAGCTGGGCGAGGCATCCGGTCGCGTTGGGCACCAACACTGATCCATACCAGCGGGCGGAGGGACGCTACCGGTTGATGCCGGGCATCATCGAGGCGCTCGCGGACTCGGGCACTCCGTTCAGCATCCTCACGAAGGGCACGCTTCTGCGGCGCGATCTCGATCTGATTGCGGATGCCGCCACGCGGGTTCCCGTCGACCTCGCGATGTCGATCGCGGTCTACGACGACGAGCTGCAGAAGTCGGTCGAACCGGGAACACCGAGCACGAAGGCCAGGCTCGAGACCGTGCGGGCCGTGCGTGAACACGGCCTGGACTGCTCGGTGTTCATGATGCCGATCCTCCCGTACCTCACCGACTCCCGGGCGCATCTCGACTCGGCGCTCTCCGCGGCAGCGGATGCGGGCGCGACCTCGGTTCTGTACACGGCGTTGCACCTCAGGCCGGGCGTGAAGGAGTGGTTCATGATGTGGCTGGAGCGGGAGCACCCGGAGCTCGTCGACAAGTACCGGGCTATGTACGGATCGAAGGCGTACGCGCCGGTGGAGTACCGCAAGTGGCTCGCCGCACGGATCAAACCGCTCCTCGCCGCGCACGGCCTCCAGCGCGGCGAGGAGGATCCGGTCACCGGAGGCGTGCGGTCGGCGGCGCTGAACACCGTGCGCGACGAGAACGGCGATCGGGTGCGCCGGAGAAGGGCCCGGGATGACGCAGGCTTTGCTGACGCAGCGCGCCTGCAAAGCGGCGTGCGGTTCGAGGCGTCGCCCGCAGCGAATGCTCCGGGCGCACCGAAGCCGGTCGCGCCGGAAGAACGTCTGACGCTGTTCTGAGCGAACGCCGTTCTTCCCGAAACACGCACTCGCGAAGCCGCTCTCCACCGGGGTACAGAACTGGGGTACAAGTGGGCGCATCGTCGTGTCATAATCCTCACGATGTCTCTCGGGGTTCCGGCCCAGGTGGCGCGCGAAGCTGGCAACCTCGCTGTCGCCCGGTCGACGCAGGTTGCTGCGCTCATCTGCCTTGCCTCAGCGACGGCATCCGTGCTGGCCCCAGGCCTGTTCCTCGATGTCGACGTGCGCTGGTGGGCGACCGGCTCACTGTTGCCGATGGCAGCGCTCATGGTCGTGGTGATGGTGAAGCCGAGCCTGACCGCGATGGTCGCCTACATCGCCGTCGGCGTGGCATCCACGTTCGCGTACACCTTCGCGCTGCTCGAGCAGACCGTCACCTACACCGACACAAACCTCTTCGTGGTGGCGTTGCCCCTTGTGGCGTTGATGCTGATCGGCGGATCCGGGTCGGATGCCCGCATCGGGGTTCTCTGGGCGACCGTCGCGTATGCGGTCGGCGACCTTGCCGTGTTCGCGGCCGCGACGGTGGCGCACCGGCAGTTCCGCTTCGACTCGATCTCGCTGGCCACCTACGTGCTCTTCATGGCGCTGTTGCTGTTCCACGGGGTGACTCGCAGCGCCCACCGCGGCGCACACACGCTGATCATGCGGATGCTCCGCCGGCAGCACGCCGACGAGCTCCGCCGAGCGCTCGTGGCCGAGTTGCGCGCCGAACTGCACGACACCACCCTCAGCGAACTGGCCGCCATCGCGACCGCCGCTCCCGGCCCGGTGTCGGAGGCGTTCCGTGAACGGCTGCAGTCGGACATCCGTCACTGGACCGACGAGACGCAACGCGTGCAGGCTCTCGCGGTGACGGATGAACGGGACTGGCGCGCAACGGAACTCGCGCAGGCGATCGCCCAGGCCCGCGACGCCGGCCTCGTCGTGGACGTCTCCGGAGACTTCGGCCCGTACACGTCGCTGACGCCGGATGCTCGCCGCGCCGTCGGGCTTGCCGCCCGCCAGTGCCTGGTGAACGTGCTGAAGCACTCCGGACAGTCAGCGGCGGACGTGATGCTCTCGGCATCCGGCGGTGCCGTCTCCCTCGTCGTGGTGGATGCCGGCCGCGGCTTCGATGTCGGCATGCTCACCGCAGAGGGCAACGACCGGATGGGCCTGATGCACTCGGTCATCGAGCGGGTCGAACGCGTCGGCGGGTCCGTTTCGGTGTTCTCGAAGCCGGGCGCTGGCACCTCCGTGCTGATGGTGGTTCCGCTCATCCGTTCGGAGGATGTCGTCTGATGCACGAGGTGATCCTCGACCGTGCACCGAACCGGCTCGATCCGATCGGTGCGATGGCGGCGTGGGGACTCGCGCCGTTGCTGGGTGGGATGTCTGTGGGATACGCAGTGGTGCAGAGCATCCTGAACCGGAACGAGATCGTCGCGCCCGTGCTCGCGGTTGCGGCACTGTGCCTGCTCATCGCGGCCGGAACCGCGCTGTCGATCGCCGTGCATCCCTCCGTCGGGCGCCTCAGCGCCGGAGGCGCGGCCGTCATCGTCGGAGCGGCCGTGGGCGCCGCCGTGCTCTCCGCACTGTCGACGTGGGGCCACAACCGGCTCGTGCAAGACGACTGGGGACAGATCGGCATCGCGCTGATCGTCTTCGGATTGCTCTGGATGCGACCACCGTGGGAGATCATCGTCTTCGGCGTGTTCGGTGCGCTCGTCGTCGGACTGCTGGCCGCCGCGCAGCACACCTCCCTCTCCATCGTGAACACACCATATGTGTACGCCGTCGTCGCGGCCACGCCCGTGCTCGTGCTGGCCTCTGTCGCCGCTACGATCGGCGCCGTCATCGCGAGGTTCAGCTCAGAATGGACGGCGTCGTCCGAACGCGGCATGCGCGCCCTGGAGCCCGAGTTCCGCATGCTCGAACAGGATGCCCTTCGCCGCGCCCAACTCGACGAATTGCGGCAGTCGACGCTGCCGCTGCTGGCATCCATCTCCGACCGCGGAAGCATCACGCAGGTCGACATCGACACCGCGACGGCTGTGTCGGCGGGGCTGCGGGAACACGCGCTCGAGCAACTGCGCGTGACCTGGTTCGACGGCCTTCTGGCAGACACCCGGATCGACGGGCACGCCGTGCGCGATCCCGAACGGCTGCTGCCGCATATGCCGCCGCACGCACGTGCCGCGTTCAGCGCGTTCCTGGTGGAGTCGGTGCGCATCGGTGCCCTCGACCCGGCAGGTGCGGCCATCATCGTGCAGCGCAATCCCACCGTCGAAAGCTCCGAGAGCGCGCGATTCGAACTCTCGATGCGCATTGCGGCAGACTGGCGATTCGTGCGGCGCACGGCCCGGCCGTTCGTCAGCGTGCTGCGTTCGCTGAGCGGCGATGCCGCCATCTCGAGAAACGGCTCCACGATGATCATGAGGTTCGGTTTTGTCCCCGCGTGAGGGCCGCACCCCGGTGCGGGTAGGCATCCTCGACGACCACGAATTGCTGCTCGACAGCCTCTCCAACTGGATCCGCGAGCACGAGCCACTGTTCGAGCTCGTCGTCGCCGCCCCTACCTGGGTGGAACTCGTGCACTCCGCCGCGTTCCCCACCGACCTCGTGCTGATGGACCTCAACCTCACCGAGAAGGTCTCCATCGAGGCGCGGGTGCGCACCTGCCGCGCGGCCGGAGCATCCGTCATCGTGCTGACCGCGCTCGACACCCCTGAGGAACGCGAACGCTGCCTCGGAGCCGGCGCGTTGGCGTTCCTCTCCAAGGCGCAGCCGGTGCGCGAGGTGATGACGACCGCGAAGGCGGTGATGGGACTCACGGATGCCGATGCCGCCGAACCCACGCACGTTGCGTCCACCGCGTTGCCGCTCACGAAGCCGAAGCTGAGCGACGGCGAGCGGTGGGCGCTCCTGCTCTACGTGGAGGGTCACTCCACCTCGCAGGTCGCGGGCGCGATGAACGTGCAGTTCGAGACGGCGAAGACGTATCTGCGGCGCGTGCGAGAGAAGTATCAACGAGTCGGCAGGCCGACGAGCACGCGCTCCGACCTGATCCGCCGCGCCGCCGAGGACGGCTACCTGACCTGAAATAACGGTGCGCCATACGATATCGGGGTGGCGAAACTGTACTTCCGGTTCGGGGCGATGAACAGCGGCAAGAGCACGGCGCTGCTGCAGGCGGCATACAACTACGAGGAGCGCGGCCACCGCGTACTGCTCGCGAAGCCGGCGATCGACACGAAGGGCGACGCGGCCATCGTCTCCCGCCTCGGTGTGACGCGGGATGCCGACTTCACGATCGACCCGCAGGCCGACCTCTACCACCGGTTCCAGGTGTTGCGCGAGCGAACCGTCTCACGCTTCGGTCGCGACGTCAGCTGCCTTCTCGTGGATGAGGCGCAGTTTCTCACGGAAGCCCAGGTGGATGACCTGCTGCGGATCGCGATCCTGGAGGATATTCCGGTGCTGGCATATGGCATCCGCACCGACTTTCAGACGGTCGCATTCCCCGGCAGCCGCCGATTGCTCGAGGTGGCGCACAGCCTGGAGGAGCTGAAGACGATCTGCCGGTGCGGACGCAAGGCCATCTTCAACGCCCGCACGATCAACGGGGTCTTCGTGTTCGACGGCGATCAGGTCGCGATCGAGGACGGCGACGACGTGGTCTACGAGTCGCTCTGCGGTGCCTGCTACCTGCAGGAGAGCGGCGGTGTTCTGAACAACGGCCGCCGTCGTTGGCCTCTGGGTGGCTCCGCGGTCGCCTATGCGAGTGAGCCGGATCCGGACTTCACCTGACGGCCCGGTCGTCGGTGTCGGAGGGGTTCGACAAGATGGCTCTCATGTCGATCACACTCCTTCAACCCGACGGGCTCGTGCGCTCTCCCGCCTTCAGTCATGTGGCGATCGTGCCTCCGGGCTCGACGACCGTGTATCTGGGCGGCCAGAACGGCGTGGACGAGACGGGTGTGGTTGTCTCCGACGACATCTCCGACCAGTCGGTGCGTGCGTTGGAGAATGCGGTCGTCGCGCTCGAGGCGGCCGGCGCGACGCTGGAGGACATCATCCAGTGGAACATTCTGTTCGACGAACGTGCGGACGTGAGGGCCGCGTACGGTGCGATAGCCGGCAGGCTCGCCCGAGACGACGCGCCACCTCTGGTGACGGCTGCCAAGGTGGCCGGGCTCGGGGTTCCCGGTGCACTCGTCGAGATCAGCGGGGTTGCCGCCGTCTGCCGGGAATCCTGACGTCACCTGGCGGTTGAACTGAAGGTGACCGAACTCCGCAAGGTTCCCCTGAACGTCCTCGACCTGGCCAGCCGCGAGGCGGGCGCGGGCAATGCGGATGCCGTCGCCGGCAGCATCCGTCTCGCGCAAGCGGCCGAGAGGCTCGGGTTCCACCGGTTCTGGGTCGCGGAACACCATGGGATGCCGGCGGTCGCGTCGAGCGCGCCGGCCGTGCTGATCGCGGGAATCGCCGCGCGCACCGACCACATCCGCGTGGGCAGCGGAGGAGTCATGCTGCCGAACCACGCCCCGCTCGTCGTGGCGGAGCAGTTCGGCACGCTGCGTGCCCTGTACGGCGACCGCATCGATCTCGGCATCGGCCGCGCACCGGGCGCGGATCAGGCGACTGCGGCGGCTCTTCGGCGCAGCGCGGATGCTCTGGGTGCCGAGGACTTTCCGCAGCAGCTCCTGGATCTGCTCGGCTTCTTCACCGGAGGTTTCGCGCCGGATGACCCGCTCGCCGGCATCCGCGCCGTTCCCGGCCTCGGCGACCTGCCCGAGATCTGGCTGCTCGGCTCCAGCGGATACAGCGCCCAGGTCGCGGCCGCCCTGGGGCTCCCGTTCGCCTTCGCGCATCACTTCGCGGGGGAGCACACCGAGGAGGCGCTGAAGCTGTATCGCGAGCGGTTCACGCCTAGCGCGACACTGGAGAAGCCGCACGCGATGATCGCCGTCACCGTGCTGGCGAACGAGGATCCGGACGAGGTGCGCAGGCAGTCGCTGCCGGCTGCGATCTCGTTCCTGCAGATGCGGCGAGGTCAGAAACCTGAGCCCGTCTCGGTCGAGGAGGCTGCCACCTACCAGTTCAGCCAGCTCGAACTGGACTTCATCGCCGACCGGAACTCCCGGCAGGCGTATGGCACACCCGAGGTGGTGCGCGACCGGCTCGCCTCTCTGCTCGCCTCGACGGGCGCCGACGAGCTGATGATCGCGTCGGGAGCCGCCGAATCGGATGCCCGCGTGCACTCCCTCGAGCTCGTCGCGGAACTCTTCGCCTGAGTCGGCGGCCCTAGCGTCCGAGCCCGATCGGCGACGAATCCGCGCTCAGGACTCGAGTCCCGGCTTGACCGCGATGCGGCCGCCTCCCATGCGCACGAGCAACAGTTTCTCTCCCGTGCGTTCGAGCCACTCGTCGACCGCCTCCCTGGCGCCCTGCCAGTGCGCGTAGTCGTCGAGCAGGAGCACGCCGCCCGGCACAAGCCGGTCGTACATGTGCGCGAGCTCGTGCGCGGTCGAGCTGTGCCAGTCGGTGTCCAGCCGCAGGAGGGCGATGTGCTCGGGAAGGATGCCCGGAACGGTCTGCTCGACGGGTCCCTGCACGAAATGAAGCCGCTCCTTCGGATACGGCACGTTCTCGAACCCGGCCTTCACCTCATCCAGCGATGCGTATGCCCAGATCGCGCTGTTGCGCTTGTTGTGCTCCGAGTGCTTCAGCCAGCGCGCCGGATGCACGCCATCCCAGCGGACATCCTTCTCGGTGGGTTCGGTCATCCCCTCGAACGTGTCGTAGAGATACAGCTCGCGACTGGTGTCGCCGCACGCGGCAAGGGCGCGGGCCACTGCGTGCATGCTCCCCCCGCGCCAGACTCCGCACTCGACGACGTCGCCCGGTATGTCATGCTGCGCCACGTACCGTGTCGCCGTGATCAGCGCGTGCAGCTTGTCGACGTTCGTCATCGTGAACGGCGTGACGGCACGGATGATGGATGCCATCTCGTCGTCGAAGTCGTTCGGGATCTTCGGTTCGGCACGGCCCGAATCGCTCCGCTCCGAGCCACCGGTAGCCTTCGGACCGGATTGCTGGCGTGAGACCCTGCGGAGCTGAAAACCAGTCAGCCGGCCGATGGTCTCGTTGATGCGGCGCATTCGGGACACAGCGACAGCAAAGCACACACCTATGAGGTGCCACTACCCGTTGCGAACGCGAATCAGTGTCTCTCCTCATAGCGTCGGGGTATTCGCTGCTTCGCAGGTGCCCATACCCCAGCACCCGGGCGAATGAAAAAAGGGACCGCCTGAAGGCAGTCCCTTTTTCATTGGTCGGGGTGACAGGATTTGAACCTGCGGCCTCTTCGTCCCGAACGAAGCGCGCTACCAAGCTGCGCCACACCCCGATGGCCCGTCAAAGGCCTCCATAAGGATACACGTTGGCAGGGGCGCTTCACGACGAGAAGGTAGCCGCCGAGCGCGCATCATCCATGGCCCTTACCGGGCTTTCCCGGTCCCGGTGCCGGTGCCGGCGGGTTCGCACCGTTGCCGCCACCCGAGTTGCCGCCGTTGCCGCCTGTGCCCGGATTCGGACTACTCGTCGCCGGCGGCTTCGAACGGTTGCCATAGATGAGGGTGTTGTCGGGTGCAGGGAACGCGCTTCCGCCGTAGACGCTGTCGAGCGCGGTGTCGACCTGCTTCACCACGTTGAACTTCACGTTGTTGCCCTGGATGCCCTTGAAGTACACGTAGTGCATGTCGGTGGCACCCGAGATCAGTCCGATCCAGGTGGCCTGCGCCACCTTCGAGGTAGAGGTCACGAGCCAGTTCTCGTGCGCGTAGTCCGTCGTTCCGGTCTTGCCCATGATCGGAACACCGTCGTTCGGGTTAGCCCCCGTCGCCGTTCCCGCCGTCATCACGTGCTGCAGCGCCCAGGTGACCGTCGCGGCGACGTTCTCCGGAATCGCCTGCGTGCACGTGGTCTTCGGCACCGCTATGGCTTTTCCGTTGGCATCCACCGCCTTGTCGATCGCGATCGGGGTGCACGTCTTTCCGCCGTTCGCGATCCCCGCGTAGGCCTGCGCCTGCGCAAGCGGAGCGATGTAGTTACCGCTTCCGATCACCATCGGCGGGTTGATGATCCAAGGGTTGCCGCCTTCGGAGTGAGGCGCCGGATTGGCGGGATGCACTCCGAGTGCCTGCGCCGCGTTCGAGATGTCGCAGAGGTTGAGCTTGGTCGCCATCATCGCGAATGCAGTGTTCACGGATGCTTCGGTCGCCTGAAGGACGGACATGTAACCGCCTTCGGATGACTCATCGTTTGCAACGGGCCACACGACGTTGCCGAACCCGTCACCACATGTCGCGAACTGAGACTCCGGGAACGAGTGCACATTCGCGTTCACGGTTTCGTACAGTGAGTGCCCTGCCTCCAGCCAAGCGACCAGGTCATATGCCTTGAACGACGAACCCACCTGGAAACCGTCCGATCCGCCGTACGCGTAGTCGGTCGCATAGTTCACGGAGGTTGTGCCGGGCGGCGCGTTACCGCTGTCGTCGAACTGCTTGTTCGACACCATCTCGACCACTCGGCCCGTTCCGACCTCCATTGCCACATTCGCCCCGCCGAGATCCAGGTTGCCGTACGTCGGCGGGATGTAGTTGCTCAGCGCCGCCTGTGCGTTGTTCTGCAGGTCGAGGTTGAGGGTCGTGTACACCTTGAGCCCGCCTTGCTGAAAGAGCGCCTGCCGCTGTTCTGCGGTCTTTCCGAACACCGGGTCCGTCAGCATGATGCGCTGCACGTAGTCGCAGAAGAAGCCGGCATCGACGCTGACAGCGCTCGAGCATCCGGACAGCTTCGGCGTGATGTGCGGCTGGATCTTCGTGGCGACCGCCTGCTTGTACTCGGCGTCGGAGATCTTGTGATTCACGAGCATCCGCTGCAGCACGTAGTTGCGTCGCTCAGTAGTGGCGGGGAAACCCTTGGCCGCCACGTTGTCGGACGATGTCGACCCGTCGTCGATGCGAAGGTAGTTCGGGTTGTTGAGGATGGCGATCAGGGTCGCGGCCTGCGGCAGGGTCAGGCTCTTGGCATCCGTTCCGAAGTAGTACTGGGCGGCCGCCTGGATGCCGTAGACACGGCCCCCAAAACCCACGATGTTCAGGTAGCTGAGCAGGATCTGGTCCTTGCTGTACCTCTTGTCGAGGCCGATCGCGTACCGGATCTCCTGCACCTTCCGCTGCACGGTCACGCCGGTGGCGTCGGTGTAGCAGGCCTCGAACTTGTTCTGCTGCTGCTTCTGCACCTTGGGGGAGGCATCCGGGTCGACGGCGTCGTTCTGCTCGCAGCGCTGCACGAGGATGTTCTTCACGTATTGCTGGGTGATGGATGATCCGCCCTGAACGTCCTTGCCGCTCGCGGTCGAGAGCGCCCCCCGTACGGTGCCGAAGACGTCGATGCCGCCCTCGCTGTAGAACCGGGGGTCTTCGGTGGCGACGGCCGCGTCTTTCACGGACTGGGAGATCGCGTCCCAGGCGACGTCCTCACGGTTCTGCGCGTAGAACGTGGCGATCGGCACGTATTGGCCGCCCTTCGTCGCGTAGAAGGTGGTCGTCTGATCCAGCGGCTGTGGGGCGAGGTAGTCGGGCAGTCCGTCGAACATGCCCGTGCCGTCACTGATCGCCAAGGATGCCACGGCGACGGCAGGCGTCACCGCGCTGACCACGAGAACTCCGGCGACGGCACTCATTGCGATGAACCCTGCGAGGGCTCCCCAGGCTGCGGCACGTGATGTCACCTTTTCGAGGCTACGCGCGCGGTTCCACTTCGTCATGGGGACCCTCCGGAGGTTGCGTGGGTTCAGCCATCTATCCGCCGGACGACGGGAGGCCGCTGCTGGTCGGCACCGGTAGCGGTGAGGTCGTCGGCGCCGGAACGGGGCTATTCGTCGAGGAGCCACCGTTGCTTCCGCCGCTGCTGCCACCGTTGTTTCCGCCGCTGTTGCCGCCAGTGTTCCCGCTGCTGCCATTACCAGACTGCGTCGAGCTCTTCGACGATCCGTACAGCAGCGAGCTGGGGGGCGTGGCAAACTCGGACCCGCCGTATGCGGCATCCAGAGCCGTCAGGATCAGGCGGTCCGCGTAGAACTTCGAGTACGCGAGCTCCGTGCCGTTGTAGTCGTAGGCGCGGAGGTCATGGTGGCCCGAGATCTGTCCCACCCAGATCGCGTTCGCCACCTTCGAGCTCGACGTCACGAGCCAGTTCTGCTGGTACTCGTCGGTCGTGCCGGTCTTCGCGAGGATCGGCGTGCCGTCGTGCGGGTTCGCCGAGGTGGCCGTTCCGGCGGTGATCACGTGCTCGAGCGTCCACGCCAGCGCAGCGGCCACGGTCGGAGCAATCGCCTGCGTGCACGTCGACTTCGGAACAGTCATGCTCGAGCCGTCGTTCGTGACCACCTTGTCGATGGCGACGTTGGTGCAGAACTTGCCGTTGTTGGCGATGCCTGCGTACGCGGTGGCCATGGTCAACGGGGCGATGTAATTGGTGCCGATCACCATCGAGGGAACGATCTGGAACGGGAGAGCAGGGTTGGCGACGTGCACGCCGAGCGCTTTCGCCGCATCGGCGATCCCGCAGAGGTCGGTCTCGGTGGCCATCTGCATGAACGCGGTGTTGACCGACTCCTCGGTCGCCTGCAGCACACTCATGGTGCCGCCCTCCGACGAGGAGTCGTTGCTGACCGGATACGAGCCACCGCTCATCGGCTGGCCGTTGCACGAGAAGGAACTGAACGGGAACGCGTAGCCGGAGTAGTGCGCGTTGACGCTCTCATAGGCGGTGTGCCCCGTCTCGAACCAGTCGGCGAGGTCGAACGCCTTGAACGACGATCCGGTAGCGAACCCATCCGATCCGCCGTATGCGTGGTCGGTGTTGTAGTTGATGGCGGTGCTCCCCGGCGCCGCAGTGCCCGAGTTGTCGAACTGCTTGTTCTCGACCATGGTCACGATGCGCCCCGTGCCGACCTCGACGGAGACGTTCGCGCCACCGATGTCCACCACAGGATTCGTCGACGGCACATACTTGCTGAGTGCGCTCTGCGCCGTGGCTTGCAGGTCGAGGTTCAGCGTCGTGTACACCTTCATGCCACCGCGCTGGAAGCGCAGCTGGCGCTGGTCCGCAGTCTTGCCGAAGGCCGGGTTCTGCAGCATGACGTCTTTGACGTAGTCGCAGAAGAAGCCGGCGTTGTACGCGACCG
Source organism: Humibacter ginsengiterrae (assembly GCF_054780115.1). Lineage (NCBI taxonomy): Bacteria > Bacillati > Actinomycetota > Actinomycetes > Micrococcales > Microbacteriaceae > Humibacter > Humibacter ginsengiterrae. The sequence goes on from NZ_BAAGWY010000002.1 coordinate 39,425, forward strand.
CGGACTGGCATCCGGACTGCTTCGGGGTGATCTTCGGCGTAATGGGCGTGGCGACCGCCTTGTCGTACTGGTCCTTCGTGATCGAGTGATGCACGAGCATCCGCTGCAGCACATAGTTACGCCTGGCGAGCGTCAGCTTGAACTTGTTCGTCGCGTTGTTCGACGGGTTCGCGGATGCGTCCTGGTCGATCCGCAGGTTCGCCGGGTTGTTCAGCATGGCGACCAGGGTCGCGGACTGGGGGAGCGTGAGGTCTTTCGCATCGACGTCGTAGTAGTACTGCGCGGCCGCTTGGATGCCGTACACCCGGCCGCCGAACCCGACGATGTTCAGGTAGGACTGCAGGATGTCGGTCTTGCTGTAGCGCTTGTCGAGCCCGATCGCGTACCGGATCTCCTGCAGCTTGCGCGAAATGGTGACGCCGGCGGCATCCTGGTAGCACTGCTCGAACTTCGCCTGCTGCTTCTTCTGCACCGAGGCGGACGCGTTCGGGTCGACCTGGTCGTCCTGGTCGCAGCGCTGTACCAGGATGTTCTTCACGTACTGCTGCGTGATCGACGAGCCGCCCTGCACATCGCCGCCGGTGCTCGTGGCCAGCGCGCCACGGATCGTGCCGTACACGTCGATGCCGCCCTCGGAGAAGAACCGCGGATCCTCGGTATCGACCGCGGCATCCTTCACCGACTGCGCGATCTGGCTCGACGAGACGTCCTGCCGGTTCTGCGCGTAGAACGTCGCGAACGGCACATCCTGGCCGCCCTTCTTGGCGTAGAACGTGGTCGTCTGGTCCAGGGGCTGCAGGGCGAGGTAGTCGGGCAGGCCGTCGAACGCGTTCGTCGCGTCGCTCACCGCGAGCGAGGTGACCGCTGCAGCCGGTGTGACTGCGGCGGCCACGAGCATTCCGGCCACCGCACTCATGCCCACGAAGGCGCCGAGAGCACCCCAGGTTCTGCGACTGGTCTTCACCCGAATACGCTACGCGGTAACTCTGACCCGTTTGTCTGTGCCGTCTATGTCGTCTCTCAGAGAAGCCAGAACGTTCAGCGAACGTTGACTCCGTCGTATGCCGTGTCGTGCGGCACGAGCGTGACGAGGGATGCCTCTGGCCGGCAGGCGAATCGCACAGGCGAGTAGATGGATGTGCCGAGTCCCGCCGAGACGTTCAGGTAGGCGACGCGCAGCGCGTGCGTCCAGGTGCTCAGACCCTTCGCCTGGCGGCGGGGGAGGTCGCAGTTCGTGACGAGTGCTCCGAACCCGGGAACGCAGACCTGGCCGCCGTGCGTGTGTCCGGCGAAGATCATGCTCGCGCCGTTGGTGACGAACGAGTCGAGGATCCGGCGGTACGGTGCGTGCGCAACCCCGATCGCGACGGTGGGCTGATCGCCGGCCGCGCGGTCTGCGGGCCACGTCGCATCCGTCACCTCGGATGCCCGCAACTCATCGAGTTCGCCCGTCACCCGGTCGAGCCGGTCGAAGTTGCGGTGCGGATCGTCCACACCGAACAGCTCGAGGCGGGTTCCGTTCACGGTCAGCGCGCCGGCGTGGTTGTTGAGATCGAGCCAGCCGAGCTCGCCTGTGAAGAATCGGGTGAGCTCGTCCGTGTCAAGATTCGCCGGGTTCGCGTGCAGGGCCGAGGGACCGCTGAAGTACCGCATCGGATTCTTCGGAATGGGGCCGTAGTAATCGTTCGACCCGTTCACGAAGACGCCGGGCGTGCCGTGGAACGCGTCCAGCGCGTGCTCGACGCCGTCGAAGCCACGCTCGTGCCCTAGGTTGTCGCCGGTGTCGACGATGAGGTCGGGAGCGAACGCCGCCAGCGACCGGATCCACTGCTGCTTGTCGCGCTGCCAGGGTGCCATGTGCAGATCGCTCAGGTGCAGCACGCGAATCGGCTTCGACCCGGAAGGGAGCACGGGGGCGCTGACCTGCCGCAGCACGTACCAGCGTCGCTCGATGAGCGTGCCCCAGAGGAGCGCACCCGCGGATGCCGCGCCCAGCGCGAGCGCGACGCTCCCGACCGCGCCCGCCCCGTTTCGGCGTGTCATCCGTTGCCCCCGTTGCCCGGACCGCCGCCGCTCTTCTTCGACGTGGTGATCGTGACCGTCGAGCCCGCGGTTGCCGGCGTGTTCGCGGCTGGATCCGTCGAGACGACCGTGCCGTTGGGATCGCTTCCCGGCGCCCAGGCCACGTTGAACCCGGCGGCCTTCAAGGCATTTTGGGCGTCTTGTCCTGACTTGCCGGTCACGTCCGGCACCGCCTTCTGGTTGCCCTTCGACGTGTACACAGTGATCACCGCGCCAATTCCTGCGCTGCTGCCCGCTGGTGGGTTGGTGCTCGCCACGGTGCCGGCCGGCTGGGCCGAGTCGACCGGGCCGCCATCCTGGTACGTGAAGCCGAGGTTCTGGAGCGTCGACTGCGCGTCGGACGGGGACTTGCCGGTCAGGTCGGGCACGGTAACCTGCTTCGCCTGCAGCACGCTGCCGGTCGGCTGCGGGAACTGGTCGCCGCCGTAGATCTTGTTGAGCGCTGCGATGACGGGTCTGGCGACGTAGAGCTTCGCGTCACGACCGCCGTGGCCGCCTAGGGTGAGGTTGCCGAAGTTCACGGAGTTGCCCACCGTCTGGCCGACCCACGAGACGGTCGCGACCTTGGTGGTCGATGAGACAAACCAGTTCTGCGCGGCGTGGTCGGTCGTACCCGTCTTACCGAAGATCGGCACACCGTCATGAGGATTGGCGATGGTGCCCGTTCCGCTGCTCACCACACCTTGCAGCGCCTTGATTGCTCCGGCCGCCACGTTCGGATCGATGCCCTGCGTGCATTTGGCGGGCGTCACCGGGAGATTCTTGCCATCCGGTCCGACGATCTTGTCGATTCCGACCGGCGTGCACCACTTGCCGCCGTTGGCCACGCCCGCGTAGGCGGTGACCAGGTTAAGGGGTGACAGGTTGTTGGTACCGAGGATGGTCGCCGGGCTGCCAAGGAGTGGGTTGGCTACCTGCACCGGATTTCCGGCGGCGTCGGTGGTCCACACCTTGTCGCTTGCGGGGTGGATCCCCAAGTTGATGGCGCTCTGACGGATGCCGCAGAGGTCGAGCTTGGTGCCCATGACCGCGAACGCTGTGTTGACGGACTCGGCCGTCGCGCGGGCAACGCTCATCGTCCCGCCTTCGCCGGGACCATCGTTGCCAACCGTCCATGGCCCCGCCCAGGACGTGTCGGGGCAGGTGGTGTGCCAGCGGCTGGCGGGGAACGTCGTGCTTGCCGACGGAGCAGTCACATAGTCGTTGATCGAGTGCCCTTCCTTCAGCCATTCGAGCAATGTGAACAGCTTGTAGGTCGAACCCGTCTGAAAACCAATCGAGCCGCCTTCATTGAAGTCGGTGTTGTAGTTGATGCCCGAGTAGTTCGGGTCATCGGTCGCGGTCGCCGTGTACTTCGTGTTCTGCACCATGGAGATGACCCGGCCGGTGCCGACCTCGACGGAGAGGTTCGTGCCGCCCAAGGTGACCCCGGGCTTCGACGACGGCACGATCGAACTGAGCGACTGCTGCGCCACCGCCTGCACGTCCAGGTTCAGCGGCGTGTAGATCTTCAGACCGCCGGCACGTAGCAGCGCGTCACGCTCGTCGGCCGTCTTGGCCAGGCCGGTGTCCTCTGAGACCAGGTGCTGTACCCAATCGCAGTAGTACGCGGCGTTGTATTGCGCCGCGGTCTCGCATCCGTTGGGCTGAGGCGTGATCTTCGGCTCGATCTTCGTCTTGACCGCGTCGTCGTACTGCTTCTGCGTGATCTTGTGCGCCTTCAGCATGCTGCGGAGTACGTAGTCGCGCCGGTCGAGCGTGCGCTTGAACCCGTTTTCGGCGTTGTTTCCGGGGTTCGTCGCCTTGTCTTGGTCGATGCGCAGGTTGGCCGGGTTGTTGAGGATGGCGACGAGGGTCGCGGCCTGCGGCAACGTGAGGGTCTTCGCCGTCGCGCCGAAGTAGTAGCGGGCGGCCGACTCGATTCCGTAAACCGATCCGCCGAATCCTGCGATGTTCAGATATCCCTTGAGGATGTCGTTCTTGGAGTACTTCTTCTCCAGACCGATCGCCTGCTTCATCTCCTGCAGCTTGCGGGAGATCGTGGGATCGGTGGCTTCGTTATAGCAGTCCGTGTACTTCTGATCTTGAGCGGCCTGCTGCTTCTTCTGCTCCTCATCGAGCTTCTTCTGCTCGTCCGCAGTCGGCGTTCCGGTGCCCTTGAAAACTGGCGCGGGAACCACGACATTGAGCTTCTCGCACTGCTGCACCTTGACGTTCTTCACGTACTGCTGCGTGATCGATGATCCACCCGACGTCGACTTGTGCAGGAGCCCGGTCAGCACGATTGCGCGTGCCGTGCCCTCGATATCGATGCCGCCGTGCTGATAGAAGCGCGGGTCTTCGGTCGAGACTGCGGCATCCTTCACGACCTGGGAGATGTCGTCCCAGCCGACCTCGACGCGGTTCTGCGAGTAGAACGTGGCGATCGGAACCGGCTGGCCGCCCTGATTCGCGTAGATGGTGGAGACCTGGGGGAGCGCGCTGATCTGCAGGTATTCGGGGAGGCCGTCGAATGCGCCGATGCCGTTGTTCGCGGCCATGCCGGTGACCGCGATCGCGGGAGTCACTGCTGCTGTCACAAGAAGGCCGGCCACGACGCTCATTCCTACGAACGCCCCGAGGGCGCCGAGCGCACCTCTAGCCGTGGGTTTTTGGGCAGACATGAGGCCCAGGCTAGCCGCAGAAGCTGGCAAACCGCCTTCCCGGCGCGGCATGCGAAGTGCACTGCCGCCGTGGCACGATCAACAGGGCGGCCCGATGGGGTCGTCGTGGAAGCGTGAGAGAGAAGGACACATGCGTCGGTGGGAGTACCTGACCACGCCGCTGATCGTGCACAACACGGCGGCGATCCTGAACAACTGGGGATCGGAGGGCTGGGAACTCGTGCAGGTCGTCACCGGCCCTGAAGGCGGCCTCGTCGCCTACCTCAAGCGCGAGATCGGCGAGGACGCCTGATGGGCGCATTCGAGGCACGCCTCGCCGAGCTCGGCATCGAGCTCCCCGAAGTGGTTCCTCCGGTTGCTGCCTACGTGCCGGCGCTGGTGAACGGCTCCCTGGTGTATACCGCAGGACAGCTGCCGATGGTGTCGGGTGCGCTGCCGCTCACCGGCAAGGTGGGTGACGCGCACGGGCTCGTTCCAGCCGATGACGCGAAGGACCTCGCCCGCACCGCCACCCTCAACGCGCTGGCAGCGGTCAAGTCGGTGATCGGATCGCTCGATCGCATCACGCAGGTCGTCAAGGTGACCGGGTTCGTGGCATCCGACCCGTCGTTCACCGGCCAGCCCGGAGTGATCAACGGCGCATCGTTGCTGCTCGGCGAGGTGTTCGGCGATGCTGGACGCCACGCGCGTTCGGCGGTCGGCGTCTCGGTGCTGCCTCTGGATGCTCCGGTCGAGATCGAGCTGGTCGTCGCCTTCGAGTAGCGGCGGCCCGTCGTCCCGGCGGTTTGAGCCGTCGCACAGTGTGCCGGAAATCGCGCGGTGTGCCGGAAGAATTCAGTGCTAGCGTCCGGCGCATCGCACGGTCTCCGGCCGATGGTGCGTCGCGGTTTTTCGGTCGGTCGTGCGTTGCGCTTCCGCGCGATCGTGCGTCGCCTGCGGTGGACGACTCCGCTGGCTTGTTCTCCACAAGCCGAGTGACCGCCGGGTTCTGCATGGTTCGTGCGCGGTGGCGTGGATGCGCGCAGCCACGCGGGCAGGCTAGCGGACATGGACGTCATTTCCCTGGTTCGTGAACGCGGCGGGGTGATGCACCGATCGTCTTTGCGGCGTGCGGGCATCACGTCGTATCGCATTCGTGCCGAGCTCAACCGTGGCCGCATCATCCCGATAGGGCGGAACCGAGTCGCTCTGCCGGGCACGTCCCCGAACGTCATCCGCGCGGCGAACCTCGGCGTGCGCCTCACCTGTGTCACGGAAGCAGCGGCGAAAGCTCTGGACCTTCAATGACTCGAAGCTTCATGTCGCTGCACCAGAGGGCTACTCGGCGCATCGCCCGAAAAGCGACGACATCGTCATCCACTGGTCGCTGGGGCCGTCGCCGGTTGTCAAGGATGTCGCGGTCGAACCGCTGGCCAACGTGCTTTTCCACATCGCGCGATGTCGGCCCTTGGACTACGCCGTCGCGACGTTCGATTCCGCACTCAACAAGAAGGCGATCACGGCGCAGGAGCTACGGCGTCTCGCGGCCGCGGTCGGCGGCAGGTTCGCGGCGGCCGTCGCTGCGGCGGATGGCAGAGCCGACTCCGGTGGCGAGACGTTGTTCCGTGTCCGGATGGCTGCACACGGTGTCCACGTCGAGCCGCAGGTCGTGATCGACGGGCATCCTGTCGACGGCCTAATCGGCAAAATGCTCGTCATTCAGATCGACGGGTTTGGCCCGCACAAGGACCCCCAGGGCCTCCACGAGCGTTAGCCGCATGCCCGGCGTAGCGAGATCGGCCGGAGAACGCAGGATGCGCCGGATGAAATCGACTCGTACATCCGGCGCACCGTGCGATTTCCGGCGCACCGTGCAATGCAGGGAGCGCTCAGTCCTCGGCGGGGGCGGCGCCGCTCAGCTTCTCGGTGATGATCGACATGACGGTGGTGTCCGCCAGCGTCGTCGTGTCACCGACGGGGCGGCCCTCGGCCACGTCGCGCAGCAGGCGGCGCATGATCTTGCCGCTGCGGGTCTTCGGCAGCTCCTCGACGACGTAGATGTCGCGCGGACGGGCGATCGCGCCGATCTGCTGGGCGACGTGCGAGCGCAGCTCGGCGTTGACATCCGTCGCCGCTGCGGCCTCGCGCTGGTTGCCCTTGATGATCACGAACGCCACGACGGCCTGCCCCGTCGTCTCGTCGGATGCGCCGACCACCGCGGATTCCGCGACGAACGGATGCGCGACCAGCGCCGACTCGATCTCTGCTGTCGACAGGCGGTGACCCGAGACGTTCATCACGTCGTCGACCCGGCCCATCAGCCAGATCTCGCCGTCCTTGTCCTTGCGGGCGCCGTCTCCGGCGAAGTACTTGTCGCCGAACTTCGCCCAGTACGTCTCCTTGTAGCGCTCCGGGTCGCCCCAGATGCCGCGCAGCATCGACGGCCATGGCTCGGTGATGACGAGCAGGCCGCCCTCGTCCGCGCCGACGGACTCGCCGGCATCCGTCACCACGTCGATCGAGATGCCTGGCAGAGGCACCTGAGCGCTACCGGGCTTCAGCGTGGTGACTCCGGGCAGGGCCGAGACCATGATGGCGCCGGTCTCGGTCTGCCACCAGGTGTCGACCACGGGGGTCTTGTCGCCGCCGATGACCTCGCGATACCAGATCCACGCCTCGGGGTTGATCGGCTCACCGACCGAGCCCAGCACGCGCAGTGACGAGAGGTCGTACTTCTGCGGAATCTGCCGGCCCTGCTTCATGAACGAGCGGATGGCCGTTGGCGCGGTGTAGAAGATGCTCACCTTGTACTTCTCGATGAGCTGCCACCAGCGGCCGGGCTCCGGGAAGTCCGGCGTGCCCTCGTAGAGCAGCTGCGTCGCACCGTTGGCGAGCGGGCCGTAGACGACGTACGTGTGACCGGTCACCCAGCCGATGTCGGCGGAGCACCAGTAGACATCCGTCTCGGGGTGCAGATCGAACACGTTCTTGTGCGTGTACGCAGCCTGGGTGAGGTAGCCGCCCGAGGTGTGCACGATGCCCTTCGGCTTACCCGTCGTGCCGCTCGTGTAGAGGATGTAGAGCGGATGCTCGGCAGCGAACGGCTTCGCCTCGTGGTCGGCGTCGACCTGCGGGAGCTCTTCGTGCCACCACAGGTCGCGCCCATCGACCCACTCGACGTCGTTGCCGCCGCGGCGCACGACGAGCACCTTGTCGACGTTCGTGCCGCCGTCGGCGAGCGCCGCATCCACCGCGTTCTTCAGCGGGAAAACCGAGCCTTTGCGGTAGCCGCCGTCGGCCGTGATCACGAGCTTCGCGTTCGCGTCGTCGATGCGCTGGCGCAGGCTGTCGGCGCTGAAACCCCCGAACACGACCGAGTGCACGGCGCCGATGCGGGCGACGGCGAGCATCGCCACGACGGCCTCGGGGATCATCGGCAGGTAGATCGCGACCCGGTCGCCCTCGCGCACGCCGAGGCTGGTGAGCAGGTTCGCCGCGCGCTTCACGTCGGACGTGAGCTCGGCGTACGTGATCGTGCGCGTGTCGCCCGGCTCGCCCTCCCAGTGAATCGCCACCCGGTCGCCATTGCCGGCCAGCACGTGGCGGTCGAGGCAGTTGTAGGCGACGTTGAGCTCGCCATCGTCGAACCACTTCGCGAACGGTGGATTGGACCAGTCGAGCGTGCGCGTGAACGGCTTGTGCCAGTGCAGCAGCTCACGCGACTGATCGGCCCAGAACTGCAGACGATCGGCCGCAGCCTGCTCGTACAACTCGGCCTTCGCTACCGCGTTCGCGGCGAACTCGGCGTCGGGCGCGAAGCGGCGCGACTCGTGCAACAGGTTGTCGATCGTGTCGGAAGACATGGATTTCGCTCCTTCGCGAGGTGTGTCACGTGGGCGGCTGGCACAACGCTTTACGACGATACCGGTTGGCCGGGGGTGGTCGCGAACGGGTCGACATCCGTCTGAACTCGCGGGCGGAATGCGTTTGCACGGCCTACGAAAAATGCCTCTTGCGCGATCGAACTCATGGCGTACACTATCGATCGGCCGAATGATAATTCTGGCGTGCGGCGAGAACGATTCCCCCCAATCCCTCGTCGCTGAGGCGGCACCTGTTCCCCCCAATAGGTGCCGCCCCTTGCATTTAATGCGCTGTGCAGACTCGGGCTTTCGGCCGGTCTCCTCGTCCACAAGCGGGCCACGACAGCGAACTGCACCGGCCTGCGCTCGGATGCCCGACCACCCGAGCCACGTCCGTAGCGTCGCTCTATGCCCGTCGCGCACCGCTCCCGTAGTTTTACCGTTCCGTTTGTGCCGCGTCCGCCCGTGGCGCGTGCGCGAGGTCCCGCGCCCGCGGCCGCGTCGTCCGGACCTGCAACGGCGTCTGCGGCGGCGATTCCCGTGGCTGCCGAGACGGCGGCTGCGACGCCCGGGGCGATTGCATTCACGGTGAAGCCGAACCCCGACGGGAGAGAGGCCACGCCTTCTCGGCCCGAGACCATCGAGGGCCGAGAGGGACGCGCCGGGGAGGCCGTCATGGATGAAGTGCTCCGGGCCGAGTCGTACGGCGAGGAGCAGGTCGAGAGCACGGTCGAATCGCTGGACTGGTCGGCGTTCGGCCCGCTTGCCCCGTTCGTCGCGGCGCCGGGCGTCACCGACGTCTTCGTCAACGGTCAGGCCGGGCTCTGGGTCGACACCGGCGCGGGGGCTGTGCACGACCCGACCTGGGCGTGCGAGGAACGATCGCTGCGTGCTCTCGCCGTGCGTCTCGTCGCACTCGGCCGACGACACGTCGATGAAGCGAACCCCTGTGTCGACGTGCGCCTGGCTGCGGGCATCCGCGTGCACGTCGTGCTTCCTCCCGTGTCCACCGGCGGCACTCTGATCTCGATCCGCGTGCCCCGGCCCAGCCGGTTCACGCTCGATGAACTCGACACTGCCGGCATGCTCGGCCGGCATCGGCAGCGGCTCGAAGCCGCGGTGCGAGACCGCGCCAACCTGCTTGTCACGGGGGCGGCCGGCAGCGGAAAGACCACTCTTCTCTCCGCACTGCTCGCCGAGGCGCCTCCACACGAGCGGATCGTCTGCATCGAGGATGTCGCGGAACTGCACGTGCGACATCCGCATGTGGTGGCGATGGAGGCGCGGCAGGCGAACCTCGAGGGCGCCGGGGCGATCGGCTTGGACCGGCTCGTGCGAGAGGCGTTGCGGATGCGCCCCGACCGTCTGGTCGTCGGCGAGTGCCGAGGAGCCGAGGTGCGAGACCTGATGTCCGCACTGAACACCGGGCATGACGGCGGGGCAGGGACATTGCACGCGAACTCGATGGACGATGTGCCGGCACGGCTGGAGGCTCTCGGCGCCCTCGCAGAGATGGACGTCTCGGCAGTCGCACGTCAGGCCGTCAGCGCCTTCGACTTGGTGGTGCACCTGGAGCGCGTGGACGGCATCCGTCGCGTCGCACACTGCGGTTCGTTCCGCACGGATACCGCGGGCCGGCTGCTCGTGCAGGAAGCGGCCGAGCGGTGAAGCCGCAGCGTCGACCCGCCGTCGAAGACGTAGCGGACGTCGCTGGACGCCTCGCGGTCCTCCTCGCCGCCGGGGTGCCGCCCGGTGCTGCGTGGGGGTACCTCGCCGAGGCGACCGATGCGGCAGAGCCGGGCGGCAATGCACAGGGCGGCGGCGCGGCAGAGGCGGGCGCCGGTGTACCTGGCGGGGGTGCACGGAGCGGGGGTGCACACCGCACCGTGACGGATGCCGTGATTCGCGCCGCAGCAGAAGCCGCGCGACGTGGTGGCGACGTGCCTCGTGCGATAGCGGCCGCCGCCGAGGCAGGCGTTCCGGGCCCGAAGCGCCGGAGCAGCAAGCGGCGAAGCTCCGACGTTCGGGAAGCATGGCGCGGTCTCGCCGTCGCGATCCAGGTCGCCACCGAATCCGGTGCGCCGCTCGCCGAGGCTCTTCGCGATCTCGCCTCGTCGTTGCGCGACCTCGGCCAAACTCAGCGCGACCGGGAAACGGCACTGGCGGGGCCGCGAGCGACGGCGCGGATGGTGCTTGCGTTGCCGGCCGTCGGCATCCTATTCGGTGCAGGACTCGGCTTCGATACGTTGCACGTGCTCGTCGCCACACCGGCCGGACTCGGCTGCCTCGCCGCAGGCGCCGCACTCCTGTTGGCCGCACGCTCCTGGAATCGCGCGTTGCTGAAACGAGCAAGACCCCGCGAACGGATGCCTGGGCTCGCGATCGAACTCGTGGCCGTCGCCATGACGGGCGGCGGCTCTGCTCCCGGGGCGCTGGGACGGGTAGCGGATGCCTGCGCCCGCTTCGCGCTCGCACCACCCGATCCCGTAGCGGTCGACTCCGTGCTCGCGCTGGCGCAGCGCGCCGGCGTGGGCACGGTCGAGCTCTTGCGAGCCGAAGCGGAGCAGGCTCGGCGGGATGCCCGCAGCAGCGCACAGGCGATGTCGGCGGCACTGGGTGTGCGGCTGATGGCACCGCTGGCGGTCTGCGTGCTGCCGGCCTTCATGCTCCTCTCGGTCGCGCCGCTCGTGATGTCGATCCTGTCGTCCACACTGCGGGGGATCTGACCGCTTCGCACCGATCGCACCTTCGGTCCACTGGCGGATCGCCTTCCGAATGATGCTCGAAGTGACGGGAATGACGGGCGCGGTCTCATCAAGCGAGACCGCAATTCGACGGCTTCCGTCGCAGAACGCCAACAAGGAGGACCCCATGCAACAGGACCCCATGCAACAGAGGGAATCGAGAACGACGAACGTTCGACAAGATCGACGGGCGGCGGATGCCCGACCGAGAACGAGAGGATCCGGGATGCTTCGACGCGCGTTGGCGGACGAGCGCGGCTCCGCCACCGCCGAGTACGCCGTGGCCACGATGGCGGCAGTCGGATTCGCCGGGCTGCTGGTGCTGATTCTTCGCGGCGACGAGGTGCGGGGCATCCTCACCGACCTCGTGCGTCGTGCCCTGACGGTGGCGGGCTGACATGTCGCTGCGAACGACCGCCTCATCCCGGCACAGGGCGAGCCTTCTGGGAGAACTCGGTCGGGAACGGGGCAGCGTGACGGCGGAGTTCGCTGCGATCGTTCCGGCCGTGCTGCTCGTACTGGCATTCGCCCTGGGCGCGATCGAGGTGGTCGTTCAGCAGGCCAGGCTCACGGATGCCGCGGCCGACGGTGCCCGCTCGCTGGCACGAGGAGACGGCGAGGGCCTGGCCCGCTCGAACATTTCGGGAGCGGTCGGGCAGTCGGCGGTCTCGGTACGCACGAGCGGGGACTTCGTCTGCGTCTCGCTTGCACAGAAGGCCGCCGGGCCGGCCGCTCTGACCGGTCTCACGGTGCATAGTCAGGGCTGCGCGCTCGGGGACGATGCAGCCGATCAGCAGGGCGTGGGCCGATGACCGGTGCGAACGGGTTGGCCGGGCGAGCGGAACGCGGCTCGGCCACCCTGGTCGTCATCGGTCTCCTCGCCGCGCTGTTGATGGCGAGCGCAGCAGCGGTGGGCGCCTGCGCGCTTCTCGCCGCGAAGCAGCACGTGTCGGCCGCTGCGGACGCCGCGGCGCTGGCGGCGGCCGATACCGCGAGCGGACGCGTGGCAGGTGCACCGTGCGATCGGGCTGCTCAAGCCGCCCGACTCAACGGCGCGCGACTCGGCGCGTGCTCGGTCGACGGACTTTTCGCGCTCGTGAGTGCGGAGGACGATATCGGTGGCATCCCGATATCCGTCTGGGCGAGAGCAGGACCGCCGGGCAGCGCCAACTGAGAGCGAGCGCTCAGTAGTGACCGGTCGGGCAGTGGAAAGCGCCGACGAACGCGCCGTGCGAACAGCGGTTCAGCGGTTCAGCTGAAGACGGCCTCTATGTAGCGGTAATCGACCGCGGTAGGACGATCGGAGTCGCCCGAGTCCGAGGCGTACTCCACACCGCCCGAGCGCGTGTACACATATCGCTTGTCGCCGCTCGAGGCCGGAATCTCGATGCGGGGCTGAGGCTCTCCGGTCTCCAGGAAACCCGTGGTGACGGTCTTGCCTTCAAGCGGTCCGTCGGTCAGCTTCGCGGTGTAGGCACCGCTCGATGAAGTACCCATGATGTCATTGTCCTCCGCCCACCCCGGGGGTCAACCCTCCGCAACTGGGGCCGGACCCGTCCCTACGGGACGCGCGCCGCGACAGCGTCGTGGATTAGGCAGTCCGGCGGAGAACGTGTGTATGGTGTGCCTGATGAGCGGCGCGGCTCGACTCGGCAGGGCGAGCCGGAGCGACTCGGGGGAGAAAGCGGGGGATCGGCGACCGCACTGCCGGGTCGGACATGCTGGCCGGGCCGTTGCGGATCGGAACGAGGCAGGCGCACGGACCGGGTCCGAGTGCCGAAGTCGTCAAGATCCCACGACCCTCGGTCGACGTGAACACGCACGCCGAGGCATCCTGACCGACGATCCGTCGAACCGAACCCGGCGCTGGTTCTGCGGACCGCTCGTCAGTTCGAACACCCGAAAGCCGCCCAAGCCGGCAATACAGCAGCCGGAGCAAGCAGCAGCGGGCATCCAACAGGAGTCGAGGTAAGGAGACAGGTGCCAGGGAACAAGCTGGTCATCGTCGAGTCGCCGACCAAGGTCAAGTCGATCGAGAAGTATCTGGGCGATGGATACACGGTCGAGGCATCCGTCGGGCACATCCGCGACCTCATCGAGCCCAAAGACATTCCGGCGGAGAAGAAGCGCGGGGCGTTCGGACAGTTCGGCGTCGATGTCGACAACGGCTTCGAGCCGTACTACGTCGTCTCTGACCGAGCGCGCAGCGTCGTCGCGAAGCTGCGCAAACTGCTGAAGAACGCGGACGAACTCCTGCTCGCCACCGATGAGGACCGCGAGGGCGAGGCGATCGCGTGGCATCTGCTCGAGGAACTCAAGCCCAAGGTGCCGGTCAAGCGCATGGTGTTCCACGAGATCACGAAGGACGCCATCGAGAAGGCCAAGGACAACACCCGCGACCTCGACATGTCGCTGGTGGACGCACAGGAGACGCGTCGCATCCTCGACCGTCTGTACGGCTACGAGGTGTCGCCGGTGCTGTGGCGCAAGGTGCGGCAGGGCCTTTCGGCTGGCCGCGTGCAGTCTCCGGCGACCCGCCTTGTCGTGGACCGCGAGCGCGAGCGCATGGCGTTCGTCGCGGCATCGTATTGGGACCTGATCGCGCAGGTGGCGGCGGATGCCGGTGCGCAGTCGTTCAGCGCTCGCCTCAGCCGTGTCGACGGGCAGCGGGTCGCTGCCGGCCGCGACTTCGACGATCGCGGACAGCTCAAGAATGAGGCGCGGGTCTTCGACGAGAGCTCTGCAAGGGCGCTCGCGGATGCCCTGCGCCAGCAGTCCACGGCCGTCACCGTGGCGAAGCTCGAGACCCGGCCGCTGACGCGCAAGCCCTCGGCGCCGTTCACGACCTCGACGCTGCAGCAGGAGGCCGCGCGCAAGCTTCGGTTCACCGCGAGGCAGACGATGAGCGTCGCGCAGTCGCTGTACGAGAACGGGCACATCACGTATATGCGCACCGACTCGACGGCGTTGTCGGCGCAGGCGGTGGGTGCGGCCCGCGCTCAGGCGAAGGCGCTCTACGGTGCCGACTCCATCCCGAGTGCTCCCCGTACCTTCCCCAACCGCAGCAAGAACGCGCAGGAGGCGCACGAGGCGATCCGTCCGGCAGGTGACACCTGGCGCACGCCGGCAGAGATGGCATCCGTGCTGCACGGCAACGAGCTGCGCCTGTTCGAGCTGATCTGGAAGCGCACGGTCGCCTCGCAGATGGCCGATGCGAAGGGTCAGACGGCCTCGGTCACCATTGAAGCCCGCGTGCGGGAGGGGGCGCTCGACGGCACGATCGCCGAACTGACCGCCAGCGGTACGGTCATCACGTTCCGCGGCTTCCTGCAGGCCTACGAGGAGAGCCGCGACGAGGAGCGCAACGCGGAGGCGACGTCCGAGGAGGCCAAGCTGCCGCCGCTGACGGAGGGCCAGACTCTCGTCGTCGGCGACGTCGAGGCGAAGGGCCACGAGACGTCGCCGCCGCCGCGTTACACAGAGGCCAGCCTGGTCAAGCGCATGGAGGAACTGGGCGTCGGACGTCCGTCGACGTACGCCACGATCCTCTCCACGATCGTCGACCGCGGCTACGTGAGCACGCAGGGCCAGGCACTGGTGCCGAACTGGATAGCGTTCGCGGTCGTGCGCCTGCTGGAGGATCACTTCGGTGATCTGGTCGAGTACGACTTCACCGCTGAGCTCGAGAACAACCTGGACCGCATCGCCGACGGTGATGAGACCAGGGCCGGCTGGCTGAAGGGCTTCTACTTCGGAAGCGGAGACCACCGAGGATTGCGTGAGGTTGTCGACAACCTCGGCGAAATCGATGCCCGCGAGATCAACTCGGTTCGGATCACCGACGACATCACACTGCGGATCGGCCGGTACGGGCCATACCTCGAGGTGACCGAGCAGGGAGCCGGGCCGGACGCGACGCCGCGACGGGTCAACATCCCACCGGATCTCGCCCCCGACGAACTCACCGTGACGAAGGCCAAGGAACTCATCGAGGCGCCGGTGCAGTCCGACCGGGAACTCGGCGTGAACCCGGCCAACGGCAAGCTCGTCGTGGTCAAAGACGGCCGGTTCGGTCCGTATGTCACCGAGCTGGAGGCCGACGAGGCCCCGGTGCCCGACTCGGTCGACATCACCGACGCGGTCGACGCGGTCGTTGACCTCGAAACGGGTGAGGTCAGCGCCCCCAAGAAGAAGAAGAAGAAGGCATCGAAAGCCAAGGCCGCCAAGGCCGAGAAGCCACGCACGGCGTCGCTCTTCAAGTCGATGGATCCGGCCGGCGTCGATCTGCAGACCGCGCTCAAGCTGCTCGACCTGCCACGCACGGTCGGCGAGGACCCCGAATCAGGCGAGCCCATCCTGGCGCAGAACGGGCGTTACGGCGCCTATCTGAAGAAGGGGGCCGACACACGGTCGCTTCCCAGCGAGGACGCGATCTTCGACATCGACCTGCCCGGCGCGCTCGAGCTCTTCGCCCAGCCGAAATACGGTGCCAGGCGGGCGTCGAGCGCGCTCAAGGAGTTCGACGCGGATCCGGTCAGCGGAAAGTCGGTGCGGGTGAAGGACGGCAGGTTCGGTCCCTACGTCACCGATGGTGAGACGAACGCGACCATCCCGCGCGGGGAGTCCGTCGAAGAGATCGACTTCCAGCGCGCCGTGCAGCTACTGGCCGACAAACGCGCCAAGGGACCCGCGAAGCGCGCCGGAACAACCCGCCGCACCACGAAGGCGGCCGGAGCGAAGGCGGCGACCAAGACGGCAGGAAAGTCGACCGCCAAGAAGGCACCGGCAAAGCCTGCGGTCAAGAAGACCGGGACGCCGAAGTCGTCGACCCCGAAGAAACCCGGCGCGGACTCGTGAGCGACTCCTCCGCCGAGATGGCGCCCGGCCTCTTCATCACATTCGAAGGCGGCGACGGGTCGGGCAAGACGACGCAGGCGTCCCTGCTGGTGGAGCGGCTCGCGGCAGCCGGTTACGACGTGCTGCACACCAGGGAGCCCGGCGGCACCGAGGTGGGCCTGGAGATCCGCGAGCTTGTGCTGCACCATCACGGCGACATCGTTCCGCGGGCGGAGGCCCTGCTCTACGCAGCGGACAGAGCACACCACGTGGCGTCGGTCGTGCGGCCCGCGTTGAGCGCCGGAACGATCGTTGTGCAAGACCGCTATCTCGACTCCTCCGTCGCCTACCAGGGTGTGGGTCGGGAGCTCGACGCGGCGGAGATCCGCGAGCTCTCGCTCTGGGCCACGGAGAACCTGCTGCCCGACCTCACGGTGCTTCTCGACATCGACGAGACGGATGCCCGTGGCAGGCTCGACGCCGCGAACAAGCGGTTCGACCGGTTGGAGGCCGAAGCAGGCGAGTTCCACGCCCGCGTGCGCACCGCCTTCCTCGCGCTGGCGGAGGTGGAACGCGACCGCTTTCTCGTCGTCGACGGTGCGGCATCCGCCCAATCCCTCGCGGACCGGATCGGAGCGCACGTCGTCGAGTTGCTCGCCGCGCGCGGAATCACGCCACGCAGCACGAGTGCGTCAGCTGCCACGAAGACGGCAAGCGCTGACAGACGCACCGGGTAGCGTCGAACCATGCCAGCTGTCCAGACCTCGGTGAGGCCGTCGCCGGTCGACGGGTCGTCGGTGTGGGACGACCTGACCGGCCAGCCCGATGCGATCGCGACCTTGCGGGCAGCGGCCGGGGCGACGGCATCCTCGGCCATGACGCACGCCTGGCTGATCACGGGTCCGCCGGGCTCGGGTCGCTCGAACCTCGCCTACGCGTTCGCCGCTGCGCTGCTGAGTTCCGAGGGGCCGGACGGCGACGCAGCCACGACGCGCGAGGTGCAGGCGCGGACCCACCCCGACCTCAGCGTGCTCAGCACGGAACGCGTCATCATCTCCATCGACGAGGTGCGCTCGCTGGTCTCCAGCTCGCAGTTCTCGCCGTCGGTGAGCCACTACCGCGTCATGGTGATCGAGGATGCCGACCGCATGTCGGAGCGCACCTCGAACGTTCTGCTGAAGGCGCTGGAGGAGCCGCCCGAGCGCACCGTGTGGATCCTCTGCGCGCCGAGCGACGCGGATCTGCTTCCGACGATCCGCTCCCGCGTGCGCACGGTGCGGCTGCGGGTGCCGTCCGTCGCCGACGTCGCAGACCTCATCGAGCGACGCGACGGCGTGGCGGGTGACATCGCCGAGCGCGCGGCGCGGCACGCGCAGAGCCACATCGGCATGGCGCACCGGCTGGCCACGAACGAGAAGGCACGAGCACGGCGCGAGGAGACCCTCGAACTGGCGCTGGGCATCCGTACCGTCTCCGACGTGGTCGCAGGCGCCGCCCGGCTGCTGGAGATCGCGGGTGCCGACGCGAAGGCCATCACCGAGGAGCGGGACGCCGAGGAGCGGGCGCACACCCTGCAGTCGCTCGGCGTGCAGGAGGGCGGTTCCGTTCCGCCCGGGCTGCGAGCGCAGTTGCGCCAGTTGGAAGACGATCAGAAGCGGCGTGCCACGCGGAGTCTCCGCGACGGGATCGACCGCATCCTGACGGATCTGCTGTCGCTATATCGCGACATCCTCATGCTGCAGCTCGACGCCGGAGCCGAGCTGGTGAACGTGGAACTGAAGGACCGGATGCTCGCCGCGGCACAGGCATCCAGCGCCGCCGCGACCCTCGCGACGATGGATGCCGTGCAGACGGCACGCGAGCGCATCGACGGCAACGTCGCGCCCGCACTGGCGCTGGAGGCCATGCTCGTGACCGCGCGACGACCGCGATCCGCCGACGGGGCGAGAAGGGAGATCCGATGACGCGATCGAGGCGCTGGCGCCGCGTGGGGGTGGTCGCCGCGATCGCGGTGGCGCTGTCGCTGGCGCTGAGCGGATGCTTTCCCGCGCACCCGCCCGTCACCTCGACCCCGCGGCCGGAGAAGGTCTCGTCTGCGCTGGCACCGTTCTACGGGCAGCACGTGGACTGGAGCACGTGCGGCAAGTTCCAGTGCGCGAAGGTGAAGGTGCCGCTCGAGTGGTCGGATCCCTCGTCCGGAAGCATCGAACTGGCGCTGATCAGGCACTACGCCACCGGAAAGCGACTCGGTTCCTTGCTCGTCAATCCGGGCGGCCCCGGGGCTTCCGGCGTCGACTTCGTTCGCGACAGCCTGGACTACGCGGTCGACAAGAACCTTCAGGAGCACTACGACGTCGTCGGTTTCGACCCGCGCGGAGTGGGTGCCTCCACGGCGGTCAAGTGCTACGACGCCAAGCAGATGGACGACTACCTGTTCGGCATCACCCCGGGGCAGCGCGGATCCGACGCGTGGATCCAAGCATCCACGCGCGAAGCGACGTCGTTCGCCGCGGCATGCAAGCAGAACACCGGCTCGTTGCTGGGTCAGGTCGGCACGACGAGCGCGGCGCGCGACCTCGACGTGCTGCGTGCTGTGCTCGGCGACGCCAAGCTCAATTACCTCGGCTACTCCTACGGAACTCTGCTCGGGGCCACTTACGCCGGCCTCTATCCCAAACGGGTCGGCCGCATGGTGCTCGACGGCGCGCTCGATCCATCGTCGACGAGCTTCGACGTGAACCTCGGTCAGTCGAAGGGGTTCGAGCAGGAACTCAGCGCCTATCTGACGGATTGCCTCAAACGCAAGGGATGCCCGTTCTCCGGCTCGCTCGACGATGCCTTGTCGACCGTGTCGAACCTCCTGGCCTCACTGGATGCCAGCCCCATCCGCAACTCCGACGGCCGCGAGCTCGGTGCCGACACCATGGTCACGGCGATCATCTACCCGCTGTACGACGCATCGGCCTGGAGTGCCCTGGACAGCCTCTTCAAAGACGTCATGCACGGCAGCGCGCGGGCGGCGTTCATCCTCGCGGACGCGTATTACGACCGGAACTCGGACGGCACGTACTCCGACAACTCGACGGAAGCCTTCACGGCGATCAACTGCCTCGACTACTCATCGGATGCCAATCCGGCCACGATGCGCAAGCAAGCGGCCGAGCTGACGAAGGCGGCCCCGGTCATCGGCCCGTACATGTCGTACGGAGACATCGGGTGCGCGGTCTGGCCGTACAAGCCAACCCGGCAGGAAGCGCCGATTCACGCGGCGGGCGCTCCGCCGATCATCGTGGTGGGCACCACCGGCGACCCGGCGACCCCGTACCAGTGGGCGGTCAACCTGTCCCATCAACTCGAGAGCGGACACCTCGTCACGTATCACGGGCATGGACACACGGCGTACAACAAGTCGAACTCGTGTGTGAATGACGCGGTGGACGGGTTCCTGGTGAACGGCACGGTGCCGAAGAGCGACCCGGAATGCTGATGGCCCGGCGGCGGTCAGGCATTCTCGCCCGGACTTTGCACTGACTGCAATAATGGACACGTGATCGCCACCACCCCTGCCCCCGAGCGCAGCGGTGTGCGGGAGCGCAAGCGCCTCGCCACCCGCAACGCGATCCAGCGCGCGGTGCTGGCGCTCGCGCTGGAGCGTGGATTCGACGGCGTGACGGTCGAGGAGATCAGCCACGTGGCCGGTGTCTCGCCCCGCACGTTCTTCAACTACTTCCCCACGAAGGAAGCGGCCGTCATCGGCGACGTTCCAGAGATGCCCGATGAGGAGGCGATCGAGCGTTTCGTGGCGGCCGGACCGGAGCAGCCGATGCTGGAGGGCATCCGCGAGCTGCTGCTGTCGACCGTCGACCAGGAACCGAACCCCGACGGCGCCGACATCGAGACGCTGCGACGCAAGCTGTTGCGCGAGCATCCGCATCTCTTCAGCCTGCGCATGGCGAGCATGAAGCAGCTCGAGCTGGAGCTGGTCTCTGTGATGGAGCGGCGCCTCACGCGCGACGACGGGTTGCTGGCCGAGGACCCGGAACGCCTGCACAGCAGAGCGCGGCTGGTGACCTATGTGGCGTTCGCCGGCATCCGGCACGCGTGGACCTGCTGGGCAGAGACCGGCGGCCACGGATCGCTCGCCAACCGGCTGACGGACTCGTTCGGCGAACTGCACGAGCTGGTGAGCGACGAGTCGCGGTAGAGGCGATTGGGGTGAGAGCGATGCGAGCTTGCTCGCCTCGCCGAACCGATTGAGGCTATGAGCGGCGTCAGCCGCGATAGCCGGCCGCCCTTGATCACAGCGGTCGCCGAGATCTGCTCTGGCTGGTCTGAAGCGCCTTTGGTATCCGCTAAGCTTGTCTGCTGTGCGCGGGCGACCGTGCTACGCCGCCTTAGCTCAGTCGGCAGAGCGATTCACTCGTAATGAATAGGTCGTCGGTTCGATTCCGACAGGCGGCTCCCAGCACGAAGAGGGTCCCGGAAGGGGCCCTCTTCGTGGCTTTCGGCTCGAGCACGACGGGGGAGCGATGAGCGGCATCCGATGGGGCATCCTGGGCACCGGCGGCATCGCCCACACCTTCACGAAGGAGCTGCTCGACGACGAGCACGACGTCGCGGCGGTCGGATCCCGCACCAAGGAACGGGCGGATGCCTTCGCCGACGAGTTCGACATCCCCACCGCATACGGTTCGTACGAGCAGCTCGTCGCGGATGACGACGTCGACATCGTGTACATCGCCACGCCGCATCCCGAACACGCCGCGAACGCCGAACTGGCCCTGCGCGCAGGCAAGCACGTGCTCGTGGAGAAGCCGTTCACGCTCAACGCGGCGGAAGCGCAGCGGGTCGTGGACCTGGCGGCCGACCTCGGGCTCCTCGTGCTCGAGGCGATGTGGACCCGGTTCCTGCCACACGTCGAGCGCATCCGCGAGATCGTCGCGCAGGGCACGCTCGGTGACGTGCGCGAGGTCTGCGCCGACCACATGCAGCTGTTGCCGAGCGATCCGCTGCACCGCATCAACGCGCTCGAGCTGGGAGGCGGCGCGCTTCTCGACCTCGGCGTGTATCCGATCTCGTTCGCCTCGATGCTGCTCGGCGAGCCCGAGACGGTGAAGGCATCCGCTCGATTCGAGGCCACGGGAGCGGATGCCGCCACCGACGCGATCTTCGGCTACGGCGACAGGGCGCTCGCCGTGACGCGCTGCGCACTCGACCTGCGCGGCGTGAACACGGCGACGATCGTGGGAACGGATGCCCGCATCGAGATCGACCGCGTCTGGTACACCCCCACGAACTTCCGTGTCGTCGGCGCCGGAGACGAGGTCGTCGAGGAGTACAAGACGCGGATCACCGGCGCAGGCAAGCAGTTCCAGGCGCGCGAGGCGGAGCGACTGATCGCCGACGGGCGCATCGCGAGCGAGATCATGCCGCCCCAGGAGTCGGTCTCGATCATGCGAACGCTCGACGCGGTGCGCGCCCAGATTGGGCTGGTGTACCCGCAGGAGCGCTGACCGGCGTCCTCTGACAGCACACTCAGCGGGTGGGCGATCGGTCCCGAACTCTCTCAGGAGCCCTCGGTACACTCGGCGGAATGCACGACGAGTCCCCCCAGTCGCGCCGTGATCGTCGCCCTGGCGATCCCACCGAATCGGCCTTCGACGCGCTCGGTCTGAGCGAACTGTTCGGCGACCCGACACAGGAGAACCCTGTGGTCGAGCCCGCCGCAATTGCGAAGCCGGCGCAGCCTGCCACGCCGCCCGTTGAGTCGACAGAGCCCGCTACGCCGTTGATGTCGCCGCCAGGGCCGGCCACGCCGCCGGAGCAGCCCACCGCGCAGGAACCGGCGACGCCGCCGACCGGGCCCGACTCGCAGCCACCGGTTGAGCCGGCCTCGCCGTCGAACTGGCCGACCGCACTGCCGTCGGGCCGGCCGGCCGAGCACGCACCGGA
This sequence comes from Humibacter ginsengiterrae, assembly GCF_054780115.1. Lineage (NCBI taxonomy): Bacteria > Bacillati > Actinomycetota > Actinomycetes > Micrococcales > Microbacteriaceae > Humibacter > Humibacter ginsengiterrae. The sequence goes on from NZ_BAAGWY010000002.1 coordinate 61,544, forward strand.
ACTGCACTCGTTCTCCCGGCTCGCATCCGATGCTCCTGCATCCGGCGACTCGCAGCCCGCGCATTCGGCCGACGTCGCACCGTCGTCGCCGCAGCCAGAGCCGGTCACCCATGCCGTACAGGTTCCACTCCGGGCGCGCGACATCGCCGCAGCGGAATCGGCTGCGCCGGATGAGGCGAACGACGCACCCGAGCGAGCAATGGACACCGGCGCAAGCAAGGGCTGGTTCGCACATGCCGTCGCCGCGACGGGTGCCGCGTTCGCCTCGATCGGCCGGAGTGCTGCGTCGGGCGGCTCGGAATCAGGCGGTTCGGGGGGCTCCGGCTCCGGCGGGTCAGGCTCGGCCGGTAGCGGCGCAGGCGCCGGTTCGGGCGGCCGGGGTTCCGGTGGGCGCGGTTCCGGCGGTCCCCGATCAGGCGGCACCGGGGGATCGGGACGCGGAGGCGGACCGCGGGCCGGCATCCTCGCCTGGATCCGCAACAACCCGCGCACCTCGCTCATCGCCGGCGTCGCCGCCGGGGTGGTCGTGCTCAGCGGCCTCTCGTTCGGCATCGGAGCTGCCACATCGCCCGCGCGAGCGGCCAGCGTGAACGCGTCGACGAAGCCGAGCCCCGCCCCGACCGTCAGGCCGACCGTGCGGCCGACGCCGAGTCCGGCGCCCGCGGCCAGCAAGATCCGCACCTGCTCCGTGGCGTCGTACGCCGGCGACAGCGGATTCGGAACGCTCGAGGCGCAGGTGATGAACGCATCCACCGGTGAGGTGCTGTTCGACCGCAATGGCTCGAATCCGGCCCCCACGGCCAGCGTGCTCAAGATGCTCACCGCCGCCGCCGCGTTCAGCGTGCTCGGTCCCGACTACCGCGTGCCGACGACCGTGGTGAAGGGATCGCAGCCCGGCCAGGTCGTCGTGATCGGCGGCGGGGACGTCACACTCACCCGGCTCCCCACCGGTGAGCAGTCGTTCTACACGAACGCGCCGCACCTCGACGACCTGGCGAACCAGGTGAAGCAGGCGTGGGCATCCGACCCGTCGAACGCGGGCCAGCCGATCACCTCCCTGGTCGTCGACACGTCGCTGTACTCGGGGCCCGTCTGGCTGCCGAGCTGGGACGAGCACGAAGAGCGGGTGGTCGAGGGATCCACGCCGTACATGACGTCGTTCATGGTGGACGGCGACCGCAACGATCCGACCGCGGTGGAGTCGCCGCGCAGCACCGACCCGGTGGGGCGTGCGGCGAACGCGCTCGCCGACGACCTGGGCGGCAACATCTCGATCAGCCAGGGCACCGCTCCCGCCGGTGCCAAGCAGCTGGGCCAAGTGCTTTCGCAACCGGTGTCGGCGCTGGCCGAACAGGCGCTGACGTACTCCGACAACACGATCATGGAGGAGCTCGCGCGACTCGTCGCGATCAAGACCGGTGCGGGCAACAGCTTCTCGGCGATCAACGCTGGCACGCTCAAGGGGCTGCAAGCGTACGGCATCTCGGAGAACGGGCTGTACTTCGCGGATGGATCGGGGCTGAGCGCCGACAACAAGGTTCCGGCGTCATATCTCACGCAATTCCTGGTGAAGGTGCTGAACCGGCAGGGCTCGCTCGGCGACATCTACGACGGGATGCCCATCGCAGGCAAGACGGGCACCCTCGGTCCCGGTTACGACCGGTTCGACGGTTCGTTCTCGTCGAATGCCGTCGGACACGTGAACGCGAAGACCGGGTGGATCAACACCTCCCGCACTCTCGCCGGCGTCATCCATGCGAAGGACGGCACCAACCTCACGTTCGCGATCTACGCGCTGAACTACGGCAGCGACGACGCGGCATTGAACGCGATAGACAACCTCACGACCGCTTTCTACGAGTGCGGCAACAATCTGTCGAACAACTGATTGAAGCGAGCTTGCTCGCTTTGCCGAGCCGATTGAAGTTGTTGAGCGGCGAGGCCGCGAACACAACTGATTGAGGCTGCATCCCCATCCTGTTCAAGTCGCACAGATGGTCCTTTTGGACGCTCCAAAACGGCCATCTGTGCGACTTGCGGTGACTGACTGTCGATCGACGGCGAGAGCGATCGTCACCACCATGAACGGCCGCAGCCCGTGGCCGGATGAGAGGATGACGAAATGCGGTACGCACTGCTGTTGCACAGCCTGGAAGCCCAGGATGCCGGCATCTCCGAAGAAGACATGGCGCCCTTCAGGGTCGCATTCGACGAGTACGGCAAGGCGCTCGCGAAGGCGGGCGTTCTGGTGGCAGGCGAGATCCTGCGTCCGGTCGCCGACACCACGCAGGTGACGCTGCGAAACGGCGGGCTGACCGTTCAAGACGGCCCGTTCGCCGACACGAAGGAGAAGCTCGCCGGAACCTTCGTGATCGATGTGCCCGACCTCGACGCCGCGCTCGCCTGGGCGGAGAAGTGCCCCGGGGCGCAGTACGGGGTGATCGAGGTGCGACCCTCCGCGATCTCGCTCGTGGACGGCCAGTGGGTGTGGCCGAGCTGAGGGATCCTGGGGCGGGCGGCGACGCCGCGAGCGACGTCGCCGGTCGCACTGCCGACACCGCGGGCAGCGCGGCGCAGGCATCCGCCCGAGAAGCACTCGACGTTACGGTGCAGGAGTCGTACGGGCGGATGCTCGCGGTGCTGGCCGCCGGCACACGCGACATCGCGCTTGCGGAGGATTGCCTGCAGGATGCCTTCGAGCGGGCGCTGCGCTCCTGGCCGGTCGAGGGCGTGCCCCGCAATCCGGCCGGCTGGCTCGTCGTGACGGCCAGGCGGAGGATGCTGGACCGCTTCCGATCCGCGGAGCACCGCAACGCCTCGCTGAACACGGGCGTCGATGGGGAGCCTCGCCACGAACCGGCGACGCTCGAGCCGGACGCGCCGGAGCCGGACGAGATCCCGGATCGCAGGCTTGCGCTGCTGTTCGTGTGTGCGCATCCGGCCATTGATCCAGCGGCCCGCACACCACTCATGCTCCAGACCGTGCTCGGGGTGGACGCCGAGCGCATCGCTCGTGCGTTCGCCGTTCCGGCGCCGACCATGGCGCAGCGTCTCGTGCGGGCGAAGCGGCGCATCAAGGAGACGGGCATCCCGTTCTCCGAGCCGAACACCGACGCGCTCGCCGATCGGCTGCCGGCCGTGCTTGAGGCGATCTACGGCGCGTACGCGATCGATTGGCCGCTCGTCGCGGGCACGGCCGAACGCGACACCGAGCGAGGGGGAACAGGCTCCCTCGGCGATTCGCTGAGCGCCGAGGCGCTGGCGCTCGCCGAGATCGCCGTGCGGCTCCTGCCACGCGAGCCCGAGGTGCTGGGACTTGCGGCGCTGCTCTGCCTGTCGCTGGCGCGGGCATCCGCTCGGCTTGATCGCCGCGGTCGTTTCGTGCCGGTCGACGAGCAGGACGTCGACCGGTGGGATGCCGACCTGATCGCCCGAGGAGAGCGGCATCTGCTGACCGCCAGCCGCCTCGTGATCGACGAGCACGGACAGCTGCGAACCGTGGGGCGGTTCCAGCTCGAGGCGGCCATCCAGTCGGCGCACGACGACCGTGCTCGTAGCGGACGCGTTGACCGCCGCACCCTCGTCACGCTGCACAGGGCTCTGGTCGCCGTCGCGCCCACCCTTGGCGCCCGGGTGGCGCTCGCCGCGTCGATCGCCGAGGTGGACGGTCCGGGCGCCGGCCTCGTCGAGCTCGATGCGATCGACGACCCGGCAGTCGCGCGATTCCAGCCGGCCTGGGCGACCAAGGCGCACCTGCTGGCACGTGCGGACCGGCTCCGCGAAGCAGATGCCGCATTCGAGCGAGCGATCACCCTCACCCTCGACCCGGTGCTGCGCGCTCACCTCGAACGGCGTCGCGCGGAGATCGCAGCCGCGACCACCTGTGTCGACCTGCTCGGCCATGCCCTCCGGGTCGCGGTCGCGGAACTCGACGAATACGTCGCGGGCATACCGGCGAACGTTCCGGATGCCCTGCACCAGGCGCGCACACGCATTCGCACCGTGCGCAGCATCCTTTCCGTGTATCGGTCCGTGTTCGACAGAGACGCCGTCCGTGCGGTCGGCCCGTCGCTTACGGCACTCGGGACTGTTCTCGGGACCGCCCGCGACGCCGAGGTGAGAGTCGGGGCTCTGCGCGAACGCTCGGATGCGTCGCCCGACCACGAGCTGCGCTCGACGCTGGCGGGCGTCGTGGCAGAGGCGGAGAGATGGGCTGAGGAGTCTCGGGCGCGCGCGGCCGCGCACCTGGACTCCTCGAGCGGGCAAGCGGACCTGCGCTGTCTTCGAGCCTTCGCGGAGCATCCGGAGCCCGGATCGGATGCCGGCGCCAGGCCGCTCGGCGTGGTGAGGCCGGCACTGGCCAGGGCCGCCGACGAGGTCGCCCGGGCCTCGCGGCGGGCGAAGCGGCGCGGGCTCGACGAGCTGCACGCGCTGCGCAAGGCGGCGCGGCGCCTGCGGTACGCGGGTGAGGCCGTGGAAGGACTGCGCCACGTGCATCCGGAAGCGCTGGACGGAATCGAGGCTCGGGCCCGAGCGGCCGAGGCCGTACAGGACCTGCTCGGCACCCACCGGGACGACACCCTTCTCGCGCTGCAGCTGCAGGAGTGGTCCGACAGTTCCCCGGAGCCGGCGGCCGCGCGGCTCGCGGCGCTGGCGCGAGACATCCGGCTCGAGGCGGAACAGCGACTGGCCGACCTCGACGACCTCGTCGACGCGGTGTCACGCGCCGCGCGAACGACGCTGTGAACGCATTGCGCGTTTCACACCTCCGTTCCGCGGTCACGAATTGCGGGTCGCGGTGCGACGAACCCGCAACACGTGACCGCGGAGTGAGGTGGATGCCGTGCCTGGGACGCGGCAAGGTCGAGCGGGGGCCCATCGCTAGTCTTGAGGGATGAGCGTCGAAGAGGCCGTCATCGTCGATGTTGTGCGCACCCCGAGCGGGCGCGGCAAGCCTGGAGGTGCGCTGAGTGGCGTGCATCCGGTGGATCTGCTGGGCGACCTGCTCGCCGAACTCGTGAGGCGCAACGACCTCGACCCAGGCACAATCGACGACGTGATCGCCGGATGCGTCGGTCAGGTCGGTCAGCAGTCGTACAACACCGCGCGCAACACGGTACTCGCCGCCGGATTCCCCGAGCATGTGCCGGGCACGACCATCGACCGGCAGTGCGGATCGAGCCAGCAGGCCGCGCACTTCGCCGCGCAGGCGATCATGGCCGGCGTGCAGGACGTCGTGATCGCGTGCGGGGTCGAGTCGATGAGCGCCGTTCCGCTCGGAACGTCCACGCTGGGCCGCGACCCACGCGGCAGCCGCGTCGCCGCCCGCTACCCGGACGGCCTCGTAGGGCAGGGCGTCTCGGCCGAGCTCATCGCGCAGAAGTACGGTTTCGGGCGCGACGAGCTCGACGAGTTCAGTGCCAGGTCCCACCAACGGGCGGCCGAGGCGGCCGAGTCGGGCCGGTTCGACCGCGAGCTCGTCCCGGTGCAGGTGACCGATGCCGACGGGGGCGCTCGAGAGGTCGCCGCCGACGAGACGGCGCGGCCAGGCACGACGGTAGAGGGTCTCGCCGGCCTGAACCCGTCATTCCGCACGGATGCCCTCGCCGACCGCTTTCCCGATGTGGACTGGAAGATCACGCCGGGCAACTCGTCCCCGCTCACCGACGGGGCATCCGCGGCGCTCATCATGAGCGCCCGTCGCGCCGAGCAGCTCGGGTTGACGCCCCGGGCCCGATTCCACGCCTTCGCGGTGACCGGGAGCGACCCCCTCTACATGCTCACCGGCGTGATGCCGGCTACCGAGCGCATCCTGAAGCAGACCGGTCTGAACCTCGACGAGATCGACGCGTATGAGGTGAACGAGGCGTTCGCGCCGGTGCCGCTGGCATGGTTGAACGAGTTCGACGCTGATCCCGAGCGGCTGAACGCCGACGGCGGGGCGATAGCGCTCGGGCATCCGCTCGGGGCCACCGGCACTCGGCTGCTCGGCACATTGCTCGCGCGGCTCGAACGCACCGGCGGCCGCTACGGGCTGCAGACCATGTGCGAGGGCGGCGGCATGGCGAACGCCACCATCATCGAACGGCTCTGACGCGGAACACGGCTTCGGCCGCCCGGTAACACACCACGGAGGGATATATGCGGATTCAGGAATGCAGTGCGATCGTCACCGGCGGCGCATCCGGACTCGGCAACGGCACGGCGCACGTGCTGGCCGAAGCAGGAGCGAAGGTCGTCATCGTCGATCTTCCGTCGTCGCGCGGCGAGGAGGCCGCTGCGGAACTCGGCGGAGTGTTCGCACCTGCGGATGTGACGGATCCCGAGCAGGTGCAGGCAGCGGTCGAGACCGCCCAGGCACTGGCGCCCCTGCGCATCACCGTGAACTGCGCCGGTATCGCCACGGCGGGTCGCACCGTGGGGCGCGAGGGAGCGCTCGGCCTCGACGGATTCGAGCGCACCATCCGCATCAACCTGATCGGCACGTTCAACGTCACGAGACTGGCGGCAGCGGCGATGGCGCAGAACGACCCCGTCGACGCGCAATCGCTTCCCGGTGTGCCCGCCACGAACGAGCGCGGCGTGATCGTGAACACCGCATCCGTCGCCGCCTACGACGGGCAGATCGGTCAGGCTGCATATTCCGCGTCGAAGGGCGGGGTCGCATCCATGACCCTGCCGATCGCCCGCGACCTCTCCAAGCTGCTCATCCGCGTGATGACGATTGCGCCGGGCATCATGAAGACGCCGATGATGGCCGGGATGCCCGAAGACGTGCAGCGCTCGCTCGAGGAGCAGATCCCGCACCCGTCACGCATGGGCACGCCCGCCGAGTACGCAGCGCTCGTTCGGCAGATCGTGGAGAATCCGCTGCTGAACGGCGAGGTGATCCGGCTCGACGGCGCCATCCGCATGCAGCCGAAGTAGCGCTACGCTCCCAGAGGCCCCGGTCGTGACAGCAGGTCTACTCTCCGAGGGGGCCGGAGTGCGCGTCCAGGAACGCGTACAGCTCCGCGTCGTCGACGCCGGGAAAAGCGCCGGTGGGCAGCGGCGACAGGATGTGCGCGTGCAGCCTGGCGCTCGGCCACGCGTTGTCGGCCCAGGACGACTCGAGTGAGGCATCCGGAACCCGGCAGCACGACGGATCGGGGCACGTCGAAGCCGCACGCTGCGTCGTCTCCCGCCCGCGGAACCACTTGGCGTCCGCGAAGGGCACGCCGATCGTGATCGTGAAGCTCCCGTCGTCGCCGCGCCCGGTCTGGGTGGCGCACCAGTACGTGCCTGCAGGGGTGTCGGTGTACTGGTACAGCTCCGTGGTGCGGTTCGTCTGCGCGAACGCGTCGCGGGCGCTCCACTTCTTGCACACCGGCTGGCCTTCGATCGCCCCGGTGACGTCTTTCGGCAGCGGCAGTCCGTCGTTCTCGTACCCCTTGTAGAGCGCGCCATCCTCGCCGACGCGCAGGAAGTGCATCCGCATCCCCAGGTGCACGGTGATGAGGTTCGTCAGGCGCAGGGATGCCGCTTCGTGCGTGACGCCGAACGCGTCGCGGAAGTCCTCCACGGCAAGATCGCGGTCTTTCTTCGCCTCCTGCAAGAACGCGACTGCGGCGCTCTGCGGCATGAGACAGCAGGCCGCGAAGTAGTTGATCTCCAGCCGCTGGCGCAGGAACTGGGCGTAGCTGTCCGGCCGCTCGTGACCGAGCAGCCGGTGTGCCAGCGCCTGCAGGGCCATCGACCGCAGACCGTGGCCGCCAGGAATGGATGCCGGTGGCAGGTAGATGCGCCCGTTCGCCAGGTCGGTGATCGAGCGGGTCGAGTTCGGCAGGTCGTCGACATACACCAGCTGAAAGCCGAGCCGCTTGGCCATGACGCTCACCTCGCGGTGGGTGAGCGCGCCGGAGACGTGCCCGGATGCCTTCACCTGCTCCTCGGCGAGAAGCTCGATCTCGGGCAGATAGTTGTCGCGGCCGCGCATCCATTCGCGCAATTCGGTGTTCGCACGCCTGGCCTCCTCGGGCGTCGCGATCGCCTTGCTCGCCTGCCGTGCGAGCTCGCGGTGCAGGCCGACGAGTGCCGCCAGCGTCTCGGTCGGCGTGCCCTTCGTGGGTTTCACGGAGGGGAGCCCGAGCGCAGTGTAGAGGGAGGATTCCTGGGCGCGGCGCAACTCGAGTTCGTAGGCCGTGCGCTCGTCCGGCGGCTCGGCGACGAGCAGTGTCGCGAGGTCCACGCCGATCGCGGTCGCGATGGACTGCAGCACGGTCAGCTTCGGCTCACGCTTGCCGTTCTCGATCATTGACAGCTGGCTCTGCGAGAGCCCGACGAGGTCGCTCACGCGTTCCAGGGTGAGGCCGGAGCGGGTGCGGAAGTGACGGATTCGGTGACCGATGGTGGCGATGTCGGCGGTGTCAGCATCCATTCGTTCACGGTAGCAAAAGAATCGCGATTCTTTAGTCCTCGTACCCGCTGCGGAGTCGTGGATGTGGCGTGAGAGTGAAGAGGAAGGCCAGACAGGGCCACAGCAACAGCGCAACGGAGCACGCCGACAGCGTGCTTCACGACACGAGCTGAGACGAGGACGAGCGGGCATGACCATCATCCAGCGGCCGAAGAAGGCGCAGAACTCGACGGCACAGAACTCGAAGACGCAGATCTCGACCGCGCCGGACTCGGCAAAGCCGCGGAACTCGTACGCGTCCGCGCCGCGACTCAGCCAGACCACACAGACCAGCCGGGCGGATGGCGAGGGCACCGACATCCGCCCGGCTTCACCATCGACGGGCAACGGGTCGGCCGCTTCGGCCGGCGCGGCGCGCGCAGGCGAGGCCACGGGCACGACCGACCCCGCGCTCGCCGCCTGGGTCGCCGAGATCGCGCAGCTGACGCAGCCCGACGAGATCGTCTGGTGCGACGGGTCGCGCGCTGAGGCCGACCGGCTGTTCCGGCTTCAGGTGGAGAGCGGCCAGCTCATCAGGCTGAACCCCGAATGGCGGCCCGGCAGCTACCTCGCCCGCACCGACCCCGGCGACGTGGCCCGGGTTGAGACGCGCACCTTCATCTGCTCTGAGCACGAGCACGACGCGGGACCGACGAACAACTGGCGCGAGCCCGCCGAGATGCGCGAGGAGCTGCGCGGAGTGTTCGAGGGCAGCATGCGGGGCCGCACCATGTATGTCGTGCCGTTCTCGATGGGCCCGCTCGGCGGCTCGATCTCACAGCTCGGGGTCGAGATCACCGACTCCCCGTACGTGGTCGTCTCCATGGGCATCATGACCCGCATGGGCAGCCGCGCCCTCGAGCTCATCGAGGCCGGGCAGCCGTGGGTGCGCACCGTGCACAGTGTGGGGTACCCGCTCGTGGATGCCACGGGCATCCGCCGCGAGGATGTCCCGTGGCCGTGCGACGACACGAAGTACATCGTGCACTTCCCGCAAGACCGCGAGGTGTGGTCGTACGGCTCGGGATACGGCGGCAACGCGCTGCTCGGCAAGAAGTGCTTCGCCCTGCGCATCGCCTCGCAGCTGGCACGCGAGGAGGGCTGGCTGGCCGAGCACATGCTCATCATCAAGGTGACCTCTCCGGCCGGGCGTCAGCACCACATCGCGGCTGCGTTCCCGTCCGCGTGCGGCAAGACGAACCTCGCCATGCTGCGCTCGCAGCTGCCGGGCTGGACGGTCGAGACCATCGGCGACGACATCGCCTGGCTCAAGCCCGATGCAGACGGCCGGCTTCGCGCGATCAACCCGGAGCGCGGCTTCTTCGGCGTCGCACCGGGCACGGGGGAGTCGACCAACCGATCGGCCGTTGAGACCATGTGGGGCAACACGATCTTCACCAACGTGGCGCTACGCGACGACGGTGACGTGTGGTGGGAGGGGCTCACCGACGAGCCGCCCGCGCACCTGATCGACTGGCGCGGCGAGGACTGGACGCCGGACTCCGGGCGCCCTGCAGCGCATCCGAATTCCCGGTTCTGCGTCGCGGCCGAGCAGTGCCCGACCATCGCCGACGACTGGGAGGACCCGGACGGCGTGCCGATCGACGCCATCGTCTTCGGCGGGCGCCGAGCATCCAACGTGCCGCTCGTTCTGCAGGCCAGGGACTGGAAGCACGGCGTGTTCCTCGGCGCGACCATCGCGTCGGAGCGTACCGCCGCTGCGGAGGGAACCGTCGGCGAGTTGCGCCGCGACCCGTTCGCGATGCTGCCGTTCTGCGGCTACAACATGGCCGACCACTGGGCGCACTGGCTGAACATCGGCGAGACGCTCGGCTCCGGCGCACCGGCGGTGTTCCAGGTGAACTGGTTCCGCAAGGGACCGGACGGCTCGTACCTGTGGCCCGGATTCGCCGAGAACATGCGTGTCGTCGCGTGGATCGTCGGTCGGCTCGAGGGCACTGCGGGCGCCGTGGACACCCCCGTGGGCCGGGTTCCTGTGCGGGCTTCGCTCGACGTCGACGGGCTCGATCTGGCACCGGATGCCCTCGACCGCCTGTTCGAGATCGACCCGGACGCCTGGCTCGCCGAGTGCGACCTCACCGAGCACTTCTTCACCCGGTTCGGCGGCCGTGTGCCGGCCGCATTGACGGCCGAGCTGGAGTCGCTGCGCTACCGCCTGCGGCACTGACGGCCGCTCCCCCTAGCCGGTGACGTCGTCGAGCACCTGCAGAACGTGGCGGTACTCGCGACCGGTCGCGCGGGTCATCCCGAGCTCGCAGGTGCGGTTGAGGGACGCGTGCTCCGTGCTGCCGATGCGGGCGACCTCGGCCGCCTCGGCCCGGGTGGCGCTGGCGGTGAGTTCCGGATGCAGCATGCCCCGGTCGCCGGCGAACGCGCAGCATCCCCAGTCCTCCGGCACGGTCACCCGCTCGGCCGCCGCCTCGGCGACGCGCACGAGGGCCGTGTTCGCGCCGATGCGGGTCGATGAGCAGGTGGGGTGAAGGGTGAGGGAGTCGATCTTCTGCCCGGCCGGCAGCTTCGGCAGCACGTGCTCGTCGACGAACTCCACCGCATCGACGACCCGGATGCCGTTCGCCGCGGCAGCGGACAGCATGACGTCGAGACCCTCGCTGCACGAGGACGCGTCGCACACGACCGGCAGCCTGCCGGCATCCGTCGCCGTCAGCAGCGCCGCGACCACGCGTTCCGTCATGGACGCGTAGCCGTCGGTGAGGCCCTTGGACTTCCACGGCGTTCCGCAGCACAGCGAGGGGATGCCCTCGGGCGTCGCCACCTGCACGCCGGCGCGCTCGCACAAGCGCAGGAACGACTCGGAGACCCCGTCGCCTCCCACGGGACCGAACATGGTGTTGGTGCAGCTAGGGAAGTAGACGGCCGCGGGGTCCGCGCTTTGGACAGGTCGCCGCTGGCTACCGCCACCGGGGAGCTCGGGAGAGTACTGCGGCACGGTGTCGGTGCCGAGCACCGATCGAGCGGTCCGGGTTGCCAGCTCGGGGAGCACAGCGGGCATCGCCTTCGCGACCGACAGCGCCGCACCGCCCGTGCGGGAAATCGTGCCCCAATGCTTCGCCGTCGTCGACCACATGGCCTGTTCCACGCGACCGTTCGCTTCGGCGCGCAGGTGGCGCACGAGGTCGCCGGTGTTGATCAGCACGGGACACGCGGTCTGGCACATGCCGTCGACCGCGCAGGTCTGCACGCCCTCGTACCGGTACTCGCGCTCGATCGTGTCGACTAGCTCGGCATCGCCCGCAGCACGTGCCCGCTGCAGCTCGCGGCGCATGACGATGCGCTCCCGGGGGGTGAGCGTGATGTCCTTGCTCGGGCAGACGGGTTCGCAGTACCCGCATTCCACGCACCGGTCGACCTCGGGCTCGACGGTGGGCGCCACCTTCAGGTGCTTCAGGTAGCCCTCGGCTTCATCCGTCAGCAGCACCCCGGGGTTCAGCGTCATGCCTGGATCGATGAGCCGCTTCAGCTCCCACATCACCTCGTACAGCTCATCGCCGTATTGGCGCCGCACGAACGGCGCCATGATGCGGCCGGTGCCGTGCTCCGCCTTCAGCGTTCCGCCCTGTGCGAGCACCAGGTCGACCATCTGCTCGGTGAACGCGCGATAGCGCTCGATCGCCGCCGGCCCGTCGAAGCGCTCGTTCACCAGGAAGTGGATGTTGCCGTCTTTCGCGTGCCCGAAGATCACCGATCCCTCGTAGCCGTGCTCCTCGAACAAGGCGATGAGACGAGTGCAGGTCTCGTTCAGCCGGTCGACGGGCACCGCGATGTCTTCGAGCAGCGCGGTCGTACCGGAGGGCCTGGCCCCCGCCACAGCCGTGTACAGACCCTTGCGGATGTGCCACAGATCGGCGCGGGCACGGGCGTCGGTGGTGAGGGCCGCCGGGTGATCCAGCGGTAGACCGGCCAGGAGGTCACGAGACCGCGCGATGCGGGCATCCAGTGCCTCGGCTGTCTGCTCCTGGAACTCCACGAGCAGCGCGGCGTGGTCGACGACGTTCAGCTCTCGCAGCTCGTCGGTCGCCTCGGGGTCGCGCTGTGCGACGCGGAGCGAGGCGGCGTCCAGCAGCTCGATGGTCGCGAATCCTGCATCGACCAGCGCGGGCAGCGCCGCGGTCGCCTGGGCCAGCGAGGGGAACACGAGCAGCCCCGTCGCCGCGTGCGGCAAGACGGGAACCGTGTGGAACGTCGCCTCGGCGACGAACGCGAGCGTGCCCTCAGAGCCAACGACGAGGTGCTCGAGGATGTCGACCGGCTCGTCATGGTCGAGGAACGAGTTGAGGCCGTAGCCCATCGTGTTCTTGATGGAGTGCAGCCTGCGGAGCGTCGCGACCGACTCGGGGTTGCTCCGCACCCGGTCGCGCAGTTGCCACAGTCCCTGCTCGATGCGCGGCTCCTCCGCGCGCAGAAGCTCGGCCGCCTCCGGCGCGGACGTGTCGATGACGGTACCGCTGGGCAGAACGAGCACCGCGCTCTGCAGGGTGCGGTACGTGTTCGCGTGGATGCCGCACGACATCCCGCTGGAGTTGTTGGCGACGACGCCGCCGATGGTGCACGCGATCTCGCTCGCCGGATCAGGACCCAGCCGGCGGCCGTGCCGCGCCAGCCGAGTGTTGACGGCCCTCACGGTCGCTCCCGGTTGCGTGCGCACGCGCTCGCCGTCGTCGAGCACCTCGATCGCGCGGAAACGCCGTCGGGTGTCGATGACGACGCCCGCGCCGCCGGCCTGACCAGACAGGCTCGTGCCGCCCGAGCGGAACGTCACGGGAACCCCGTGCGCGCCGCAGACGGCGAGGATGCCCGCCACCTGATCCGCATCACCCGCGAGCGCGACGGCCTGCGGCACCAGCCGGTAGTGGGATGCGTCGTGCGCCGCGGTGAGCCGATCTGTGGCGGTGATGCCGACGTGTGCGGAGACCCTCCCCAGGCTGCTCAGCAGGCCGGGGGCATCCGGCACGGTCTGCGGCTTCCTGCCCAGTGACACGTCAACCTCCACGCTCGTGTTGTGCGATCCGAACCCATCGTCTACCCGATCGGGGGCGTCGTAGAATCGCCGAGACGACGCACCCGTTCGAAGAGGTCGTCGCTGCCGACCTGGCCGCCCTTGAGGAGCAACTCGACGCCATCGATCGCGGAGCCCGGCGCGTGGCCTCGGAGGAGCACGATGTTGCCCCACGGGTTCGCGGCGATGGAAAGCGACCGGATGCCGAGCATCCTCGTCACGCGGCTCGACGTATCGCCACCGCAGACGATCACGCGACTCGTCGCTCCGGCTTCGGTCGCCGCCGTGACGATGGCGGCTGCGCTCTCTGCGATCGACCCGAGCGCATCCTCCACGGGTTCGACGTCGCTGTCGTGCGATGTGAGGGCGACGCTCTCGCCCGCAGTCAGGGCAGACACGACCCGATCGGAGGTTCGTGCGATCGCGTCGGCGTCGCCGAGCGGAAGCGCGAAAACCTGCCACCCGGCAGCGTGCGCGGCCTGCAGCTGACGTGCAGTCTGAGCCGACCTGCTTCCGGAGACGGCGAGCGTGGGCCCAGGGGCAGAGAGCTGGCCGGCGATCGGTTCGTCATCGATGTGATGCTCGGAAGTGAGCGCTTCGGCCAGCGCCCGGCTGAGTCCTCCGGATCCGAGTGCGAAGACGGGGCGCGGCAGCGCGAGCACCGCTTCGCCGAGCAGACGCAGCTGGTCGTCGCTGAACGCATCGAGCACCACGGCACCGGCAGGAGACGTGGCGAGCCGGACATCCAGCGCCGACCCCGAGGCATATTCCGTGAACGGAATATGGGCGACCTGCAGCTCGGTCTGTTGCGACAGGTGAAGCGCCAGGTCCGACTCGTGCATCGGGGTCGATGGATGACTCGACATCGTCGGCTGCCGGTCCAACCGGTAGACCGTCCCGCCCTCGGTGGCGAAGTGATGTCCGAAGACCGTGTAGCGGCCGAAGTCGGGCTGCGCGAAGAGCACCGGAACGGGGCGCGATGCCACGAGCATCCTGCCGAGTTCGATCACGCGCCCCAGGCTCCCGATGGCCGGTGAGGAGTCCGCCGTCGAACACGCCTTGTACTGCACGACGCGCGCTCCGAGGGCGACGAACGCCTCGAAGACCGGGGTGAGCTCATCCGCCAGCAGTCCGGTCGGCAGCGACCGTGCGATACCGGCGACGCCCACGACGTCGCAGGCGGTCGCGGCGTCCGTCAGCTCGTTACGGGAGGGCAGACCGACGAAGAGCCGTCCGCTCAACCCGCGCCGGGAGAACTGCAGCAGCGCGTCGACGCTTCCGGTGAAGTCGTCGCCGTAGAACGCGATCAGGTCGTCAGACACGCACCGGCCCGAACGTCTCCGTCGCCCGCCGCAGCGGTGTCGACCGCTCGAGCGCGCTAGTCACGTCGTCGCCGCGCGCTGCCGACTCCCAGGCATCCCGCATGCTGGCGACGCCTGCCGCGACGCCGTCCGGGTGTCCGTGGATGCCGCCGCCGGCGAGCACCAGCAGGTCTGTGGTGCCGACCTCGCGGAATGTGGCGTGGGCCAGGCCGCCCCACTGCCCGGACGACAGCACGGGGACCATCGAGGTGAGCCCGAGCAGCGGGGCCCGCACCGCCGCGATCGAGTCGAGCACCTGGTCATCCGTCTCGTAGAACTTGTTGCTGATGCCGTTGGTGTGAAGGTGGTCGGCGCCGCACAGCCGCACCAGCTTCTGCCACGCCCGAAACCCTATCCCAAGCTGGTCCGAGCGCGAGAAGGCGCCGAACATGGCGCGGTGCCCGTGGATGGGGACCTGTGAACGACGCCGCAGATAGTCGAGGCCCGCGAGCCCGATCATGTTGACGCACGTCATCACACAGGTGCCGCCTGCCGCGACGACGAGATCGTGATTGGCCTCGAGCCGGTCGATGTCGTCGGTGATGTTGAAGGCGTACATCGGTTTCACGCCCGTGCGATCGGCGTGTCGTTCGAGCACGGGCATCACGGCCCTGACCCGCTCCGCCAGCGGCGCCTTGCGACCGTTGCCCTGTAGCTCGTCGTCCTTGATGAAGTCGATGCCGGCACCGGCAAGCTCGTCGACCACCTCGGCGAGCTCCTCGGGCGAGAGCCCGATGCTCGGCTTGATGATCGTGCCGAGCATCGCGCCCTGCGGTCGGCTGACCAGTCGCCGGGTGCCCTCGACGCCGAACTGCGGTCCCCGGTACCGTTCGGCGAACTCCTGGGGCAGTTCGAGGTCGACCAGCTTGACCGCCGCCAGTTCCTTGATCTCGAAGAGGTTCCCCGCCACCGCGGCGAGCAGGTTCGGAATCGACGGGCCGAAGTTGTCGAGCGGAAAGCGCACGACGACGCGTGCTCTGCGGCGATCGGCCGGGTCGCCTACTGTGCCGGGCAACGGCGAGGATCCGGTCAGCGGCAGCTCCGTGACCTCGACGGCCGTCGCGGCGAACTCGGCGCGTAGCTCCGCGGATTCGCGGCCGACGCGCACGAAGGTTCCTGTCGACTGTTCACCGGCGAGCACATCCACGGCGCGCTGCAGGGGAAGACAGGTCTCGACGACGTACGTCGCCGTCACGAATCGTTCGTTCGCCATCTCACCACACCACCGGGAGCCAGACCGACATCTCCGAGGGGCCGCGATTGCCCCAGGCGAAGTACGGGATGAGCCGAGACCGCGTCGACGTGAGTTCGGCGCCGTCGATGTCTTCGTAGAGACCGCCATTGCCGCCTTCCGGCAGCACGGTCAACTCGAGGGGGATGACTCGCAATTGATGTCCTTCGACCTCGCCTTCGACGGCCTCGAGTCGCGCATCGCGACGCAGTGCGAGTCGCTCCAGCGGGATGTCTCCCACGACGTCCGTGCTCTCCAGGCAGTACACGACGGGACCGCGCTGCACGGCCACCTGGTTCGTGATCTCTTCGGCCAGCCGGTTGGCGCGCAGGATGCGAACCGGCATCGGGAGCAGCAAGTCGATCGTGTCGCCGACCCGCCATTCGCGGTCGATCACGGTGTAGCGCCCCGCCTTCGGGTCGGGAACCGTTTCGCCGTTGACGCTCAGCCGGGCCGAGCGAGCCCAGCCCGGGATGCGCACGTGGAAGGGCATCCCGCCGTCCACGACCTCGGTGACGGTGAACGTCACCGATTCGTCCCACGGATAATCGCTGGTCTCGCTCACGGCCAGTACCCGGGAGCCCTGCTCGAAGCGCAGCTCGGCTCCGCCGTACAGGTGCACGTACGCGCCGCCCTCGGAGACCGAGCCGGCGAGTTCGTGAAGCCGGGCGAGCGTTCTGGCCGTGTTGGGCGGGCAGCAGAAGCAGCTGAGGTACTCCTGCCGGAGACGCGCATCGGAGGGCGGCGGAGCCGGCGTCGGATGCAGCGCGGTGTCGCCCGGCCTGCGCAGCGGATACGGCAGCGCGCGAACCTGCCGGAGCGGGTTCGTGTAGAAGTGGTCGGTCCCCGAGAGCCCGACGCCCGCGAGCAGGCTGTTGTAGGCGACGAGCTCGACGACGTCGGCGTAGCGGGCGTCGCCGGTGATCGCGAGCATCCGCTCGCTCCACAGGATCATGCCGATGTTGGCGCACGACTCGTTGTGCGCCGTCGTGTTCGGCAGCTGGTAGGCGCGGCCGTACGCCTGATGGACGCGACTGATCTCGGATTGCCAGGGCGAGGCATCCGGTGATGCGCCGTCGTAGAGGGCGCCGCATCCGCCGGTGACGTACAGCTTCGAGTCGACGACATCGTTCCAGAGCGTCTGAAGCACCCCGACGAGTTCGTCGTCTCCGGTTTCGATGGCGAGGTCGGCGAGCCCGGCGTACAGATAGTTCGCTCGGACCGCGTGCCCCGCGACGGTGCGCTGTTCGCGCACGGGCAGGCGGTCCTGGTTGTCGTCGCCTCCCTCGTCGAATTCGTCGCGCACGCGCACGAACGCCTCTGCCAGGCGCAGGTACCGGTCGTCGCCCGTCTCGCGGTACAGGTCGATCACCGCCATGTAGTGGGAGGGGCAGATCGCGCTGCGCGCCAGTTCCAGGGGCTTGTCCGCTGCCAGGTGCTCGAGGAAACTTGCGGCTCTGCGTGCGACGGCGAGAAGCGTGTCGGACCCTGTAGCCCGGTGATGCCGTACGCCCGCCGTGATGAGGTGGCCGAGGTTGTAGGTCTCGAACTGGAATCGGTCGGCGAGCTCGACGGACTGCTCGCGATTCAGGGCAGCGATGAGCGTCGGCGTGTGCAGGTATCCGTCTTCGCGCTGCACGGATGCGATCAGTCGCGCAACGTCGTCGACCAGCGTCGCGAGCTCCGGGTCCTCCTCCACCTCGAGCCGGGTGATCGCCGCCTCGAGCCACTTGTAGAAGTCGCCGTCCATGAACGGCGGACCCTGGTGCTCGCCCTTGATCTCGCCGGCGGCGATACGGAAGTTCTGCAGTCCGGGGCTCACGGCCGGATCGCTGAGCGAGCGCCACATCGCAGGGATGCTCGCGTCGAAGGTGCGCCGCTGAATGTCATGCCAGAACCCGCTGGTCCAGCTCGCGTCACGGGCGTGCAGGGGCCGCAGAGGCGGCCTGTTGAGGGTACTGGTCGGCATGGAGGTCTCCCGTGCATCGGCGCTGGTCGAATCGAGCTCGCGAAAAAGGTCACGCGGCTGCATGGATGTGCATCGTAGCGCGATTCGCCTGTGAAGTGAATAGAATTTCAAGCCTGAGTATTGACACGACGCCGGGTCGTGCCTAATGTCGCTGTCAACAGACCCCCATGCCTGATTCACCTCGTCAAGGAGGACGTCATGATCAATCGACGACACCGCCGCACCGCCCTGGCGGCCGGTATCGCCCTCGCCGCGGCGGTTTCGCTCGCCGCCTGTTCGAGCGGCGCCTCGAACGCCGGTTCGACCTCCGGTGGGGGCGCCACGGGCAAGGACCCGGCGAAGTTCACGGTGCTCACTGCGAACGAGAATCCCGCCCTGGCCACCGAACTGAAGAACCTCGCGGCGGGCAAGTGCAAGGCGGAGAACACCGCACTCCCGTTGGTCGACCAGACCGTCGCACAGGCCGACGTCGTGCAGAAGATCACGCTTCTCGCGAGCCAGAACGCGCTTCCCGTGCATTTCATCGCGGGAACCTCGATGGTGCGGCCCGACGGCGATCTCGGCAAGAACGGCCTCGTGCTGAACTACGAGACCGCGCTGAAGAAGCTCGGCGCATGGGACGACATCCTCCCCGCCGCCGCATCCACCGTGAACTCGGTCTACGGGCAGATGGTCTCGCTGCCGTACCAGTACAACATCGAGGGCATCTGGTACAACAAGGCGATCTTCGACAAGCTTGGCCTCTCTGAGCCGACGACGTTCGACCAGCTGTGTCCGACGCGGCCAAGATCAAGGATGCCGGCTACACGCCGTTCGCTACCGACGGCGCCGACGCGTGGCCGGTCACCCGACTCATCGGCATGTACATCTTCCGAAGCCTCGGTCCTGACGCGATGAAGAACATCCAGAGCGGAAAGGCGAAGCTCACCGACGCGAAGTACGTGAAGGCCGCGCAGGAGGTCCAGGACATGGCGAAGAACGGATACTTCGGCACCGGGTTCATCTCGACGAACGCGGCTCAGGCGAACAACCTCTTCCTGACCGGCAAGGCCGCGATGATGTACGACGGTTCGTGGCTGCTGAGCAACATCAACGACAAGTCGCAGGACGTGATCGGCGCCGACAACGTCGGGCTGATGCCGTTCCCGGCCGTTTCCGGTGGTGCGGGGAGCATTGACCAGTGGCCGGCGAACGCCGGTGCGGCGATGGCGATGACGCCGAAGTCGTACGGACCCAAAGTGGCCGCGTGGCTCAAGTGCATCGCGCAGAACTACGGTTCGCAAGCGCTGCAGGATTCGGGGATCGTCTCCGGCTTCAAGATCAACACGCCGGTGAAGAACATCGACGCGCCGACCAAGATGGTTCAGCAGAAGGTCTCCGGCATCAAACAGACTGTTCTCTGGTTCGAGGCACTGATGGATGCCAAGTCCACGGCACTGGCGCAGTCGAACGTCTCGCTACTGACGACGGGGCAGATGTCGGCGCAGACCTACATGTCCCAGTTGCAGTCGAGCATCGAGGCCAACAAGTAGGACCGTTCAGTCGTGCCCGGCCCGGACGATCGCCGTCGGCGAGAATCCGGGCCGGGCAAGTGTAAGGGAAGCGAATGAAACGCGTGTTCGGCGATCGCAAGACGATCGCCATCCTGCTCGGGCCGACGCTGATCGTCTACGTTCTGCTCAAGCTGGTGCCGGTGTGCTGGTCCCTTGGGCTCTCGTTCTTCACCGGCAATACCCTGAGCGGGTTCACGTTCATCGGCTTCGCCAACTTCGTGAAGTTCGTCGGCGACCCGGCCGCGATCCAGTCGCTCATCGTCAGCATCGTCTTCGCTGTGCTGGCGACGGTCGGCCAGATCGTGCTCGGCTACCTTCTCGCGCTGCTGTATGTGTTCGTGCTGCGGAAGGGATCGGCGTTCGTGCGCACGGCCGTGTTCTTCCCGATGGTGCTGCCGACGGTCGCGGTGGCGCTGCTGTTCCGCAACTTCGTGTCGGTGGGTGCCAACCAGGGGCCGATCAACGACATCATCAACTTCTTCGGCGGCAAGAGCGTCGAGTTCCTCGCCTCCACGATCGGCACGATGGGCGTCGCGCTGGCGATGACGCTCTGGAGCTCCATGGGCTTCTACGCCGCGCTGCTTTACACCGGGCTGCTGGACATCCCCGACGAGATCATCGAGTCCGCGCGCCTCGACGGTGCCAACGGACCGCGCCTGGTGCGGCACATCGTGCTTCCGCTCTCGATGCCGATTCTGCTGTCGTCCGTGATCTTCAGCCTGAACTCGACGCTCAAGGTCTTCGACAGTCTCCTCGCGCTGAACAACGGCGGCCCGGGCACGTCGACGTCACCGCTGACGCTGTACATGTACCGCACGGCCTTCGACTACGGCGACTACGGCTACGGGAGCACGATCGCACTGGTGCTCACGCTGCTCTGTCTCGCATTCACCTTGACGGTCTTCCGTTCCTCGAGCCGGAAAGCGGATGCCTGAGATGACGTCGACGCAGCAACTCGTCGCTCCGAGCGCAACCGGGCGTTCGCGGGTCAAAACGACAGCATCGCGCCGAGCCGTGCGCATCCTTCGCCGCATCCCGGTCTGGATCCTGGTGGCGGTGCTCCTGATCGTGGTGCTGTACCCGCAGTTCTGGGTGCTGATGGGCTCGTTCAAGTCGCAGACCGAGTTCCTCTCCAGTCCGACCTGGAGCCTCCCGACGCATTTCGACCTCAGTAACTACGTCGAGGCGTTCACCCGCGGAAACGTCGCCGTCAACTATCGCAACAGCATCCTCGTCACCATCCCATCGGTTGCGCTCATGATCGCGCTCGGCGTCGCCGCGGGCTACGCGCTGGAGATCATGATCTGGCGCGGACAGAAGGCGCTGCTGCTGCTCATCCTCGGCGGCATCATGGTTCCCGGGCAGATGATCCTGGTGCCGCTGTTCATCGTCTACTTCAAGGTCGGCATCACCGGCTCGCTCTTGCCGATGATCCTCACGTACACGGTCATGGGGCTGCCGCTGACCACGTTCCTGATGGCCGCGTACTTCCGATCCGTGCCGCGCGAGCTGTTCGAGGCCGCCACGGTCGACGGCTGTGGCCCACTGAAGTCGTTCTTCCTGATCGGCTTCCCTCTCATGCGCAACGCCATTCTGACCGTGGCGCTGGTCGAGTTCTTCAGCGTGTGGAACGACCTGCTCGTGGCGCTGACGTTCACCACCGATCCCTCGCTGGCCACCATTCAGGTGGGCCTGCTCAGCTTGAACGACCAGTATGGGTCGACGCAGTACGGACCGCTGTTCGCGGCGGTCAGCATCAACATCATCGTGTTGATGATCGTCTTCATCTTCCTCAACAAGAAGATCATGGCCGGCCTCGCCGCTGGCTCTCTGAAGGGATGAGAAACGTGACACGAGTCGCCTTCCTGCACACCGGAGCCGTCGTCATCCCCCCGGTGATGGAGCTGGCCGGCCGGCTTCTTCCGGATGCCACGGCGATCAACTACCTCGACGACCGCATCGTGGCCGACCTTTCTGACGCCGAGCGGGCGGCGTCGGTTCCCGAGCGCGTGACAGACCTGGTGCAGGCGGCGCAGAGCGCGGGCGCCGAGGTCGTGATGCTCACCTGCTCCTCCATCTCCCAGCTGGCCGGTGCCGCCGCCGAGCGGGTGGGCATTCCCGTGCTGCGCATCGACGAGGCGATGGCCGACCAGGCGGTGCAGGCGGGGGAGCGGATAGCCGTGCTCGCGACGCTGCCGACCACCTGCGAGCCGACGGTCGCGCTGATCCGCGAACGTGCGGAGCTCGCCGGGGTCGAGAGAATCGTCATGAGCGAGGTCATCGACGGTGCCTTCGCCGCGGTGTCCGGCGGCGACCGGGAGACCCACGATCGCCTGGTCGGCGAGGCGATCGAGCGGGTTGCGCCGCACGCGGACGTGGTCGTGCTCGCCCAAGCGTCGATGGCGAGCGCGGCGGGTGCGGTGAAGGTCGACGTGCCGGTGCTGACGAGCCTCGAGCCGGGCATCCGGCGTCTCCGCGAGCGGCTCGCCGCCGGAAAGGGATGAGTGGCTACTGGGAATCGTTCGCTCCTGGCGCCGGAAGGCGCGAACCGCGAGCGGATGTCGTAAGCGACGCACGCAGGTTGTCCCTGAACGGCACCTGGACGTTCCGGCTGTCTGCGACCGCCGCGGGCAGCGGCGACGAGTTCATGCTCGACGGCTTCGACGACTCCGCGTGGGACCGCATCTCGGTTCCGTCGCATTGGGTGTTGCAGAAAGTGACGCCGCCGGGTGAGAGTTCGCCGTGCTCGCTGCTCGGTACCGCTGACGGGCCTCGGTACACGAACACGGCCTATCCGATGCCGATCGATCCGCCGCGGGTGCCCGACGAGAACCCGACGGGTGACTACCGGCTGCGCTTCACCGTTCCGGACGACTGGACGAACGCGGTTCTGAGGTTCCAGGGCGTGGACTCCTGCGCGAAGGTGTGGCTGAACGGCGAGGAGCTGGGCTGGTCGACCGGCAGCCGACTGCCCTTCGAATTCGACGCACCGATCGCGCGGGGCGAGAACGTGCTCGCGGTGCGAGTGCACCGGTGGTCCGCAGGAAGCTACCTGGAAGACCAGGACATGTGGTGGCTCCCCGGCATCTTCCGCGACGTCGAACTGATCGAGCGAACCGCTGCATCGATCGACGATCACACCGTGCACGCCGCGTTCGATCACGAGACCGGCATCGGAATGCTCCGGGTCGACGCGAGCGTTCCGGCCGTCGTCGAGGTGCCCGAGCTCGGGATCCGGATGCCTGCGGGAGAGCCGGTAACGGTGCCCGTCGAGCCGTGGAGTGCGGAGCATCCGCGCCTCTACCGCGGCACTCTGTGCTCGGCCACCGAGACCGTCGAACTCGCCATCGGCTTCCGAACTGTCGCGATCGTCGACGGCGTGCTCACCGTCAACGGATGCCGGGTCTTCTTCCGCGGCGTCAACCGGCACGAATACGACTGGGAGACGGGGCGCACGCTCGAGCGGACGACGATGATCCGCGACATCGAGCTGATGAAGCGGCACAACATCAATGCGGTGCGCACGTCGCACTATCCGCCGCATCCGGAGTTCCTGCGGCTGTGCGACGAGTACGGGCTCTGGGTGGTGGAGGAGAGCGACCTCGAGACGCACGGCTTCATCTACTCCGGTTGGGAGGGCAATCCACCCCGCGATCCCCGGTGGGAGGATGCCTTCCTCGACCGCACCCGGCGCATGGTGGAGCGGGACAAGAACCGGCCGAGCGTCGTGATCTGGTCCCTCGGCAACGAGAGCGAGGGCGGTGAGAACTTCGACGTCGCGGAGAGGTGGATCCGTGAGCGCGACCCGTCACGACCGATTCACTACGAGCGCGACCGCACCTACCGCAACTCCGACGTCCACTCCGTGATGTACCCGTCCCTCGACGACCTCGAGGCGATCGGCCGGCGCGAGGAGGAACCCTACGAGGGGGTGAGCGAAGCGGATGACCGTCGTCGCCGAGGCCTGCCCTTTCTGCTCTGCGAGTACGCACACGCGATGGGGAACGGACCGGGCTCCCTCGTCGACTACGTCGGCATCCTGTCGTCGTCGGACAGGTTCTGCGGCGGCTTCATCTGGGAGTGGATCGACCACGGCTTCCGCGCGGTCGACGAGCACGGCCGCGACTTCGTGATGCACGGTGGCGACGTCGCCGCGACGCCGAACGGCGGACGATACTGCCTCGACGGCCTGCTCTTCGCCGATCGAACGGCCTCTCCGGCCTTGGCGGAGGTCAAAAAGGCGTACGAGCCGATCGCCATAACCGTGACCGACGTCATCGAGATCCTGAACAGGTTCGACTCCGCGTCGACGCAGCGGCTCGAGTTCGCGTGGCGGCTCGAACGCGATGGGGAGCCGTCGGAGTCCGGCGTGCTGCACGTGCCGGCACTTGCCCCCGGTGAATCCGTCGCCGTGCCGCTGCCCTGCGCGCCCTGCAAGGTCGACGGAGAGTGGTGGCTGACCGTCGAAGCACGCCTCGCTCACGACACCGCATGGGCATCCGCCCGCCACGTCATCGCCTGGGGGCAGGGATGCCTGCAATCAGGCACCCCGCCGGCGCCCCTGGAGCCGGTCTCGGCGGGCGTCTGCCCTGCGGCTCCGCGCCCGACATCTGCGCATGGCGATCGTCTTCGTGTCGGCGACGCGCTGTTCGACGCCGCGACGGGACGCCTGCTTCGCTTCGGGCCGGTCGAACTGAATGGCCCGGACCTCGACCTGTGGCGCGCACCGACCGAGAACGACCGCGGCCAGGGCGGCAGGAACGACCTCGCGGCCGTCTGGCTCCGCACCGGCCTCGACGACCTGGTCACCACCACCCGGTCGGTGACGCACGAGGGGAACAAGGTCACCGTCACCGGACGCGCGGCGCCTGCCTCGCAGCCGTTCGGGCTGCTGTACCGGCTTGCCTGGCGGGTGGAGAGCGAGGCGGTCGAGCTGAGCGTCCACGTCGCCTTCGACGGGCCCTGGTCCGACACTCCGTACGGGCACCACGACGTCGTTCCGCCGCGGCTCGGCCTGCTGTTCCGGCTGCCGGGGGAGTACCGATCAGCGGCATGGTTCGGGCGCGGACCGCACGAATCGTACGTCGACTCCTGCGCGTCGGCAGCGGTGGGCTGCTTCGCAGCCGAGATCGACGAGCTGCAGACGCCCTATCCGTATCCACAGGAGAACGGCAACCACCTCGACACCCGCGCGCTCGAACTCACCGGGAGTGGATGCCCTGGCCTGCGCGTCACGGGCGACCCCACGTTCGCGTTCACCGCCAGGCGGTGGTCGAGCAAGGCGCTCGCCGAGGCGGAGCATCCCGCCGACCTGGCCGACTCGGGGCAGATCTGGCTGAACCTCGATCACGCCCAGCAGGGGCTCGGGTCCGCATCGTGCGGGCCGGCTCTGCCGGCGCGCTACCGCATCCCGCTCGAACCCGCATCGTGGCGGCTGCGCTTCAGTTCGTCTGCGTTGTGATCGTCTGCTGGGCTCGTCCTGTCTTCTGGGCTTGCTCCGTCTGCTGGGCCGGCCCTGCCAGCTCCTCCGCGGTCTGCAGGTCGGTGACCAGGGCGTTGACCCACCCGCCGGACAGCGCCCCCCTGATCGCCTCCCGCTTGCGCTTTCCGCCCGCGATCCCGATGCGACGGGCGATCCGGCGAAGATCCTCGACCGGGATCGCGATGATGCGGTCATCCACTGCGCCGGTGATGGCGGTGCCGTCGGCGCGGAAGATGCGGTGACAGATGTCGCCGACCGCGCCGTCGGCGATAAGCCGTTCGCGATCGGAAGCGGCGAACGCGTTGCCGCTCACGGCGAGGATGTCCGACGGTTCGATGCTGCCGATCCCCATCACCGCCATCGTCAGGTCGCGCCAGTGGCGGGCGACCTCCTGCATCGAGGGATCGCCGAGAAGGCTGTCCCGGATGGCGGAGCTGGCCACGACGCCCGGCGCCTGCACGTACACCGGATCGGCGCCGAGGATGCGCGCGAGGTCGCCGAGTAGGCGGTGCGAGTGGCTCTGCACCTCCGGCGACCCGACCCCGCCGAGCAGCTGGACCACCTCCGTCGCGCCGCCCGTGGTGAACGGCCGCATGTGCTCCGTCATGGCCAGCAGTGTCTGACTCCACGATGAGACGCCGATGCGGTCGTTCCCGCTCAGCGTCGCCTCTAGGTAGGCGGCCGCGCCCGCGCCGAGTGCGCCGATCGTCTCGTGCTCGTCGGCGTCAGGGTCCACGTCGACGACGACGGCTTCGGCAATGCCGAAACGCTGCTCCAGCCGTTCCTCCAGCTCGGCGTGCACACCGGGCGCGACCGTGACGGTGGTGCGGATGATGCCGACGGTCTCCGCGCGCTTGAGCAGGCGCGACACCTTCGCCTGAGAGATGTTGAGCGAAGTGGCGATGTCCGCTTGCCGGATGCCGCGCTCGTGATACATGCGGGCTACCTTGGTCATGAGTCTGACCTGGCCGTCGGCGGCTCGCCCGTAGTGAGGCACTGACACGAGGGCTCCGTTCGGATCGGCGGATGCCTGCTGGATGCGCATTCGCTTACGAAAGGATATTCAACCCCGGCCCGTGGCGCCAGCCTCCCGTGCCAGTTGCGGCATTCTGCTAGAGCTCGGGCCGGATCGACACGGATCGCCGGTGCGTTCCCGGCTCGAGTTCCTCGGGCTCTGCGATGCCGGAGTCGAACACCGCCCGAGTGCCGAACGGCACGGTCATCGTCGCCTGCAAGAGGTCGCCGTCGAG
Organism: Humibacter ginsengiterrae; assembly: GCF_054780115.1. Lineage (NCBI taxonomy): Bacteria > Bacillati > Actinomycetota > Actinomycetes > Micrococcales > Microbacteriaceae > Humibacter > Humibacter ginsengiterrae. The sequence continues at coordinate 87,859 of NZ_BAAGWY010000002.1, forward strand.
TGACCACGAGATCGCCGTCTCGCCGTACGGGGTGGTGTGCCGGGCGCTCGCCGAGGTGAGTCCTCCGCCGGGGCGAGGAGCGAAGTGGATGCGCCGGTAGCCCGGCTCTGCAGGCGCGAGCCCGCCCACGACGCGGTACATCCAGTCGGCTACTGCACCGAGTGCGTAGTGGTTGAACGACGTCATCGTGCCGGGGTTCACCGTGCCGTCCGGCAGCAGCGAGTCCCAGCGCTCCCATACCGTCGTCGCGCCCATGTCGATCTGATAGAGCCAGGACGGACATCCGCGTTCCAGCAGCAGGTCGTAAGCGGTGTCGAGGTGTCCGGTCTCGCTCAGGGCATCGCTCACCAGAGGCGTTCCGACGAAGCCGGTCGCGATGCGGTTGCCGGCCTCCGCGACCAGCTCGGCGAGCCGGTCGCCCGCTGCTGCGCGCCTGCGGGCATCCGGAATCAGATCGAACCTCAGCGCCAGCGCGTAAGCGGTCTGCGCGTCGCTCGACATGCGGCCGTTCTCGCCGAGGTACGCCTCGGCGAACGCGGCGGCCACCTCGTCCGCCACTCGGTCGTACGTCGCCTGGTCTTCCGGCAGCTCGAGCACCTCCGCCATACGCGCGACGACGCGTGCCGAGCGCGCGAAATACGCGGTCGCCACGAGGTGCCTGTCCGTTCTGGCGTCGGCCGGATCGTGCGGGGGAGCCGCGGGATCGAGCCAGTCGCCGAGCTGGAAGTCCGAGTCCCACAGCCGGGATTCGCCCGCACGCCTGGCCATCAGATCGACCCAGGCGCGCGCGCTCTCGTACTGGTCGGCGAGGACGCCGACATCGCCGAACCGCTGATACAGCGTCCACGGCAGCAAGGTAGCCACGTCGCCCCACGCGGCGCCCGGCCGGATCGGTGTCCACATGTGGTGGGCGGGGATCACCGGCACGTACCACGGCACGGTGCCGTCGGGCAGCTGCTCGATCGCGACATCGCGCAGCCAGCCGGCAAGCATCCCGGACACATCGAAGAGCGTCGACGCGGTCGGGCCGAACACCTGAATGTCGCCGGTCCAGCCGACTCGCTCGTCGCGCTGCGGGCAGTCGGTGGGGATATCGACGAAGTTGCCGCGCAGGCCCCAGACGACGTTCTCATGCAAGCGATTGAGAGAGGGGTCGGATGTCTCGAGCCAGCCCGTGCGTTCGAGATCCGTGTGGTAGACCCGCGCAACGACCGCCCCGTACGCCACGTCGGCCCGCAGGTCGCCGGGCCAGCCGCTCACCTCGACGTATTGGAAGCCGTGGAAAGTGAACCGTGGCTCCCATTCCTCGCCCTGGTCGAGTCCGGCGAGGGTATAGCTGTCCGACGACCTCGCGCCGCGCAGCGGGCGGGTGTAGAGCTCGCCGTCTTGCAGCACCTCCGCCGTGCGCAGCGTGACGGTCTGTCCACGGGAACCGTGCACGCGAATCCGCACACGGCCGACGAGGTTCTGCCCGAAGTCGATGACGAGCTTGCCCGACGGTGTGGTGGCCACCTCGACGGGCAGCACCTCCTGAGTGCAGCGCACCGGCGGAGCGGTCGGTGCCACGAGGGTAGCCGGGTCGCGGCGGCGCACGGCCACCGGCTGCCAGGAGGAATCGTCGAAGCCGGCGGTGCTCCATCCGCTCTGCTCCTGACGGGCGTCGTAGTCCTCCCCGTCGTAGATGCCCGAGCGCAGGATCGGACTCTCGGCGCAACGCCAGGACGTGTCGGTGGCGATCGTGTCCCGTGACCCGTCCGCGTACTCGAGCTCGAGCTGGGCCAGGAACGAGAGGTCGTCGCCGAAGACGTTGCGGAATCCGCCGCGCCAGCCGAGGCGCCCTCGGTACCAGCCGTCGCCGAGCCACGCGCCGATCGCATTGTCGCCGGGCGCGAGCAGGCCGATTACGTCGTAGGCGCGGTACCGCAGCCGCTCCCGGTAGACGGTCCAACCGGGGGAGAGCGCGTCGTCTCCCACGCGCCGGCCATTGAGCTCGGCCTCGTAGAGCCCGTGAGCCGTGGCATAGAGCCGGGCGCCAACGAGGCCCTCGCGCACCGTGAACGTGCGTCGCACGAGCGACGGGCGGCGGTCATCCGAATCGGGATCCTCGTTCCAGAACGCGCCGACCGGGAGTGCGGACCAATCGCCCGGCGTAAGGAGGCCCGCCTCGAGGTGGACGACGGGCGACCACGCGGACCACTCCGCGTCGCCGCCACGAACGGACACCCGCAGGGCTGCCCGCTCCCGGGAGGCGAGCGCCGGGCCTGGCCAGGGCACGAGGATCTGATCTGCGGAGTCGACCTCGTACACTTCCTCCACCTCCCCGCGCGTGACGCCGAGGCGATAACTGTGTTGCGTCCACCCGATAGGAGCGGTACGGATGGCCCAGGAGATGCGCGGTCGGTCCTCGCCGATGCCGAGTGGATGACGGTGGTGTTCGATCCGAGGAGTAGCGATGGCGACCGACATATTCCTACATTTCTTGCAGTGTCGAATGAATATGCAATAGCCTAGCGGGCATGATCATCGGGGTCACGGGCAGCGGCGGCAAACTCGGGCGAGCCACCGTTGCGCGTCTTCGCGAGGAGGGCCATCGCGTCGTGGGGTTCGATCTCGCAGGACCCGTCGGTCCGGGGTTCACACGTGTCGACCTGGGTGACTACGGCCAGACGCTCGACGCCCTGCTGTCGGTCACTGCGCGACACGATGGCCTCGACGCTCTCGTGCATCTCGCTGCCGTTCCGGTGAACGGCATCGTGCCCGACGCGACGACGTTCCACAACAACGTGACGGCATCCTTCAACGTGATGTTCGCGGCGCATCGTGCCGGCATCGACCGCATAGCGTTCGCCTCCAGCATCACGGTGATGGGCTTCCCGTTCGATGAGGCGCCGCCCGCGCTGCCCGTCGAAGAGACGTTCACGAAGGCGAACAACACGTACGGACTGGGCAAGGTCGCCGAGGAGGCCATCGCCGCGCAGCTCGCCGGATGGCGTGAGGATGCCGCCATCACGGCACTGCGGTTCACCAACGTCGTCGCCGAAGACGAGTACGGCACCTTCGAGCGGGCCGCCGACCCTGGCTATCGCCGCGATCTGATCGGTACGTGGGTCGACGCGCGCGACGGTGCGAAGGCGGTGGCGCTCGCGCTGGCCAAGCCGGAGCCCGGATTCCGGGTCTACAACGTCGCGGCCCCCACCTCCGCGTCGCGCATCCCTTCGCGGCAACTCGCGGCCGCATGGTTCCCGGGTACGCCGGTGCCCGACGATCTCGGCGAGTTCGAGTCGCTCGTCTCCACGCGCAAGATCCAGCGGGAACTCGGCTTCTCCGCCGACCACGACTGGCGCTGAGCGCAGACGAGCCGTCTCAGCCGGCGGTGCGCCACGATCCGGCGTCGACGACCACGCTCGTGCTCGCGGAGTCGGTGACGACCGCCACCTCGCGTCGCCGATCGTCGAGATTCGCCACGAGGAGCGTCTCCCGCTCGCCTGAGCGCGCGCCGATCGCCCAGATAAGGCCGTCGGCCGAGTCGCCGTGCAGAAGCTGCGCTCCGGAGAGTTCCGCGAGAGAACGCACCGCGGCCGCCACCGGGTATTCGGTACCACCGGCATCCGTGATGCCGCGCGGGCCCCACTCCTCGTAGTACGTGAGGCTCGCCACGCCCGGCACGGCGAGGGCGGCGGCGCTGGCGATCGTCCAGGCGGCCAGTTCCGGCGCGGTCTGACGCGGATCGTCCGCGTGAGCGAACTGGGCGCCGTAGCCGTCGCGCAACGTCGTGCCGGTCGCGTGCGGCTGAGGCGAGGTGGCCACGTCGTTGAACCGCGGACGCAGGGTGACCGGGCCGACGTGAACCGGCGCATCGGCGTTCTCCGCCACGGCCTGTGCAGCGACGATGCGCTGCATGGCGAGCGAGCGCACGAGCTGACGGGTGCCGAGCTCGTGGAAGAGGGGAGTGGTAGCGAACACCACGCCGTCGAGGTCGCGCGGCAGGCGATGACGTTCCCGGTTCAGTTCGGTGAAGTGCGAGCGGGCACCTCCCACGACCGGGCTGCTGACGCCGGCCTGTGCGAGGGCGTCGCGGAGTGCGGCCACCGCGGGAGCGTCCGAGACGTGACGCGCGGGCCCGGCGCGGTTGAACGCTGCGACGCGCACCAGACGTAACCCGGCGAGCATCCGCGCGGCGTCGTCGAGCGAGTGCGGATGGTCATCGTCGAGCACAATGCGCGCGTCGAGGGGGAGGCCGCTCGACGCGGCACGATCCAGCGCGGCCGGCCAGTTCGGGGTCGCGAGGTCCAGCTCGACCACGCGGAACGATCCGATCGGGACGTTCGCCCGCGGCGCGGGATCGGGTGCGGTGGATGCGCCGAGCCCGATCGCTGGAAACGTGCCATCTGCGTCGAGCACGATGCGGTCACGCGAACTCGAGTGCGGCCCTACCGTTGCGACGGCTCGCTGGGGCGAGCCCTCTTCCACCTCGAGCCGCACGGTCTGCCGCACACGTGAGCCGGCCCCGAGCAGGTACGGGAAGGGGAGAGCCAGCGGCCTGCTGTACGTCTTGAACGAGGCATCCGTCCAGTTGCGCTGGTCTTCCATCTCGAACACGTCGCCGTCGAATCGCAGCGCCGCGTCCAAGTCGCCTGCACGCCAGGCCAGCGTGGCGATGTCGAAGACCGGCTGGTGAGGGCTGACCGCGACCGGGAATGCGGTTCGCTGCACGGAGCCGTCGGTGTGCTCGACCGTGAGCTCTGTGCCGCTCAGCGAGGCGGAATGCAGCACCACGAGTCCGACGCGGTTCGTCTCGAAGTCGGAGCCCACCGTGAGGTCGAGCGCGACGCTCAATGCTCGACCCGAGGCATCGAACTCGAGCGAGCCCTCGAGCTGCACGCCCGGTTCGGGGCATCGCAGCGTCAGGCGCAGGGAGCTCCCGATCTGCTCCTTCGCGTCGACCTCGAGAGCACACGTGTTCCAGTCGTGATCCCGGACGACGGCGCGGACGCCGGTCAGCACGAGCGTGTCGCGGAACCGAACTCCTGCGATCCCCGCACCGTCGAGCTCAGCCGACCATTCGCCGCTGCCCCAGAGCGCGCCCGCGACGACCCAGGGCGCTGACCCGTTCTCGGATGCCGCCACCGTCATGCCGTTGTCAGCGCTCGATGTGGTCGAGGTGCAGCATCTTGGCAAGATTCTTGTCGAGCTCGTCGTCGCGGAAGATCTTCTTCCAGTCCTCCTTGATGATGCTCTGGCGGCCGTAGTCCATCGCGATAAGGCACGCGTCGCTGAAGGGATTGTCACCCCGGAGACCGTTCGCGAGGGCGACCTGGGTGTGGCCATAGAGGATGCTGCGCGCCGCCTGTTCCGGAACGCCCATCGTGTTCACAGCCTCCTGCAGCGCCTCGTTGAGGAGCGAGCCGATCATGCAGGCCACGGTCTCGACGAGCGTCGGCTCGAGCTGGGCGAGCTGCTTCACTGTCACGTAGTGCACGTCGACGACGGGGGCGTAGATGGCGCGCACCGTCGCATCCAGCACCGCCTTCTTCTCCGGGTCGTCCGACTCGATGGCGGCGATAGCATCCTGCGGGGCGGCGATGCCGCCGAACGTGTCGGCGTACTCCTCCTCCGTCGTGCGCTTCAGGAAGATCGACGGGTGGCACGGATGCGCGACCGCGCGCACGACGTCGTCGCGCTCTGTCAGCAGCCCGGCGTACGCGGCGGCGGGGTCGAGCGTCAGCGCGATCGAGCCCGGTTTCATCTGCGGAACGAGCTCAGCGGTCACCGACTGCAGAGCGAGGTCGGGCACGGCGAACACGACGATGTCGGCGTCGGCGACGGCGGTCGGGGCATCCGTCAACTCGCGACCGGCGTCGAGGGTGCGTTGCTGCCCTGCGGGGGAGTTCTCCACGTACCGGACCGTGTGGTCGGTGCGCGCGAGGTTGTTCGACACCCGCATGCCCATCTTGCCGCCCGCTCCGATGACGGCGATGGCGTGGGTGCTGGTCGTGGTGGTCATGTGGTGCTCCTCAGGTATTCCACGGCGGTGCGGGTCCAGTCCCGCTCGGTTCGGATGGTGGTCTCGGCGTCGCCCTGCCAGGGCAGCCAGTGCTCGACGATCTCGTCGATACCGCGGTCTCGCGGCCTTACCGTGCGCAGCAGGTGCGGATAGTCGTGCAGCCCGGCTCCCAGCGGCGCGCCGGAGTAGGTGAATCCGACCCAGCCGGGCTGACGGTCGAACGCGAAGTCCTTGGCATGCACGTTGTTCACGTGCGGCGCCGTGAGCTCGACGCACTCGCGGGGAAGTTCAAGCCGAGCGACCACGTTGGCTGGGTCGAGGCAGATGCCGAGGCGCGGGCTGCCGATCCCCTCGACGAGCGAGACGAGCTCCGCGGTCGCGACCTGTTCGTAAGTCTCCAGCGCGAGCGAGACTCCGGATGCCTCGTAAGACGGCAGCACTCGCCTGAGCTGCTCAGCGGCTTCGGCGGCCGAGGGCCGGGAGTCCGGGCCGAACAGCATGCTGCGCACGAGCACGGCATCGAACGCGTTCGCCAGCCGGAGGTAGCGGTCGAGCCGCTCGGTGTCGACACCCTTCGTGCCGAGCTGGACCGTCAGACCAAGATCCCGTGCCGCCGCGGCGGCGTTCGCGATCTCGCGCTCGGACATCGTCTCCAGCGGTGCGTAGTCGCAGATCTGAAACAGCTCGACGCCGAGTTCGCGGGTCGCCTCGAAGGCGCCGACGAGCGAGAGCGGCTCCGGGGCGCGGTCCGAGTGCTGCCAGAAGAAGGCGTATGTGCCCAGGCCGATCACGCGGCGCTCCTGCCTTCGGAGAGCGCGGCCGCCTCGTCGATGACGGCGACCAGCGCATCGGGGTCATGGGCGAACCGGCCGAGGAAGAGGCCGTCGACGTCGTCGCCGAGCCGGGCGAGCAGGCCGGGCCCGGCGGATCCGCCGTAGATGACGACGCTCTCGGCCCTTGCCGGTTCGTCGAGTTCCGCCATGAGCGCGCGAGTGACGGTGCTGATGTGGTCCGGGTCGGCCGGTTCTGGTGCACCGATCGCCCACACCGGTTCGTACGCCACGACGACAGGGCCGGCCGGGGCGGGTTCGAGGTCGGCGCGCAGCTGGGCGACGGTCGTGGTGGCCGCGGTGCGGGCATCCGCTCGTTCCGTCTCGCCGACGCACAGCACGGGAACGAGCCCCGCGGACAGGGCGGCAGCGGCCTTCGCCGCCACGACCTCGTCGGTCTCGCCGAAGAGCCGGCGCCGTTCCGCGTGGCCGACCTCGACGCAGGTGACGCCGGTCTCCGCGAGTTCGGCGGCCGTGATCTCGCCGGTATACGCGCCGCGAGGATGCGCAGAGACATCCTGCGCGCCGACGGCGACGCCCGTCCCGGCGAAGGCGGCGAGGGCATCGTCGATCTGCAGGTAGCTGGGGATGACGAACATCTCGACGAGTCCGTCACGCACGGCGGCGTGGCTTCGAACGCGCCCGGCGACGTCGTCGAACCAGTCGCGTGCCTGCTGCCGCCCGAAGTACGCCTTCAGGCTGACCCCCACCGTAACCCGTCGCATCCGCTCAGCAGCTTCCCGTCGACTCGTACTCCGTGAGCACGGCCACCTTGTCGGCAGAGGCCGACGACGTGTCGAACCGGTACGTGAGCCACTCGCGCACGAGCCGGCGGGCGAGCTCGATGCCCACGACTCGCTGACCCATCGTGAGCACCTGCGCGTTGTTGGAGAGCACGGAGCGCTCCACCGAGAACGAGTCGTGCGCAGTGACGGCACGGATGCCGGGCACCTTGTTCGCGGAGATCGCGACTCCGAGCCCGGTTCCGCAGATCAGCAGGGCACGGTCGGCCTCGCCGGCGGCCACCAACTCCGCCGCGGCGATCGCGACCTTCGGGTACGGGGTGTGACCGTCGGCATCCACCCCTACGTCCACAACGGATGCGACGCCCGGGTTGCCCTCGAGGTCGCGCTTCAGGATCTCCTTGTAGTCGAAGCCGGCATCGTCGGCTCCGACGACGATGCGCAGGGGCTCGTTCGTGGTGCTGGACTTGCTCATCGGTCACCTTCCTTCCGGTCGCGGTCACGGAGTACATCGCCGATCGCGGTCGCGATCAGCGCGAGGGAGTGGGCGCCCGGGTCCGGAACGCCGAGAGCGTGCTCACCGTGCGTGCGGGCTCGTCCCATGCGCGGCAGGAGGTCGGCTGTGGCGGCGGCAGAGCACGTGGCGAAGTTCGCGGCATCGCGCCAGGCATCGGGCAGGGTCTCCCCGGCTCCGACCCCAGCATTCAGCTCCCTGGCGAACGGAACCAGCGCATCGACCATGGTCTTGTCACCGATTTCAGCCTTGCCATACGCCATCACGCCGGAGGCGCTCGCGGCGACTCCGGCGACAATGTCGCTCGGAGCCGGCGTCCCGTTGTCGCCCAGCCGGGCGGCGACGGAGTTCAGGATGACGCCCCACAGCGCGCCGGAGGTCCCACCCGCCCGATCGGCCCACGCATCGGCTGCCCGGCTCAGGGCCGTGCCGGCTCCGGCTCCAGCCTCGACGGCCGCGGTGGCGGCGGCCAGGGCAGCATGGGCGCCGCGCTGCATTCCGATGCCGTGATCGCCGTCGCCGGCGATCGCATCGATGCGGCCGAGCTCGTCCGCGTTCGCGTCGATCGTCGTGACGATCGTCTCCAGCACGGTCCGAACGGTGGCGGCGCACTCCCGGGAGGCGTCGTCGGCGGGAGGGACGGCCTCTTGTTCATCGACGGCCCGGTCCTCGGTCGCGCGTTGCGCGCGGGGTGCGACCGCACCGCGGCGATACGCGGGCGTGTCCACGGGCGTCTCCCACAGTCGGGCGAGCTCATCGTTCAGCCAGTACAGGGTCAGCGAGGTTCCCGCCATGTCGAACGAGGTGCAGTACTCGCCCACGTGCGGGTCGACGATCTCCAGCCCCGCGTCGCCGAGGAGTTCGGCGATGCGGCGGTAGACGACGAACAGCTCCTCGTATTTCAGTGATCCGAGCCCGTTCAGGATCGGCACGACCCGTCCGTCCGCGCCGTCCGGCCGCTCGGCCAGCAGCCGGGCCACGAGCAACTCGGCGAGGCCGTCGGCGGTCGGGATGTCCGTCTCATCGATCCCGGGCTCGCCGTGGATACCGAGGCCCACGGCCATCCGCCCCTCCGGAACACTGAACAGCGGCGCTTCAGCGCCCGGCAGGGTGCATCCGGTGAAGGCCACGCCGAACGACCGGGTGCGCTCGTTGGCCAGTCGTGCGACGCGCGCCACTTCGGCGAGGTCGTACCCAGCCTCCGCGGCGGCTGCGGCGGCGCGGAACACGGTCAGATCGCCCGCGATGCCGCGACGCTTGTGCCGTTCGGATGCCGGTGCCGACGAGACGTCGTCGGTCACCGTGACCGTCTCGCACGCGATCCCTTCGGAACGGAGGCGCTCCTGCGCCGCGTCGAAGTTGAGCACGTCTCCCGCGTAATTGCCGTAGCTGTAGAGCACGCCGGCACCGGCATCCGCGGCGCTGGCGACGGATGCCACCTGCTGGGCCGACGGCGACGCGAACAGGTTGCCCATCGCCGCGCCGTGCGCGAGACCCTGCCCGACCAGTCCGCCGAACGCCGGGTAGTGGCCGGAGCCACCGCCGATCACGACGGCTACCTGGCCGTCCGGGACGACGGTCGAACGCACCACGCCGCCCGGCACCCGCCGCACGTACCGCGCGTTCGCCGCGACGAAGCCGGCGATCAGCTCGTCGGTGAAGTCGGCGGGGTCGTTCCAGAGCCTGGTCATGACGCAGCCGTCTCCAGGTCGGCAGCGGCGGGTACGGCATCCCGCTGCCTGCCGCTGCGTGCCAGCAGCACCATGAGCACGGCCGACAGCAGCATGAACGCGCCCACCACGATCATCGGAACGACGTACTGCGGCTCGCCCTTGCCGTTCTTGGTCAGGTCGGCCAGGAGGCCAGTGATGTACGGCGCGCTGAAGCCCGCCAGGTTGCCGATGGTGTTGATGAGCGCGACGCCCGCTGCCGCAGCGACGCCGGTGAGGAACCGCGTCGGGAGCGTCCAGAAGTTGGGCAGGGCGGCGAAGATGGCGCACGCCGTGACCGTGATGACCGCGATCGTGGCCGCGGGGGAGCCGGTGAAGAGCGCCAAGGGGATAGACACCGCGCCGGCGATCGCCGGTACGACAATGTGCCAGGTCTTCAGCCCGCGCCTCGAGGCATCACGTGACCAGAAGTACATGACGATCGCGGCGGGCAGATAGGGGATGGCGGTGATGAGGCCCTTCTGGAAGACGTCGAACGAGGTGCCGAACTCCTCCTGGAAGCCCCCGATGATGGTCGGCAGGAAGAAGGCCAGTGCGTAAAGGCCGTAAATGAACCCGAAGTAGATGAACGACAGCAGCCAGACGCGTCCGCTGGAGAAGGCCATGCGGATCGACGGATGCTTCTCCCTCGCCTCCGTCGCGACCTTCTCCTTTTGCAGTGCGTCGGTGAGCCAGGTCTGCTCGGCCGGGGTGAGCCACTTGGCGTCGGCCGGCTTGTCTTTGAGGTAGAACCAGGCGATGACGCCGATCACGATCGCCGGGATGGCGACGCCGAAGTACATGAAGCGCCATCCCTCGAGGCCGAAGAAGACGCCGTGCTGCCCGATGAGCCAGCCCGCGAGAGGAGCACCGATGACCGTCGTGAGCGGCTGCGCCAGGTAGAAGAGCATGAGGATGCGCCCGCGATACTGCGAGGGAACCCAGAGGCTGAGGAAGAGGATGGCTCCGGGGAAGAACCCGGCCTCGGCCACGCCGAGGAGGAAACGCAGTAGGGTCAGCTGCTCGAAGTTCTGAACCCAGGTGAAGAGCAAGGCGACGATGCCCCAGCTCACCATGATGCGGGCGAGCCAGCGGCGCGCCCCGAACTTGTGCAGTGCGATGTTCGACGGCACCTCGAGCAGGATGTAGCCCACGAAGAACACGCCCGATGCGAAGCCGAACTGGGCGGCCGACAGTGCGAGGTCGCCGTTCATGCCGTTGGGCGCCGCGAAGCCGATCGCGGTGCGGTCGAGGTAGTTGATGAAGAACATCAGGGCGACGAAAGGCACGAGACGAACAGCGACCTTGCGGATCGCGGAGCGCGCTACGGGCGAGGTGTCGAGCTGGTTCTGGTCCACATTGACTCCTGGAAGCGGCGGTGGTCGTGAGGTACGGCAGGCGCCGTCCGCCATTCCCAGTGTGACAAACCGGTTGACCAATTGCAAGGCGAGCGCGCTTGCTTCCATCCAGCTGCAGGACCGCTGTTAGGTTGTTCGCATGCCCGCGTATTCCGATGGATCCGCCGTCGACATCGCTGCGGCGCTCGGCCAGCTGCCCAGCGGAACGCCGGTCTCCGAGGTCGCGCGTCGGCTGCTCGAGCTCTTCACGAGTGGGTCGATCGAACCGGGAACTCGACTCCCGCCGGAGCGACAGCTCTCCGAAAGCCTCGGCGTCGGACGCTCGGCGGTCAGGGAGGCGCTCGCCGCACTGGAGATCCTCGGCATCGTCGACGTGAGGCCCGGCTCGGGCACCTACCTGCGTGGTACGGCGAGCGAATTGCTGCCGCAGACCCTTCGCTGGGGTCTGCTGATCGGCGAGCGCAACACCGGCGAGCTTCTCGAGCTGCGCTCAGGGCTGGAGATCTACGTGGCGCGACTGGCCGCCATCCGCGCTGACGATGCGGCCAAGGCAGCGCTGTCCGCTCAGCTCGAGCGGATGCGCGTGGCGACGCACGACCTGAAGAAGTTCGCCGCAGCCGACCGCGAGTTCCATCAGGGCCTCGCGAACGCGGCGGGGAACGCGGCGCTCATCGACATGCTGCACGTCGTGCGATCGCTTCTCCAGGTCTATGCGGATCGCGCGGTGTCGAGCGAGGACGAGGCCGAGGCGGCGGTCGTGGAGCACGACCGGATCTTCCGCGCCATCCAGTCCTCAGACGACGACGCCGCGGCATCCGCGATGGCCGCCCACATGGTGACCGCGGCGTCCCGCCTGTCGGCGGAAGCCGTCGAATAGGGCGTCACACCAGCAGCTGGTGCTTCGCCAGCTCCCGGTACAGCGGCGTGGACTCCACGAGCTCCGAGTGCGTGCCGACACCCACGACGCGTCCCTTCTCGAGCACCACGATCTGATCGGAGTCGACCACGGTCGAGAGGCGGTGCGCGATGACGATCAGCGTGCGGTTCTCCGCGACAGCGTCGATCGCGTCGCGCATGAGCTGTTCATTGCGGCCGTCCAGACTCGAGGTGGACTCGTCGAGCAGCAGGATGGGCGGTGCGGCCAGCAGCGCCCGGCCGATCGCGAGCCGCTGGCGCTCGCCGCCCGAGAGCATGACGCCGTCCTCGCCGACCGGCGCGTCCAGGCCGAGCGGGCTGCGCTCCAGTACCTCGGTGAGGTTCACCGCGTGCAGCACGTCGATGCATTGCGCGTCGGTCGCGTTCGGCGTCGCGAGCGTGAGGTTGTCGCGGATCGAACCGGCCAGCACCGGCGCATCCTGCTCCACGTAGCCGATCTGCGCACGCAGCTCCGTGCGGTCGAGCGTGCGGATGTCCAGGCCGCCCATCGAGATCACGCCACTCTCCGGGTCGTAGAACCGCTCGATCAGTGCGAGGATCGTGCTCTTGCCGGCCCCGGACGGGCCGACGAGCGCGGTGCGCTTGCCGCGCGGAGCCGCGAAGCTCACGCCATGCAGCACGCCCTCCTCCGGAACGCTGGTATCGGATGCCGTCAGTCCGGTCACCGAGACGCCGCCCGCGACGGCTTCCGCCTCCGCGACGACGTCGCGTCCCTCGAACGCCTCGAGTGCGTCCTCGGCCACGGGCGCGGCGCGTCGACCTCGTTCGCGCCCGGATGCGCCTTCTGCCGACTTCTCTGCATCCTTGACGTCGTCGCGCGAGCTCCGGGCCGCGACGACCGCGTCGGGGTACGCGAACCGCACGTCGTCGAAGGCGATCGCCGGGGCATCCGGATTCACGGCGGCATTCGCAGGTCCGACCATCACGGCACGCTGCTCGGGCGGCAGGTCGCTCGCGTCCTCGCTCGGCAGGTCGACGATCTCCTGGATGCGCCCGAGCGCGCCGAGCGCCGAGTTCACCGACGTGAACGCGCCGAACGCCTGCCCGAGCGGCAGGATCATCATGAACAGGAACAGGATGAACGCCACGAGGTTCGCCACGGTGATGGCGCCGGAAGCGACGCGGTATCCGCCGACGCCGAGCACCACGAGGAACGACACCTGCATCGCGATGCCGGCCACCGGAACGACGAGCGCCGAGATCTTCGCGACCTTCACGCCCATGCGATAGGCGCCCGCGGCATCCTCTTCGACGCCCTCGATCTCGCGATCGGTGGCTCCGGCGGCGCGGATCGTGCGCACCGAGCTGATGGCCCGCTCGACGGATGCCGCCAGGTCGCCGACCCGCTCCTGCGCCTTGCGGCTGGCGACGCGGATGCGTCCGGACAGCAGCACGACCACAGCGATCGAGACCGCGATCACGAGAACCGTGAGGCCGAGCAGCACGGGGTCGATGATGAGCATCGCGATCAGCGCGCCGATGAACGTGAGCGTGCCCCCGATCGCCTCGACGAGGCCCTGCGTCAGAACGGCGCGCAGCAGGGTCGTGTCGCTGCCGACACGGGAGACGAGGTCACCGGTGCGGCGCGCATCGAACTCGCTGATCGGCAGGTTCAGCATGCGGGCGACGAGACGCTTGCGCGAGGAGAGCACGACGCTCTCGCCGGTGCGCTGCAGCAGGTAGTGCTGGTATCCCGAGATCAGTCCCGAGATGACGACCAGGGCGACGAGTGCCCAGACCAGGCCGCCGAGCGCCTTTCCACCCTGCACGATCCCGATCACCTGGCTGACCAGCAGCGGCTGGGCGAGGCTGGCGGCCGCGCCGAGCACACTGAGCACGACGACCACCGTCATGGATGCCTTGTGCTCGAAGATGTAGGGCAGCAGCTGCCCGAAGGTGGCGCGGGGGCCGTCGTCCTTCTCCGGACGGCCGAACCGGCGGCGCGTGGTGGCGGGTGAGCTCATGAGGGACTCCGAATCGGGGGTGGCGGCGAAAAGGGTACCAACGCCGCCTGCAGGAACCCCGCGCCACTGTCACCCGTGCGCGTTACGTTGGTGAGCGTGTCTTCGCCGGTGATCGTCGCATCCGACCTCGTCAAGCAGTACGGGGAGGTGACTGCCGTCGGCGGCATCAGCTTCGAGGTGGCGCCGGGGGAGTCCTTCGGCCTGCTCGGCCCGAACGGGGCGGGCAAGTCGACGACGATGCGCATGATCGGCGCGGTCTCCACGCGCACGAGCGGACGGCTGGAGATCCTCGGCCTCGACCCCGACCGGTTCGGGCCGGAGATCCGGTCGCAACTGGGCGTCGTACCGCAGTCCGACAACCTCGACGAAGAACTCCGGGTGCGTGAGAACCTCGTCGTCTACGGTCGCTACTTCGGGCTGCCGATGGCGAAGGTGAAGACGAAGGCAGACGACCTGCTCGCGTTCGCACAACTGCAAGACAAGGCGAAGGCGAAGGTCACCGACCTCTCCGGAGGCATGAAGCGCCGGCTCACGATTGCGCGCGGTCTCATGAACGATCCGCGCATCCTGCTGCTCGACGAGCCGACGACGGGACTCGACCCGCAGGCGAGGCACATCCTGTGGGATCGGCTGTTCAGGCTCAAGGAACAGGGCACAACCCTCGTGCTCACCACCCACTACATGGACGAGGCGGAGCAGCTCTGCGACCGTCTGATCGTCGTCGACAAGGGCACGATCATGGCCGAGGGCACTCCGGCCTCACTGATCAGGGAGTACTCGACGCGCGAGGTACTCGAGCTGCGCTTCGGTGCCGACCGCAACGCCGAGATGGCGGAGCGGCTGCAGGATGCCGGCGACCGGGTGGAAGCACTTCCCGACCGTGTTCTCGTGTACACGGCCGACGGCGAGGCCGAGCTGGCGCGGCTCACCGAGGCGGGCATCCGTCCGCTCACCTCGCTCGTGCGCCGTTCCAGCCTGGAGGATGTCTTCCTGCGGCTGACCGGAAGGTCGCTGATCGAATGACCGCCGTCGAGACAGCGCAGGGGGCGCTTGAGAGCAGCGCACGAAAGCCGCGCCGGTTCGGTGCATGGTATGTGGCGGAGCACCGCCTGCGCGTGATGCGTTCCTACGTCTCCACCGTTCTCATCGGCGCCGTAGGGACGCCGCTGCTGTACCTGTTCGCGATGGGGATCGGCCTCGGGGCCCTCGTGAGCGCAAACCTCGGGCCGCATGCGGTCGACGGCGTGAGCTACCTGCAGTTCGTCGCGCCCGCGCTGCTCTGTACGGCGGCGGTCACCGTGGCCTCCGAGGAGTTCACCTACCCGGTCATGCTCGGGTTCAAGTGGAATCCCACGTTCCTCGGCATCAGCGCATCGCCGATCACTCCGGGGCAGATCATCGACGGCATGGTGATCTCCGTCGTCGTGCGCCTGGTCGCCTCGAGCGTCGTCTACTGGCTGTTCATGCAGCTGTTCGGTGCGACGCCGTCGGGCACGGCGTTCCTCGGCGTGCTCATCGCCACGCTCGTCGGGCTCGCCTTCGGTGCTCCGATCATGGCGTACGTCGCCACCATTCAGACGGACTCGGGGCAGATCGCCATGCTGATGCGCTTCGTGCTGCTGCCGCTGACACTGTTCTCGGGCACGTTCTTCCCGCTGACGTCGATGCCGATCTACCTGCAATGGATCGGCTGGCTCTCGCCCATCTGGCACGGCACGCAACTGGCGAGGATCGTCTCCTACGGTGCTCAGGTGCCGCCGTGGCTGATCGTCGTGCACGTCCTCTACCTGCTCGTGCTGTTCGTGCCCAGCTGGCTGCTCGCCCGCCGTATCGCGAGGCGGAGGCTCTACACATGACCGGCGTCGATGTCGAGGCGCCCGTGCAGGTATCCGGCCGCCGCAGAGGGGTCGGATCGCTGTACGCGGGCAACGCGCGGTCCGTCGTGTACCGCGGATGGCTGGCCACCAAGTCGACGAACTGGCTGGTCGTGGTCTCCGGCGTCTTCGAGCCGGTGTTCTACCTGCTGTCGCTCGGCATCGGGCTCGGCGCATTCGTCGGCACGGTGTCGGCCGGTGATGGAAGGCACATCTCGTACGCCGCGTTCATCGCGCCGGCGCTGCTGGCGACCGCCGCGATGAACGGCGCCGTGTACGACTCCACCTGGAACGTGTTCTTCAAGATCCGCTTCGCCAGGCTCTACGAAGGGATGCTCGCCACTTCGCTCGGTCCGCTCGACGTGGCGTTCGGCGAGATCGCCCTCGCCCTGCTGCGAGGCGCAGGCTACGCCGTCGCGTTCATGATCGTCATGCAATTCGTCGGGCTGAACCTGTCGTGGTGGGCGCTGCTGGCGTTGCCCGCAGTGCTGCTGGTGGCCTTCGCGTTCGCCAGCTTCGGCATGGGTATCACGAGCTACATGAAATCGTTCCAGCAGATGGACATCATCAACTTCGTCATGCTGCCGATGTTCCTGCTCTCCGGCACGTTCTACCCGCTGTCGGTCTACCCGCAGGGTGTGCAGGTGGTGATCCAGGCACTGCCGCTGTGGCAGAGCGTCGACCTCGTGCGCTCGCTGACGACGGGCGCGGTCGGCGCAGGCGTCTTATGGCACGTGCTGTACCTCGTGGTCATGGCCGTGCTCGGCATGATCCTGACCACCAGGCGGCTCCGCGCCCTTTTCCTCGACTGACAGACACCGCTTCTCTACCGCTCGGCGTGCACGTTCAGCGAACTCACACCTGCCGATAGTCTGGAGCCATGGACGTGGCGAACGTGATTCTGGGCATCCTGCATGTGGCGGCGGCGGTCTTCATCGTCGGACCGATGGCCATTCTTCCGATGACCGCGATGCGTGCGATCAGGGCAGGCTCCCCGAACCAGGTGCGAACACTGGCGCGGTCGACGAATGTGTTCAGCCTGCTGTCGCTCGCGGTCTTCATCTTCGGATTCGGTGCTCTCGGCACCTCGGACCCCAAGTACCACACGAGCATCTCGTCGACGTGGATCTGGCTGTCCATCGTTCTGTACGTCATCGCGCTGGGTCTCACCCTGTTCGTGGTCGTGCCCGCGATGCGGCGCGCCGCAGACGCGATCGAGGGCGAGGAGGCCGTGGAAGAGGAGGACCCGGCCGCCAAGCCCGCCCCGCCGGCGGCGAACGGCGGCTATGGTCCGCTGGCCGCCACGAGCGGCATCTCCAGCCTGCTGCTCCTCGCCGTCGTCGTGCTCATGGTCTGGAAGCCTTGACGGCTCAGTCCGCGGCGCGCCACGACGAGACGAGCCGCGTGACGTCGGCGGTCAGGCGGTCGTTGCTGTTGCCGCACTGGTAGGTGTCGAGCTTCGCAGACGACCCGTCGCCGAGCCGCATGGCGAGGTGCGTGGTGACCCCACCGGCGCAACCGTTGCCGGATGCCTGCCTTGCGTCGCCCGGATGCCATCCGTCGTCGTGCAGTACCCGCTGCAGGGCCGCGAGCCGGTCGGCGTCTGTCGTGGTGCGGGTCGAGTCGTCGAAGTTCGGCTCCGCCTGCGACTGGCTGTATGCGACCGAGGTCAACGTGCCGTTCCAGGCACCCGGGCGTGCGACGACGATCACGATGACGACGACGATCGCGACCGCGACCACCGCCCCACCGACCCAGAGAACGAACTTGCGCGCGTTGCTCACATGCTCAGCATAAGCGCGGCTCTCAGGTTCCTTGCCGCAGCTCCCGCAGGGCGATCGCGGTGGCGATCGCGGCGTGCGCGGCCTCCGCGCCCTTGTCCTCCTTCGAGCCGGGCAGCCCGGCGCGATCGAGGCCCTGCTGCTCGTCGTCGAGCGTGAGCACGCCGAATCCGACGGGTTTCCCGGTGTCCAGCGCAACCCGGGTGAGTCCATCGGTGGCCGCCGACGAGACGTACTCGAAGTGCGGAGTCCCCCCGCGGATGATCACGCCGAGTGCCACGACCGCGTCGGCGCCGGCATCCAGTGCAGCCTTGCTCACCACCGGCAGCTCGAAGCTGCCGGGAACCCGCACCAGCTTCCAGTCGGCTCCTGATGCCGTGAGCTCGCGTTCGGCCCCCGCGACGAGTCCGTCGCCGATAGCCTCGTGCCACGTTCCCGCGATCACCACCACCCGCAGGCCCTCGGCGTTCAGGGTCTCGTGGTCGGGTGCGCCGGCTCCGCTCATCGGGTCGCGCCTTTCTGCTCGGGGGTCGGAATCGTCTTCGTAGCGACGTGGTGTGCGATCAGTTCGTCATCGGAGGCGGCGGCATCCTGTTCGAAAGCGCCGTCCAGGTCACGCAACTCGGCGTCCGTGACGGGCAGAAGGTGTCCCAGCCGGTCGCGTTTCGTCTTGAGGTACTGCTCGTTCAGCGCACCGAGGCCGACGACGAGCGGCACCCGCTCCTCGACGACGACGCCGTGCTCGTTGAGCTGGTTGACCTTGTCGGGGTTGTTCGTGAGCAACCGCACGGAATGCATCCCCAGATCCGAGAGGATCGCGGATGCCGCGCCGTAGTCCCGTGCGTCGATCGGCAGTCCGAGCGCGAGGTTGGCGTCGAGGGTGTCGAGCCCGTCCTCCTGCAGCCGGTACGCGCGCAGCTTGTTGATCAGGCCGATGCCTCGGCCCTCATGGCCGCGCAGGTAGATCACCACTCCGCCGTCCCGCTGGATCGTGTCGAGTGCGGCATCCAGCTGCGGACCGCACTCGCACTTCAGGGAGCCGAACGCCTCGCCTGTCAGGCACTCGGAGTGCACCCGCACGAGCGACCCGGATTCGCGGGGTTCGCCCGCGATGATCGCGACGTGGTCGGCACCGGTCATGCGGTCGCGGTAGGCGCGCACCCGGAACGGCCCGTGCGTCGTCGGAATGGTGGTCTCGACCTCGAAGATGACGCGCGAGCTCTCGGGAACCGGGGCGACTGCCTCGAGAGGCGTGTCGCAGTGGAACTCCTGCAGGTAGGCGATCAGCGCCTCGATCGTGATGACCGGCACGTTCTCGCGAGCGCCGAATTCGATCAGCTCGGGCAGGCGCATCATCTCGCCGTCGTCGGCGACGACCTCACCGATCGCGCCGACCGGTGTCATGCCGGCGAGCTTCAAGAGGTCGACCGTTGCCTCGGTGTGCCCGTCGCGCTCCCGCACTCCGCCGTCGACGGCCCGCAGCGGAACGATGTGGCCGGGGCGATGCAGGCTGCGAGCGGTTGACGACGGGTCCGCGAGCACGCGGAGCGTGTGCGCGCGGTCCGCCGCGCTGATGCCGGTGGAGAGCCGGTCTGCGGCGTCGACCGTGATCGTGTAGTTGGTGCCCCTGGAGTCCTCGTTGTCCACGACCATGACCGGGAGCTCGAGCTTGTCTGCGAGCTCGTTAGTCAGCGGTGCGCAGATGAAGCCGGAGGAGTGCCGCACCAGCCAGGCAACCCATTCCTGCGACGCGGTCTCGGCGGCGAGCACGATGTCGCCCTCGTTCTCGCGGCTCTCGTTGTCTGCTACCAGTACCGGTCGTCCGGCGCGCAGAGACTCCAGCGCCTCGGGGATCGTCGCCAGTGTCATGCTTCGCTCCTCACAGCGGTGTCCCGGTTCGCACCGGAGACGCGACTCGTATCTGCGTCGCGACGTTCATCGGAGACGCGGTGCCGGGGGGATGCCTGCTCGAGTGCGAGCATCCGCTCGACATGCCTCGCCAGGATGTCCGTCTCGACGTTCACCCGATCGCCCACCTCCCTGCCGCCCAGGGTGGTCGCCGCGAGGGTCTCCGGGATGAGGGAAACCTCGAACCACTGCTGCGGGGCGCCTGGGTCGCTCACGGCGGAGACGGTGAGTGAGACACCGTCGACCGCGATGGATCCCTTGCGTGTGACGAGGGAGGCGATCTCGGGGGAGAGACTGAATCGCACCACTCGCCACGCCTCACCCGGCGTCACGGCCAGAACGGTCGAAATGCTGTCGACGTGGCCCTGCACGATGTGTCCGCCGAGCCGATCGCCGACGAGTGCGGCGCGTTCCAGGTTGACCGGGATGCCCGCTGCCGCGTCGTCGAGCGTGCTCACGGCAAGCGTCTCGGCCATCACGTCGGCGGTGAAGGAGTCCTCCGTCTGGTCGATGACGGTGAGGCAGACACCGCTCACGGCGATCGAGTCGCCGTGCCGGGCGCCCTGCACGGCGAGTGGGCCGCGCACCGTGATGCGTGCCGCGTCGGCACCGCGTTCGACGGCCGTGATCACGCCGAGTTCTTCGATGATTCCAGTGAACATCCTCACGCTCCTTGGGTGGGCAGTTCGGGGGTGGGCAGTTCGGGGGTTGGCGGTTCGGGGAAGCGCGTGCGGTCGGGCCGCGCCTGCTGCGTCGCGTCGTCGACGTGCCGCGGATTGAGCGTGCGTGCTGCAGGGTTGGTCGCCACGACGAGCAGGTCGTTGCCGAGCCGCTGAAGGCCGTGCAGGCACAGATCTCGTTGCTCCGCGATGGAGTGCACGCCGATCTCGTCGAGGGCAGTGCGAGGGCCACCCAACAGCGTGGGAGCCAGGTAGACGTGGAACTCGTCGACGAGCCCCTCGCGCACGAAGGCGCTGGCCAGCATCGGCCCGGCCTCGACATAGGCGGTGCGCACTCCGCGCTCCCGCAACTCGAAGAGCGCGCGGGCGAGATCGTGACCGGACAGGAAGATCGGTGGATTCGGATGCCGCCGCACGGCCGCGTCGTCCGGCACAACGCGGTCGCCGAGCACGACCGGTACCGGCTGGTGCGACAGCAGCTCGCCCGCGTCGCCGCGAGCCGTGAGACTCGGGTCGTCGGTGAACACCGTCCCGGTACCGACGATGATCGCGTCGGATGCCGCTCGCCGTTCGTGCACGTGCTGCCGCGCCGCGGAGCCCGTGATCCACCTGCTGGTGCCGTCGGATGCGGCGACGCGGCCGTCCAGGCTGCTCGCCCACTTCAGCGTGACGTACGGGCGGCCGAGGCGCGCGGCCACGAGCCAGTCCTGCAGGAGCCGCGTCGCGGCATCCGCTTCGACACCGGCGATGACCTCGACGCCGGCCTCGCGCAGCCGCTTCGCACCGCCGTGCGAGGCGTGACCCGGGTCGTCGACGGCGTAGACCACGCGCGCGATGCCGGCGCCGATGAGTGCTTCACTGCACGGCCCGGTGCGGCCGGTGTGGTTGCAGGGCTCGAGGGAGACGACGGCCGTCGCTCCGGATGCCTGCTCCGGCGTGAGCTTCGACAGTGCGTCGACCTCCGCATGGGGCGTGCCGGCCCCGCGGTGCCAGCCTTCGGCCAGCACCTCGCCGCCGGGGGAGAGAATGACGCATCCGACCCGGGGGTTCACCCCGCGTGCAGGACCGAGAGCGGCCAGTTCGAGCGCGCGGCGCATCGGCGCCTCGAAGCTCTGCGCCTCGAACCCGATGTCGGTCATCCCGGTCTCCGTCTGTCCTGCTCCGCCTATCTGGCGGTGGGCGGACCCCGGGGTTTCCTCGGATACATGCCGACGGCACGGATGCTGACGCAACCGTGCGTGTGCTGCCTCCCATCCGGACTCTGTCGCGTTGGGCTTCCACTGCCGAAGCAGCCGAAGCTCAAAGCGACATCACCGTCGGTGCCGGGATTCCACCGGCTCAACCTCGCCGCCCGCTGTTGCTTTCACACAACGACTGACGCCTCGGCTCGCGGACTTTCACCGCCGGTTCGGACTCTCACCGACCCCGGAGCACTGCCTACATGCTACCAACGCGTGCTCGGCCGCCGTATTCCCACGTCACTCGGCGACGCGGGGCCGGCGCCGTCGCCCGGGCCCAACCGCCCCTGGGGTCACTCGCCGGCACGCCCAGTCCACCGGTTCGTAACTCCTGCAGATTGTCGGCAAGGAGGCGGCAACTGGCGAGTCTGCGCCTGTGCAGTTGAGGATCTGCAGGAGTTACGAACGGTGGGATGGCGTGGGCGCATCGCGCGGGTCGCTTACTCTTGTCCTCCCCAGCGGTATCTCCGGCGGTTGTTTTCACAGTTCTGCTTCGTCGCGAGCCACCATGTCGTTCGCCCGTCAAAGCTGGCGCGATGGGTTGGGATGACGCGTTCCGAATGACGGGCCGAGACGTGCTGAGTCGAGCAGAACTCATCGGCTTGGGTGCGACCAGTCGCTCGCTGACCGCCGCCGTTCGCGGCGGCGCTCTACGCCGCCCTCGGCGCGATCACTATTGCCTTCCATCGCTTGACGCGGACGGCCGTTCAGCGGTTCGCATAGGCGGCCGGCTCACCTGCGTCTCGGCGCTGAGGAGCTATGGTGTTTTTGCGGTGAAACCTCGTGCACCGCACGTCCACCTGAGCCGAGCCGCGAGTCGGCTACGGGCGCCCGACGAGAAACGTCAGCGCCTGACGAAGGAGAACCGCGGCGGAGCTGTTCTGCACTGGCAGCCGCTCATAGTCTCCACAGCAGGTGACGATCATCGCGTAGGGCTTCTAGATGCTCTTGCACACGTCGTTCGCTGTCAGCAGTCGTCCCTCGCGATCGCATCGATCGACAACGCATGGCACCTCGGCCTGATCGATGAGGACGCGATCGCCGAGCTATTCGCTCGGCTGCCGCAGTGCTACGCGTGGATGCGATCACGACTCAATCCCCTTGCCGAGGCAGGACAGGAAACTGTCTTGCGTCTCATCGTCGAGGGCCTTGGGCTGCGCTACGAGATTCAAGTTCACTTGGACGGCCTTGGCCGGGTCGACATCGTGGTCGAAGACGTGCTCGTACTCGAAGCGGACAGCCGTGCTCATCATGACGGCTGGTCGCTACATGTACGAGACCGTGAGCGAGACCTTCAAGCGGCGCGTCTCGGCTACGCGTCGCTCAGGCCGGCGTACCAGCACACGATGGAGCAGCCTGAACTGGTGAGCGCAGCCATCGAACGCTTGGTCGCCCTGCTGAAGCGGTAGCCGAATTGCCGATTCGCCCGACGCTCGCCCTCTGCTGGGTTCGTAACTCCTGCAGAATGGCCTTGCCTTCCGCCAGATCCGGATATCCAGGACGCGAAGCGCAGTGCCCAGACCAATTCGCAGGAGTTACGAACCTGAGGACGCGATGCGAATGCGGGAATAGGGCAGGCAGATGATCCGTCAGAGGTCCAGCGCGGCGGGCAACGCCGGGAGGCCGGTGATGCGCGCCACGCCGAGCTGCTCGGCCGCTGCGTGTTCGGACTCGGACACCTCGGCGCCATACCGATCGATCCACACGCCGGTGAGGCCCGCGCGGGCCGCGCCGATCGCATCGGTGCCGAGCCGGTCGCCCACATACGCGGCCTGCTCCGGCTCCACTTCGAGCCGGGTACACGCCAGCTGGAAGATGCGCACGTCCGGCTTCGTGATGCCTACGTCGCCCGAGGCCACGATCGCATCGAATCGATCCCGGATGCCGATCGCGTCGATCTTGCGCAGCTGGTAGTCCAGCTCGCCGTTCGTGACGATACCGAGACGCACACCGGGCAACCGGGCACGAAGGGAGTCGAGGCAGGGGAGCGCGTCGTCGAACAGGCCCCACTCGTCCGTGTAGTGCTCGAAGTAGTCCGAGAACCATGCAGCGGCCGCCTCCGGCGTGAGCGTCACGCCGTGCCGCGCCGCATACTCCCGCGCCCTCGCCCGCCGCTGCTCCTCGTGGCTGAGCTCGCCGCCGAGATACCGGTGGTAGTGCTGCTCCTCGAGGCGGCGCCAGAACGCGGTCTCGGCGTCGGCGTCCGACGCATCGTACGGATGTCCGAGCCCGCGCACATACGCCAGCAGACCGCGCTCGACCGCGTCTCGGTGCGCGAACAGCGTGTCGTCGAGGTCGAAGAGCACGGCACGGGTGCTCGTCGCAGCAGGCATCCGTCTCGTCAGAGCCGCACGCGACGCAGGAATCCGACCCGCTCGTACGCCTTCGCCAGTGTCGCCTCGGCAACCTCGGATGCCCGCTGTGCGTTCGCCGCCAGCAGTCGGTCCAGCTCCGCCGGGTCGCCGAGCAGCTCGAGAGCGCGCGCACGTACCGGCTCGAACTCGCCGATCACGACCTCCGCGAGCCCCTTCTTCAGGTCGCCGTAGCCGCGCCCGTCGTACTCGTTAGCGACCGCCCCGATGCTCTGTTCGCTGAGCGCCGCGTAGATCGCCAGGAGGTTGGAGACGCCGGGCTTCTCCCCCCGGTCGAAGCGCACGACGGAGTCCGTATCGGTCACCGCGCGCATGATCTTCTTGCGTGTGACGCTCGGCTCGTCGAGCAGCAGGATGAGCCCGGCCACCGAATCGGACGATTTCGACATCTTCGACGTCGGACTCTGCAGGTCGTAGATGCGGGCGCTGTCCTTCTGGATGATCGCCCGCGGCACCACGAACGTCTCACCGAATCGCGAGTTGAAGCGCTCCGCCAGGTCGCGGGTGAGCTCGACGTGCTGCCGCTGGTCGTCGCCGACCGGCACGTCCACGGCGTCGTAGAGCAGGATGTCCGCAGCCATCAGCACCGGATACGTGAACAGGCCGACGCTGGTCGAGTCCGTGCCGTACCGCGAGGACTTGTCTTTGAACTGCGTCATGCGCCCGGCCTCGCCGAACCCCGTGATGGTGTTCAGCACCCAGGCGAGTTCGGCGTGCGCGGGCACGTGCGACTGCACGAACAGCGTCGAAGCCGTCGGGTCGATGCCGGCGGCGATGTACTGAGCGGCCGTGCGCCGGGTCTTCTCCGCCAGTTCCTTCGGGTCCTGCGGTACCGTGATGGCGTGCAGGTCGACGACGCAGAAGAACGCGTCGTGGCTGCTCTGCAGCTCACGCCACTGCAGCAGCGCGCCGATGTAGTTGCCGAGGTGCAACGAATCGCTCGACGGCTGGATGCCGGAGAAAAGGCGTGGCTTGCTCATGGGTTCCTTACGTGTGGTGCTGTCTTCAGAGCGCGTAGTCGACGACGACGGGGGTGTGATCCGACCATCGTTCCGCGTACGACGGCGCCCGGTCGACGTGGTAGTCCACGACCTTGCCGGCGAGCTTCGGCGTCGCGAGCTGGTAGTCGATGCGCCACCCGGTGTCGTTGTCGAACGCCTGGCCACGCCAGGTCCACCAGCTGTACGGGCCGTCGACCTCACCGGCCCACTTGCGGCCGACGTCGACCCAGCCGTACCCGGCGCCGTCGTTGTAGTGCTCGTCGTCTTCCGCACCGAGGATCTTGTCCAGGTACGCGCGCTCCTCCGGCAGGAACCCGGCGCGTTTCACGTTGCCCTTCCAGTTCTTGATGTCGAGGGTGCGGTGGCCGATGTTGAGGTCGCCCATCACTGCGGCCAGCTCGTTGTGCTCGGGCAGTGCCTTCATGCGGGCATCCATCGCGTCGAGGAACCGGTACTTGTAGACCTGCTTCTCGGTGCCCGCCTCTCCGGAGGGCACGTATGCGCTCACCACCGTGACGATGCTTCCGTCGACCTCGTAGTCCGCCTCGAGCCAGCGCCCGGCGGTGTCGAAGTCCTCGTCGCCGAGTTCGACACGGTGAATGGATGCCTTGCCCCGGCTCGCCAGCGCAACCCCGGCTCGCCCCTTCGCGGTGGCCGCATCGTGCAGCACATCCCACTCCTCACCGAGCAGGCCGGTCAGGTCGTCAGTGGTGGCGCGCACCTCCTGCAGAGCGAGGATGTCCACACCGCGCTTGTCGAGCCACGCGCCCATTCCGCGCCGGAATGCGGCTCGAATGCCGTTGACGTTGACCGTGGCGATGCGGAGCGTGCGGCGGGAAGGCATGCGTAAAAGATTAGCCGGGGCCGCCGACATCCTTCGTGCGGTGATCGTCGACGGCCTCCGGCCGCTCCGCCTTGCCGTCGGCGGTGTCCATCCACCAGCTGCGCTTCTTCGGCGGCGTCGGCGCTGGTTCGCGGGCGGTGTGTTCCAGCCGCTGGCGTGCGTCGCGCACCGCCCGGTTCGCGAACCACTTGGCCAGACCTCGGGCTGTCGCAGCCTTCCGCTCGGCGTCCTCCACCCCGGTCTGGGCGACCAGCAGCCTCGCCGACCATTCGGCCAGCGCCTTCTCATAGGCGAGCTGCTCCTGCGTGCGTCTTCGCGGCTCGATGCGGTGGTCGGACATCCCGACCGCGATCCATGCCGCGGAGAGCAAGATCATCCGGCAGATCATGTTGAACCACAGCAAGAGCCCGACGAACACGGCGAACGTCGCCAGCAACGGGTTGCGGGTGACGCCACCGATCAGCAGGCCGCCCAGAACGCTGAGACCGCTGAGCGCGACAGCACCGAGCAGCGGACCGAGCACGAGGAACCGCCACGGGATGATCACGCGGGAGAGCACGCGGTACATCGCCACGAGCACGAAATAGTTCAGTGCGATCGAGACCGCGAAGCCGACCACCCGGGCGAAGAAGTTCGGCCAGAAGCCGCTGTCGATGCCGAACAGGCCGAGCACGAACGTGATCGCCTCGGTGGTGATCAGGGTGATGGATGCCGAAACGATGAGCACCACACCGAACACGATCGCCAGGCCGAGATCGGTGATCTTCTGCAGGGCGTAGTTGCGTTCGTCGCGCTCGAGGTCGAACATCGCCCGCACGGCCTGGCGGGTGTAGTACAGCCAGGCGATCGCGGTCCAGAGCAAGCCGATGAGCGCGATGATGCTCGTCCAGCCGAAGGTCGTACCGAGCGATTGAAGCGCATCCTGGCTGATCACGCCCTCGTGCCCGTCGGTCCCGATCAGGCCTGGCACGGCCTCGTTGATGATCTTCACGAGCGCCCGGAAGAGGTCCGTGTTGCTCGTGAGCCAATATCCGGCGATGGAGAAGCCCACCCAGAGTGCGGCGAAGATCGCGAACAGCGACTGGTACGACATGCCCGCCGTGCGGAGATTGCCGTCGTTGTGCGAGAACTGGATCCACACCCGGTACGGCTTCAGCGCGGTGACCCAGCGCCACCAGCGGTTGACCTTCCGCACGGGCCTGGCCAACCTGTCGCGCAGCGGGTCGGCGAACTCCTCCAGCCGTTCCGTGAGTTGTTCCCGCTCGTGCTGGGCCTCAGCGCGGAGCCGCTCGATGCGGGCGTGCTCGGCTGGATCCGGATGAGCGACAACGGATGCCTGTGCCCCGGCTCCCGCGCCCGTCCCGCGTCCCCCGGGCGGAGCATCCGTCGACTTCGCGTTCCGCCGCGCCACGGCCTCAGCCTACGGGCGATCGAAGGTCGGCGATGGGAGCGAGCGGCGACGATCCACCGGATCGTCGCTTATAGCTCCACGGCGCGCGGCATAGGCTGGGACCCGTGTCGATCCAGATCGCGGGCATCGGCGTTGGCCGCGGCGTCGCCGTCGGCCCCGCCCTGCGCATGCCCGACCCGATCGGCGAGCCCGACGACGTGGAGTCTCACGCGGAGGCATCCGACGAATACCGCCGGGTCGTCTTGTCGTTGGAGGCGGTGACGGGCGAACTCGTCGAGCTCGGGCACCAGGCCGGCGGTGACGCCGAGGAGATCCTCGAGGCGCAGTCGCTGATGGCGCAGGATCCGGCGGTGGTGGATGACATCCGGCAGCGGATCGGCGACGGCAAGACCGCCGAACGCGCCGTTTTCGAGGCCTACGAGGAGTACGCGAAGGTGCTCGAGGGCCTGGGCGAGAACCCCGCGGCTCGCGGCGCCGACGTGCGCGACGTCGCCAGGCGTGTGATCGCTAGGCTGCGCGGAGTCGCCCTCCCCACGGTTCCGCGCTCTGACGCACCGTTCGTGCTCGTGGCGCACGACCTCGCGCCGGCCGACACGGCCACTCTCGACCTCAGCAAGGTGCTCGGGGTAGTCACACGCGACGGCAGCAACTCGTCGCACACGGCCATCCTCGCCCGCAACAAGAACCTCGTCGCCGTCGTCGGAGCCGCGGGCAGCGACGCCATCGTCAACGGCCAGACGGTGATCGTCGACGCCGAACACGGCCGGGTGGTGATCGATCCGGATGAGCAGTCCGTCGCCGCCGCCGCGGAGCGGGGCGGCAACGTCGCGGCCCCCCGCCCTCTGACCCCCGGCGCGCTGGCGGACGGCACACCCGTTCCGCTCCTGGCCAACGTCGGCGCCCCGGAGGAGGCCGCGCCGGCCGTCGCGCTCGGAGCCGAGGGCGTCGGACTGTTCCGCACCGAGTTCCTCTACCTGGATGCCCGCAAAGCGCCGCCCGTCGACCTCCAGCGGTCCCGCTACCGCGACCTCATGGCCGCGTTCAGGGGTCGCAAGGTCGTGGTGCGTGTGCTGGATGCCGGCGCCGACAAGCAGCTCGCCTTCCTCGGACACACGCACGAGGAGAATCCCGCGCTCGGGCGCAGAGGCATCCGTGCCCTGCGAGAGCACGAGGGCGTGCTGCGCGACCAGCTCGCGGCGCTCGCCGGCGCCCAGGAAGACACCGGCGCCGACCTGTGGGTGATGGCACCGATGGTCGCGGACGTCGCCGAGACGGCCTACTTCGTGGAGCTCGCCCGCTCACTCGAACTGAGCACAGTGGGCATCACGGTAGAGGTCCCCTCCGCGGCGGTGCTCGCCGACCAGCTCGTGCCCCTGTGCGACTTCGTCAGCATCGGCACGAACGACCTCACGCAGTACGCGCTGGCCGCCGACCGAATGCTCGGATCCGTCGCGCAATACCAGAATCCCTGGCATCCCGCCGTGCTCCGCCTGATCAAGATGATCGGGGATGCCGGCCGCGCATCGGGCACGCCCGTCGGCGTGTGCGGTGAGGCAGCATCCGACCCGCTGATGGCCGTCGTGCTGGTCGGGCTCGGCGCAGAAGACCTCTCCATGTCGCCCGGCGCGCTCGCCGACGTGCGGGCCACGCTCGCCAAGGTCACCCTCGAGCAGGCCCGCGGTCTGGCCGCACGCACACTGGCGCAGACGAGCGCAGCGGATGCTCGTGCCGTCGTCGCCGAGGCCCTCGCCTGACCATCGCGCCCATAGTCTGGATCGATGGACGCCAAGCAACAGCCCCTCGACCGCACCTCCGCTGACGCATTGCGCGCCGAGGGCCTTCGTCTCGGACTCGTCGACGGCAGTGACCGCGCCGCGCTCGCCGCGTGGGACGAGGCCGACTACCGAGGGTTCCACGACCGTCGCCCGGAGCCGGAGACGGTCGACGAGCACGTGCGGCACACGGCGTACCGCCGCATCGTGGGCGTGTGGGACGACGGCATCCCGGAGTCTGACGTTCCGGTCGCGACGGTCTCCACGTGGGTCGGCGATCTCACGGTGCCCGGCGGCGCGGTGCTGCCTTCCTGGGCGGTCAGCTCCGTCACCGTTGCCCCGACGCATCGCCGCCGCGGCGTCGCCCGCGCGATGCTCGAGGGAGAACTGCGCACCGCGGCGGCGGCCGGAGTTCCGATGGCCTCGCTCACGGTGTCGGAGGCGACCATCTATGAGCGCTACGGATTCGGGCCGGCCACGCAGACGGCCGACCTCACGATCGACACGCGGCGTGCAGGGTGGGCGCATCGGCAGGCATCCGCCGGCCGGCTCGCGTTCGTGTCGTTGCAGACGATCGCCGACACCTGCCGCGACGTCTTCGAGCGCGCCCGGCTGAAGACCCCGGGCGAGATGACGCTCGACGACTTCATCTGGGGCCAGCGTGCCGGAGTCCTGGGCGACCGCGACAAGAAGAGCGCTTCGCTGCGAGCGGTGCGCTACGACGACGAGCACGGTGTGCCGCAGGGCTTCGTCGTGTACTCGCTCAAGGCGGACAGCAGCGACTTCGCGAACCACACGGTCGACATCCGCTACCTGCGTGCGGCGACCGACGAGGCGTACGCGGCGCTCTGGCGCTTCCTCCTCGAACTCGACCTCGTCGGCACGGTCAACAACGAGGTCGCAACCGCTGACGAGCCGGTGCTGTGGATGATCCGCGACCAGCGGGCCGCGACCGTCGTGCTCCGCGACCACCACTGGCTGCGTGTCCTCGACGTGAAGACCGCGCTCGAGGCACGACGTTACGGCCGGCCAGGATGGCTGACCCTCCGCATCGAGGACCGCCTCGGCTTCGCGTCCGGCACGTACCGTGTCGA
Source organism: Humibacter ginsengiterrae (assembly GCF_054780115.1). Taxonomy (NCBI): domain Bacteria; kingdom Bacillati; phylum Actinomycetota; class Actinomycetes; order Micrococcales; family Microbacteriaceae; genus Humibacter; species Humibacter ginsengiterrae. Next base: position 117,892 of record NZ_BAAGWY010000002.1, read on the forward strand.
TGTGCAGGCCGACGGCTCGGCGGCCGTCGAGCAGACGGATGCCGCACCCGACCTCAGCATGGATGTCGCGACGCTCTCTGCGCTCTACCTCGGCGCGTGGCGCACCTCGACGCTCGCCCGTGCCGGACGCGTGACCGAGCTCACACCGGGCGCGGCCCAGCGCTTCGATGCGGCATTCCGCGCCGACGAGGCGCCCACGCTGAGTTTCTGGTACTGAGTTTCTGGTACTGAGTTTCTGGTACTGCGGGCTGCCGCTCAGCGCTTCCCGCGCATGATCGCCTGCTTCACCTCGGCGATCGCCTGCGTCACCTGGATACCGCGGGGGCAGGCATCCGTGCAGTTGAAGGTCGTGCGGCAGCGCCACACGCCTTCCTTGTCGTTGAGGATGTCCAGGCGCACCTGCGCGGCGTCGTCGCGCGAGTCGAAGATGAAGCGGTGTGCGTTCACGATCGCGGCCGGACCGAAGTACTGCCCGTCGGTCCAGAACACCGGGCACGACGACGTGCACGCCGCGCAGAGGATGCACTTCGTGGTGTCGTCGAAGCGCGCCCGGTCGGCGACGGACTGGATGCGCTCCTTGCCCTCCGGCGGAGCCGAGTTGGCCTGCAGGAACGGCTGCACCTCGCGGTAGGAAGCGAAGAACGGCTCCATGTCGACGACGAGGTCCTTCTCCAGCGGGAGTCCCTTGATGGCCTCGACGTAGATCGGTTTCTGAACGTCGAGGTCTTTGATCAGGGTCTTGCAGGCGAGCCGGTTGCGGCCGTTGATGCGCATGGCATCCGACCCGCACACACCGTGCGCGCAGGAGCGACGGAACGTGAGCGAGCCGTCCTGCTCCCACTTGATCTTGTGCAGCGCGTCGAGCACGCGGTCGGTCGGATACACCTCGACGTCGAAGTCCTGCCAGTGCGGCTCGGTGTCCACATCAGGGTCGAAGCGCCGCACGATCAGCGTCACGATGAACGACTTGATTGCGTCGGACGAGTCGGATGCCTGTGCCTTCTCGGGCGCGTCGGTCGAGGCGTCGGCCACGGCGGTGGACATCAGTACTTCCTCTCCATCGGCTGGTAGCGCGTCACGACGACGGGTTTCCAGTCGAGCTTGATGTGGTCTGCCGCGTTCGACGAGTGCGGGTCGCCGGTGAGGTAGGCCATGGTGTGCTTCATGTAGTTCTCGTCGTCGCGCTTCGGGAAGTCGTCGCGCATGTGACCGCCGCGGCTCTCCTTGCGGTTGCGCGCCGAGAACACGACGACCTCGGCGAGGTCGAGCAGGAATCCGAGCTCCACGGCCTCGAGCAGGTCGGTGTTGAACCGTTTGCCCTTGTCTTGCACCTGCACGTTCCGGTAGCGCTCGCGGAGGGCGTGGATGGTCTCGGTCACCGCGGCCAGGGTCTCGTCGGTACGGAAGACCTGCGCGTTGCGGTCCATCTGGTCCTGGAGCTCCTTGCGGATGGCTCCGATGCGCTCGGTCCCGCTGGAGTTCCGCAGGCCCTCGAGCATGTTCCGCACGTCGGCGGCCGGGTCATCCGGAAGCGGAACGAAGTCGGCCGTCTTCACGTACTCGACCGCGTTGCGGCCGCTGCGCTTTCCGAACACGTTGATGTCCAGCAGCGAGTTCGTGCCGAGGCGGTTCGATCCGTGCACAGACACGCACGCACATTCGCCGGCGGCGTACAGACCCGGCACCACCGTGGTGTTGTCGGCGAGCACCTCGGCGTTGTTGTTGGTCGGGATGCCGCCCATCGCGTAGTGCGCGGTCGGCATCACGGGAACCGGCTCGACGACCGGGTCCACGCCCAGGTAGGTGCGGGCGAACTCGGTGATGTCGGGCAGCTTCGTCTCCAGCACCTCGGCACCGAGGTGCGTGCAGTCCAGCAGCACGTAGTCCTTGTGCGGCCCGGCGCCTCGGCCCTCGAGCACCTCCTGCACCATGCTCCGGGCGACGATGTCGCGCGGCGCGAGGTCTTTGATGGTGGGGGCGTACCGCTCCATGAACCGCTCGCCAGAGGCGTTGCGAAGGATCGCGCCCTCGCCACGAGCGCCCTCGGTGAGCAGGATGCCCAGACCGTACAGCCCAGTCGGGTGGAACTGGAAGAACTCCATGTCTTCCAGCGGCAGCCGCTTGCGCCAGATGATGCCGACGCCGTCGCCGGTGAGCGTGTGCGCGTTGGATGTCGTCTTGTAGATCTTGCCGAAACCACCGGTCGCGAAGATCACGGCCTTCGACTGGAACACGTGCAGCTCGCCGGTGGCGAGCTCGTACGCGACGACACCGGCCGGACGGCGCTTGCCGTCGACCTCGTTCATGACGAGGTCGAGCACGTAGAACTCGTTGAAGAAGTTGATGCCGAGCCTGACGCAGTTCTGGAACAGCGTCTGCAGGATCATGTGCCCGGTGCGGTCTGCGGCGTAGCACGCGCGGCGTACGGCGGCCTTGCCGTGGTCGCGGGTGTGGCCGCCGAAGCGACGCTGGTCGATCTTGCCTTCGGGCGTGCGGTTGAAGGGCAGACCCATGTTCTCGAGGTCGATGACCGCGTCGATGGCCTCCTTCGCGAGGATCTCGGCGGCATCCTGATCGACGAGGTAGTCACCGCCCTTGACGGTGTCGTAGGTGTGCCACTCCCAGTTGTCTTCCTCCACGTTCGACAGCGCGGCGGCCATGCCGCCCTGCGCAGCACCGGTGTGCGACCGGGTGGGGTAGAGCTTGGAGATGACGGCCGTCTTCGCGTGCGGCCCGGCCTCGATGGCCGCGCGCATGCCTCCGCCTCCGGCGCCGACGATGACGATGTCGAACTGGTGGTAGTGCACGCCGTCGATCACGGCTCCGTCTGCGATCTGTTCAGTCACGTGGATGTCCGTAGCTTTCGGTTCTCTTGCGCCGTCGCGGGCTTACTTGGTGATGGTCGAGCAGAACTGCGGCAGCAGGTGCGCGGGCGTGCCGCTCGGGCACGGGTTGAAGACCGTCACCGTGTACGTGCCCAGCACGATCAGAACGATGACCGCGAGCAGGATCAGCACCTTCAGCGTGCGGTTCACGGTCTTGCCGCGCGCGTAGTCGTTGACGAGCGTGCGCATGCCGTTGCCGCCGTGGATGAGCGCCAGCCACAGCATCAGGCCGTCCCAGACCTGCCAGAACGGGTCGGCCCACTTGCCGGCGACGAACGCGAAGTCGACCGCCTTGATCCCCTGACCGAGCACGAGGTTGACGATGAGGTGCCCGAAGATGAGCACGACGAGCAGCACGCCCGAGACGCGCATGTACACCCATCCCCATTTCTCCCAGTTCACGCCCTTCGAGCGCACGGGACGGGACGGGGAGCGGGGAGCCTCGATGGTGGTCACGACGCGGCCCCCTCGGTGAAGACGTTGTGCAGCTGAACGGGCACGAAGCCGATCATGAGGATGACCCACAGCACGATGACGGTCCAGAACATGAACCGCTGGTACTTGGCGCCCTTGCTCCAGAAGTCGATCAGGATGATCCGGATGCCGTTCAGCGCGTGGAACGCGATCGCCGCGACGAGCGCGGTCTCACCGAGGCCCATGATCGGGTTCTTGTACGTGCCGATGACGGCGTTGTAGGCCTGGGGGCTGATGTTGAGCACGACCGAGTCGAGGATGTGCACCAGCAGGAAGAAGAAGATGGCCACGCCGGTGATGCGGTGCAGCACCCACGACCACATGCCTTCCCGACCCCGATACAGCGTTCCCCCGGGCCGATGAGTGGTCGGCTCGAGAGTGTCTGCCGTTTCTGCCGACACGGACAACCCTCCCTGGTAGGTAGCTTGTGAGCGCTTCTCGCGGCATGGATGCCCGCGGATCCGGCGCGCAGTCAGTTTACGTCCCGCGTCCGCCGCCTCGCTCCTAAGGCCAGCCTAACTGTCTCGACGTCGAGACACTTTCCCAGCATCCCCGGTGGCACGCAGCCCAGACCGCCGCCGCCGGCGCATCTGGCCATTCAAGTCGCGAAGTCGGTCGCTATGAGCGCTCATAACGACCGACTTCGCGACTTGAACCGGGAAGCGTGGTTCGGTCAACGCGCCAGCGCGCGGCGCACCCGGTCCACGAGTTCGGCGGGCTTCGCCAGGAGCGGTGCCGTCACCTCGATGACCTCCCAGCCGGCGGCGCGCAACGCTGCGAGGCGCTCGACGTCGCGCGCCCAGGATGCTCCATGCAGCATCCCGAGGTACTCGATGGCGACCTTCTTCTCCCGGTAGACCATGTCGACGCAGCCGAGGAACCTTCCGGACGCATCAAAGACGTCCACGTTCAGTTCCGGCTCGGGCAGACCGGCGCGAACGAGTTCGAAGCGCACCGCCGACTCCCGGGGCGACCAGGAGTCGAGGCGTATGAACGTGAGCGCCTCCCTGAGGTTCGCAGCGCCTCTGCGACGTCCGGCTGCAGCCGCTGCCCGGAGCTGGTCGAGTGTCGTCAGCGGTGCCTTGCCCACGTCCGGTCGCCCGATCCCCGGGCGCCAGACCCGGCAGAAGTAGTCCCCGAGGGCGATGAGGTCTCGGAGGCCGAGAGTGCCGAGGCTCGCCCATGTGGTCGCCGGTGATGAAACCGGCAGACCGTCCACTTCGCGCATGGTCGCCATCTTCGGCTCAGCGCGGTGGCGCACGATTCCCTGCGTCCGTGGCACCGGACCCGAGCCGAGCACGCTGACATGGAGGTCGAGGTCGCAGCCGTCGGCAGGGTCGCCGAACTCGGTGAAGACCAACGGCAGGGGAGCGCCGTAAGCCGACGCGGCGGTCTGGTGGCTGAAGAAGTGTCGTGGCCGCATGAGCGGCAGGTACTGCCTGGCACGAGCGAGCCGTGCTCGCCTCTGCAAGGCATAAGGGTCGAGTTCCTCCTCCTGTGGGTCGTCCTGAATCAGACTCCGTACTCCGTAGAACGGCCGTGACAGGTCCGACCCGCGCAGGCGCCTGAGGGACGCTCCGGCATGCACCGCCTGCGCGACGCTGAACTCCGCCGCGATGCCGTCTGGAAGCGCGCCTCGGGTCCTCATCGCTCCACCATGGCCGAATGCCTGCTCGCCCACCCGGGTTATCCACCGACCACCGCGGTCAGCGCCGACCCGACGGGTTCAAGTCGCGAAGTCGGTCGTTATAAGCGCTCATAACGACCGACTTCGCGACTTGAACCGGAGGGACTCAAGCGCTGGAACGGCGGCACCGTCGGCACAATGGGGACATGGCTCTTGCGGATGTCTCCATCGGCATCGCCGGCGCGCTCGGTCCCGAGGCGCTTGCGCGGCTCGCACCGGTCGTCGAACGCTGCGGCTTCCGGTCGCTCTGGGTGAACGACACCCCCGGCGGCGACTCGCTGGCAGCGCTGGCGGCGGCAGCGGATCCCACGAGCCGGCTCACGCTCGCAACCGGCGTCATCCCGGTCGACCGCAGGCATCCCGACGAGGTCGTCGGCGCGGTGAAGCGGCTGCAGCTCCCCGAGGATCGACTGGTGCTCGGGATCGGCGCCGGCGCGGCGCGGAACGGCGCGCTCTTCCTGGTGGAAACCGCGGTCGCCGAACTCCACGAGGGAACCCGGGCTCCCGTGCTGGTCGGTGCCCTCGGGCCGAAGATGCGACGGCTCGGAGCGGAGCGGGGCGACGGCGTCCTGCTGAGCTGGCTGACGCCCGAGGTCGCGGCCGAGCAGGCGTCGACCGCACGGTCGTCCGCCGCGGCGAACGGAGCATCCGGATGCCGCGTCGCGCTCTATGTGCGCACCGCCCTCGATGCGTCGGCCGATGACCGCCTGGCTGAGGAAGCCGGTCGATACGCCGGATATCCGGCGTACGCGGCGAACTTCGAACGGTTGGGCATCCGTGCGCAGGACACCGTGCTGGACGCCTACACCTTCGGTGATCGCATCGGTCGCTACCGGGACGCGGTCGATGAGGTCGTGCTGCGGGTGATCGCGCCGTCCGATTCGGTCGACGATCACATCCGATTCGTGGAGGCGGCAGCGGACCTGCTCAGCTGACAGCTCCGCCGCACACCTATCCTGAGAGGCATGAGCGCGCTGCCCCTGCAGGACTTCTACTGCATCATTCCCGCCGGCGGTGTCGGGTCTCGGCTCTGGCCGCTGTCCCGCGCCGACGCGCCGAAGTTCCTGCACGACCTCACGGGTTCGGGCTCGACGTTGCTGCGAGCCACGTGGGACCGGCTCGCGCCGTTGAGCGGCGCACAGCGGGTCATGGTCGTCACCGGCCGAGCGCACCGCGCCGCGGTCGAGGGGCAGATCCCCGCGCTCGCCGACGCGAACATCGTGCTGGAGAGCGAGCCGCGTGAGAACACCGCGGCCATCGGGCTCGCCGCGGCCATCCTTGAGCGGCGGGAGCCCGGCGTGATCATCGGCTCGTTCGCCGCCGACCACGTGATCGGCAACGAGCCGCTGTTCCGGGCTGCCGTCATCGAGGCGGTCAAGTCGGCCCGCGCCGGATACATCACCACCATCGGCATCACGCCGACCGAACCGGCGATCGGCTTCGGCTACATCCACGTCGGCGAGCCGCTCAAGATCGAGGGCGCCACATCGGCCCGGCAGGTGATCTCGTTCGTCGAGAAGCCGAACCTGAAGACGGCCACGAAGTACCTGAAGAGCGGCGACTACCTCTGGAACGCGAGCATGTTCATCGCGAAGGCGTCGGCGCTGCTCGATCAGATCGGCTCATCGCAGCCGGAACTCCTGGCGGGATTGCTCGAGCTGGCCGAGGCCTGGGACGACCCGGCCACGCGCGGACCGGCCGTCGACCGCATCTGGCCCGGCTTGAAGAAGATCGCGATCGACTACTCGGTTGCAGAACCTGCCGCCGCGGCGGGCAAGCTGGCCGTCATCCCCGGTCACTTCGCGTGGGACGACGTGGGCGACTTCGCCTCCCTCGCCAAGCTGAACAGCGGCGGCCGGGCGACCGACCTGGCCATCCTCGGTGAGAACGCCCGTGTTCTCTCGGATGCCTCCAGCGGCATCGTCGTCAGCCAGACCGGCCGCGTGATCAGTCTGATCGGCATCCAGAACGTGGTCGTCGTCGACACCCCGGATGCCTTGCTGGTGACGACCAGCGAGAACGCGCAGCGCGTGAAATCGGTGGTGGAGGCGCTGCGCCTGACCGGTTCGACCGAGGTCTTGTAGCCGGCACTGCGTGCACTTTTGAGCATCAGATTGGCTGTCGCTGCTCAAAAGAAACAAGATGATAACGGCGGCGGCAGGAACTCCATACCGGAATCCAAGGCGTTCGTAACGTTGAGTAACGTCGCTTGGGCGGCGTCTCGCGCGCACGCGCATCTTCTTCTACGTGGAGGACAACGTGACATTCAAAGTACGCAAGGTAGCGCTCGCGGGACTCGCCGCAGCCAGCGCGCTCGCGCTCCTGGCCGGCTGCGGTCAGGCGCCGTCGTCGAGCAGCACGACGAAGGCGGCATCCAAGTTCCTGCCTTGCATGGTCTCGGACAACGGCGGGTTCAACGACCACTCGTTCAACCAGCTCGGCTACGAGGGACTGGTCGACACCGCCAAGAAGCTCGGCACCACGTACAAGAAGGCGGAGTCGAAGACCGCCAGCGACTATGCGCCGAACATCAACAGCATGATCGACCAGAACTGCAACCTGATCATCACCGTCGGCTTCAACCTCTCCGATGCCACGAAGAAGGCGGCTGCGGCAAACACCAGCACCGACTTCGCGATCATCGACGACAACGAGTTCACCGCCCCGAACGTGAAGTCGATCATCTTCAACACGGCGCAGGCGGCATTCCTCGGCGGCTACGCTGCGGCCAGCTACTCCAAGACCGGAGTCGTCGGCACGTTCGGCGGCATGCAGATCCCGACCGTGACCATCTTCATGGACGGCTTCGTCGACGGGGTCAAATACTTCAACCAGCAGAAGGGCAAGAACGTCCAGGTCGTCGGCTGGAACGTCGACAGTCAGAAGGGCTCCTTCACCGGTGGATTCGACGCCAACGACACGGCGAAGCAGGTCGCGCAGGGCATCATCGACCAGAACGCCGACGTGATCCTGCCGGTCGGTGGTCCGATCTATCAGTCGGCCGCACAGGCGATCGACGAGGCGAACAGCTCTGGCAAGAGCATTGCCATGCTGGGCGTCGACGCGGATGTCTACAACACCGACCCGAGCGTGCGCTCGATCCTGCTGACCTCGGTCATGAAGGGCATCAAGCCGTCGACGTCCGCCGTGATCGAGCAGGCCGCCGCCGGCAAGTTCTCGAACGCTCCTTACGTCGGAACCCTGAAGAACGACGGCGTTGGCCTCGCACCGTTCCACGATTTCGCGTCGAAGGTCGACCCGAACCTGAAGTCCGAACTCGACAAGATCAAGTCCGGCATCATCGATGGTTCGATCAAGGTCACCTCGCCGGCGTCGCCGAAGTCCTGATCGGCACCTTCGTCAACCAGGCCGGGAGGGCCTCGATAACGAGGCCCTCCCGGCGCTTACGTCGCACCCCAGGACTGAGGGAGCGCCGTTCTTGCGGTCGCAACGGAGCGACCCCCGAAAGGTAGATTGACCCCATGAAGCTCGAACTTCGCGGCATCACGAAGCGATTCGGCTCCCTCACCGCCAACGATCACATCTCGCTCACCGTCGAGCCGGGTGAGATCCACTGCATCCTCGGCGAGAACGGCGCGGGCAAGTCCACGTTGATGAACGTGCTCTACGGTCTGCTGCAGGCCGACGAGGGCGAGATCCTCCTGGACGACGTCGTGCAGCACTTCGACGGACCGGGCGACGCGATGAAGGCCGGCATCGGCATGGTGCACCAGCACTTCATGCTCATCCCGGTGTTCACCGTCGCCGAGAACGTGATGCTGGGCAACGAGAGCACCGGTTTCGCCGGCTTCCTCAACCACAAGGATGCTCGCACGCGCGTGCAGGAGATCTCGTCGCGGTTCGGTTTCGACGTCGACCCGGACGCGCTCATCGAGAACCTGCCGGTCGGCGTGCAGCAGCGTGTGGAGATCATCAAAGCGCTCTCCCGTGACGCGAAGGTGCTGGTCTTCGATGAGCCGACTGCGGTGCTGACTCCGCAGGAGACCGACGAGCTCATGGCCATCATGAGGCAGCTGAGAGACGCGGGCACCGCCATCGTCTTCATCACCCACAAGCTCCGCGAAGTGCGCGAGGTCGCCGACCGCATCACGGTCGTGCGGCTCGGCAAGGTGGTGGGCGAGGCATCCCCGGCCGCGAGCAACGCGGAGCTCGCCTCGCTCATGGTCGGCCGGACCGTGGAGCTGAAGGTGCAGAAGGAGGCGGCGAAGCCGGGCGCGGCCGCTCTGCAGGTTCGCGGCCTCACGGTCGTCGACCATCTCGGCCAGCTCGTGGTCAACGACGTCGACTTCGAGGTGCGCGCCGGCGAGATACTCGCCATCGCGGGTGTGCAGGGCAACGGCCAGACCGAGTTGACCGAGGCGCTGCTCGGACTGCAGGAACACGTCGAGGGCGAGATCGTGCTGGACGGCAAGAAGATCAGCGGAGAGGGCGTACGCAAGGTGCTGGAGGCCGGCGTCGGCTTCGTGCCAGAGGACCGCAACGAGGACGGCCTGGTCGGCGGGTTCTCGATCGCCGAGAACCTCATGCTCGACCGTTCCGACTCCGCGCCGTTCGTCAAGGGCGGCGGGCTCCAGCTCGGCTACCGCGCCAGGTTCGCCGCCGAGAAGGTGCGTGAGTTCGACGTGCGGGCGCAGGGCATCGATACGCCGGTCGGCACGTTGTCCGGCGGCAACCAGCAGAAGGTGGTGCTCGCTCGCGAACTGAGCCGCGACCTGCGTCTGCTCGTCGCCGCGCAACCGACCAGAGGTCTCGACGTGGGATCGATCGAATTCGTGCACAAGCGCATCGTGGAGGCTCGCGACTCCGGCATCCCGGTCATCGTCGTCTCCACCGAACTCGACGAGGTCGACGCCCTCGCCGACCGGATCGCGGTCATGTACCGGGGTGGCATCGTGGGCATCGTCCCTGCCGGGACCGATCGTGAGACGCTCGGCATCATGATGGCGGGCGAGCATCCGGATGCTCCGCACGAGCCTCCGCCCGCGCCGCGCGATCTGGACGACGCGAGCGACGACGCCGGGTCGAGAGGAGAGGCCGCGTGAGCGACCAGAACGCGGCGGACGCCGCGGGCAGAGCGGATGTCGCACTCGAGACGGGTGCGCGGGTTGCGCCCGACGACCAGCAGCCGAACCGGTGGAACGACGCGCTGCGACAGATCGTCGGGGGAAGCGTCGTCATCTCGATTCTTGCCGTCGTGCTCGCCCTCATCGTCGGGGCCATCCTGATCGCGGTCACCGATCCGGGAGTGCAGAAGGCCGCCGGCTACTTCTTCGCCCGTCCGGGCGACACCTTCCAGGCGATCTGGAACGTCGTCTCCGGCGCCTACACCTCGCTCTTCCAGGGAGCGATCTACAACTTCGGGCGGCCGACGTTCGCGGCGGGCATCCGTCCGTTCATGGACACGCTCACCTACGCGACGCCGCTCATCGTCGCGGGGCTCGGCGTCGGGCTCGGGTTCCGTACCGGCATCTTCAACATCGGCGGCCAGGGCCAGATGCTGATCGCCGCGGCGTTCTGCGGGTGGATCGGCTGGTCGTTCCAGCTGCCCCCGGTGCTGCACCTGATCGTCGCGATCGCCGCCGGCTTCGTCGGCGGAGCGTTCTGGGCTGCGATAGCCGGTGTGCTCAAGGCACGCACCGGGGCGCACGAGGTGATCGTCACGATCATGCTCAACTGGATCGCGTTCTACCTCATCTCCTACCTTCTGCGCACGCCCGGCGCGCTGCAGGCGTATGGATCGAACAATCCGAAGTCGCCCGCGATCCTGCCGAACGCGGTGCTCCCGCCGCTGTTCGGCCCGCAATACCAACTGCACTGGGGCTTCGTGATCGCCATCGCAGCGACCGTCGTCGTCTGGTGGCTGCTCGAGCGATCCAGCCTCGGATTCAAGTTCCGCGCAGTCGGCGAGAATCCGAACGCGGCCAGGGTCGCCGGAATCAGCGTGAACGCCGCCATCGTCTGGTCGATGGTCATCGGCGGAGGCCTCGTGGGACTCGCCGCCGTCGACCAGGTGCTGGGCACGACCAGCGGTGGCTTCGGATCATCCATCGACGCCGGTATCGGTTTCGACGCCATCACCGTCGCGCTGCTCGGTCGTTCCCGTCCCCTCGGCATCTTCATCGCCGGCGTGCTGTTCGGCGCGTTCAAGGCGGGCGGGTTCCTTATGCAGGCCGCCAACGGCATCCCGATCGACATCGTGCTCGTGGTGCAGTCGCTCATCGTGCTGTTCATCGCAGCCCCGCCGCTGGTGCGTGCCATCTTCCGACTTCCGACTCCCGGTAGGCGACCGCCGCAGAAGAAGGCGCCGGCGACGCCGGCCTCCCTGGCACCGAAGGAGGTGGCAGCGAAGTGACGACCACCGTCGACCACACGATCCCGGATGCGTCTCCGATCGTTCTCGAGAAGAAGGTCGTGCGCAGCTTCAAGACGCCGATCATCCTCACAGTCGTGACCGTGCTCGCGATCGTGCTCTTCGTGATCTTCCGCCGCGGCGGTGACACAACGTTCACGTTCGCCGGAGGGCGGATCGCGCCGAGCCTGCCGGAGCTCGTGCTTCCCACCACGCTGACGTGCGTCATCCTCACTCTCGTCCTGGCGGTGATGGCGGCTGCGAGCTGGTGGCTCCTCGTGCGCTTCGCCAGGGTGCCGTTGTGGTACTCCGCGGTCTTCTCCTTCTTGTTCGTGGTCTCGTTCCTCACCTGGGCGGCCGGTGACAACTCCAGGCCGCTGCCGATCACGAGCCTGTTGCTCGGAACGGTCAGCCTGAGCGTGCCGTACATCTTCGGCGCGCTCGGCGGGGTCATCTCCGAACGCAGCGGCGTCGTCAACATCGCTATCGAGGGTCAGCTGCTCGGCGGTGCGTTCCTCGGAGCGGTCGTGGCGAGCATGACCCGTTCGCTGTGGCTGGGTCTGCTCGCGGCGCTCGTCGCCGGCGTGCTCGTATCGTTCGTGCTCGCGGCCTTTGCGATCAAGTACTACGTCGATCAGGTGATCGTCGGCGTCGTCATCAACGTTCTCGTGCTCGGTCTGACGAACTTCTTCTACAGCCAGGTGCTCACGAAGGATGCGAGCCTCCTGAACGATCCACCGTTGTTGCCGGCCATCCCGATTCCGGGGTTGAGCGCGATCCCGGTGATCGGTCCCGTGCTCTTCGACCAGTCGATCATCGTTTACCTGATGTACATCGCGGTGGCCGCGGTCTACGTCGGCCTGTTCCACACCAGGTGGGGGCTCCGTCTGCGGTCGGTGGGCGAGCATCCGCAGGCCGCCGACACGGTGGGCATCAACGTGACGGGCACCCGGTTCTGGAACGTCTCGCTGGCCGGCGCCATCGTCGGCCTCGGCGGTGCGTACTTCACGCTCGGCTCGGTCGGCTCGTTCAGCCAGGACATGACGGGAGGCCAGGGCTATATCGCGCTCGCCGCCGTCATCTTCGGCCGCTGGGATCCGATCCGCGCCACCCTCGCCGCCCTGCTATTCGGTTTCGCGAGCAACCTGCAGTACACGCTCGCGGCGGTCGGATCGCCCGTGCCGAGCGAGTTCCTGCTCATGCTGCCCTACGTGGTCACGATCCTCGCGGTCGCGGGCTTCGTGGGATACGTGCGCGGGCCGGCGGCATCCGGAAAGCCCTACATCAAGTCGTGAGCGACGAGGCACGAGGAGTGACCAAGCAATGAGTGACGATACGACGCCCTTCTCGGGCGATATCGACTGGGGCGCGCTGCGCGCCGAGGCCGAAGAAGCCATGAGGAGGGCGTACGTTCCGTACTCCCGTTTCCCGGTGGGGGCCGCGGCACTCGCCACGGATGGCCGCGTGATCGCCGGCTGCAATGTCGAGAACGCGAGCTACGGGCTCACGCTGTGCGCGGAGTGCTCGCTCGTCTCGATGCTGCACATGACCGGCGGCGGCCAGCTCGTCGCGTTCACGTGCGTGAACGGCGAGGGTGAGGTCATCATGCCGTGCGGCCGGTGCCGTCAGCTGCTGTACGAGCACTCGGTGCCGGGCATGCTTCTGGAGACCGTGTCGGGCATCCGCTCGATCGACGAGGTGATCCCGGATGCGTTCGGTCGCCGGGACCTCGAGGAGTTCCATGGCTGAGCGGTTCGACGCTGCGCGCTGGAGCTTGGAGCGACGGTCCGGTGGACCGTCGCCGCGACGCCAGCGCCTCGACGGCTATGCCGGAGAGGTGGTACAGAAGTGAGCGAGCGGTTCGACGCAGTCGACGTCATACGCGCCAAGCGCGATCACGGCGAGCTCTCCACCGCCGAGATCGACTGGCTGGTGGATGCCTACACGCGCGGCTTCGTCGCCGACGAGCAGATGTCTGCATGGGCGATGGCCGTGCTGCTGAACGGGATGTCGCGGCGCGAGATCCGCGATCTCACGCTGGCGATGATCGCCAGCGGCGAGCGGATGAGTTTCGCCGACCTCGGCAAGCCGACCGTGGACAAGCACTCCACGGGCGGTGTCGGCGACAAGATCACGCTTCCGCTGGTGCCGCTCGTGGCATGCTTCGGCGTCGCCGTGCCGCAGCTCTCCGGCCGTGGCCTCGGGCACACCGGCGGCACGCTCGACAAGCTGGAGAGCATCTCGGGGTGGCGGGCATCCCTCAGCAATGAGGAACTCATGGCCCAGCTCCGCGACGTCGGCGGCGCGATCTGCGCTGCTGGCGCCGGTCTCGCGCCGGCCGACAAGAAGCTGTACGCGCTGCGCGACATCACCGGAACGGTCGAGGCGATCCCCCTCATCGCCTCGTCGATCATGAGCAAGAAGATCGCGGAGGGAACCGGCTCGCTCGTGCTCGACGTCAAGTTCGGCGCTGGTGCGTTCATGCGTGATCTCGACAAGGCCCGCGAACTGGCGCGAACCATGGTCGGACTGGGACAGGATGCGGGCGTCGCCACCTCCGCGTTGCTCACCGACATGAACGCGCCGCTGGGCAGGGCGATCGGCAACGCGAACGAGGTGCGCGAGTCGGTCGAGGTGCTTGCCGGCGGGGGACCTGCAGACATCGTGGAGCTCACGCTCGCACTCGCGCGCGAGATGCTGCTCCTGGTCGGCCAGCCCGATGCGGACGTCGAGGATGCGTTGAAGTCGGGCCGGGCCATGGATTCCTGGCGCGCGCTCATCCGTGCGCAAGACGGCGACCCGGATGCCCCGCTGCCGCACCCCAGGGAGACACACACGGTCACGGCGCAGCGGTCCGGTGTCGTGGCGCGGCAGGACGCGCTCGCGTTCGGCGTCGCCGCCTGGCGGCTGGGCGCAGGACGCGCCAGGCAGCAGGATCCCGTGCTGCACGCGGCCGGCATCGACCTGCACGCGCAGGTCGGCGACCGGGTGTCGGAAGGCGACGCGCTCTTCACACTCGGCACGGACGACCCGGTGCGCTTCGAGCGGGCACTCGAAGCGCTCGAGGGTGCCTGGGACATCGCGGACATCGACCCCGGCCGAGCCGCACCGCGACGCGGCCCGCTCGTGGTCGAGCGGATCGGATGACCGCCTATCCAGCGATGCCAGCGACCCATAATCTGGAGCAATGAGCGAACAGCCCGCCCCCACGGACAGTCCCAACGCCCACCACGTCGTCGACGGTGTCGACGTGCAGACCCTCCCCAAGGTGTCGCTGCACGATCACCTCGACGGAGGCTTGCGGCCGCAGACCATCATCGAACTGGCCGACGACATCGGCCTTGACCTTCCGGAGACGGATGCCGATGCGCTCGGCGAGTGGTTCACCGGGCAGTCGGACTCGGGCTCGCTCGTGGAGTACCTGAAGACGTTCGACGTCACGACCGCCGTCATGCAGACCCGTGACGGGTTGGCGCGGGTCGCGCGCGAGTTCGTGCTCGACCTCGCCGCCGACGGCGTGGTCTACGGCGAGATCCGCTGGGCGCCCGAGCAGCACCTGGGTCGTGGCCTCAGCCTCGATCAAGCCGTCGAGGCGGTGCAGAGCGGCCTGGAGCAGGGCGTGGCGGATGTGCGTGCCAGCGGTGGGAGCGCAGGTGCGAGCATCCGAGTCGGTCAGCTCGTGACGGCGATGCGCCACGCGGATCGTGCGCTGGAGATCGCTCAGCTCGCCGTGCGGCACCGCGACGCAGGGGTGGTCGGCTTCGATATCGCCGGTGCCGAGGCGGGCTTCCCGCCGAGCAATCATCGGGTCGCGTTCGACTATCTCGCCGAGCAGTACTTCCCCGCGACCGTGCACGCGGGCGAGGCGGACGGGCTGGCGAGCATCCAGAGCGCTCTCATCGACGGTAGGGCGCTGCGACTCGGGCACGGCGTGCGGCTGGCGGAGGACATCACGATCGAACGTCAGGACGACGAGAACATCTACGTCTCGCTCGGGCGGCTGTCGCAATGGGTGAAGGACCGCGAGATAGCGCTCGAGCTGAGCCCGTCGTCCAATCTGCAGACCGGTGCCATCGCTGCGTGGGGCGACGAGCTCATCGACCACCCGTTCGACCTCTTGTACCAGCTCGGATTCCGGGTGACCGTCAACACCGACAACCGGCTGATGAGCCACACCACCCTCAGCCGCGAGCTGGCCATCTTGGCGGATGCCTTCGGCTACGAGCTCGACGACCTCGAGACGTTCCAGCTCAACGCGGCACGCTCGTCGTTCCTCCCGCTGGAGGACCGGGAAGACATCGCCGAAGCGATCTCCGCCGGATTCGACGCAGCGTAGAAAATCACAGCGTCCTCGCAGGCACGTAACGCTCAAACCCGGCGGGCCTTGACGGAGGGTCGCGATACGCTTGTGATCATGTCGCTTCCGCCGCTGCCCGACTCTGCCATCGACCTCGGTGTGCACGCAGCGGATTGGCGCGCCGCCGTGCGGTTCGCGGGCAACGCACTGCGTCGTTCCGGAGCCACACGCGACAGCTACACCGAACGCATGATCCAGGTCATCGACGAGTTCGGCGCCTACATCGTGATCGCTCCTGGCCTCGCGCTCGCGCATGCGCGACCGGGTCCGGATGTGCTCGCCGACGGGCTCTCGGTTGTCACGCTCGCGACTCCGGTGACGTTCGGGCATCCGCACAACGATCCGGTGAGCGTGGTCCTCGGCTTGGCCGTGGAGACGCCGGATGCCCACGTGCACTCCGTCGCGGAGCTCGCCAACGTGTTCAACGATCCGGAGGCCATTCCTGCGCTGGCCAGCGCATCCAGCGCGGACGACGTGTGGCGGGTGATCGGTGCATCCGATCTGCCGAGCGACGTCAGCGCTGCCCGGTGAAGCGGGCTGCCCGGTGAAGAAGGCGAAGGGCTGATGAAGATCGTCGCGATCTGCGGTGCAGGCGTGGGAACATCCGCGATCCTGAAGGTGAACGCCGAGCGGGCGCTCGAGCGCCTGGGGCTCACGGCCGACGTCAGCGCGTCCGACGTCGCGAGCCTCACGACGACGGGATCGGATGCGC
The DNA here is from genome assembly GCF_054780115.1 of Humibacter ginsengiterrae. Classification (NCBI taxonomy): domain Bacteria; kingdom Bacillati; phylum Actinomycetota; class Actinomycetes; order Micrococcales; family Microbacteriaceae; genus Humibacter; species Humibacter ginsengiterrae. The sequence goes on from NZ_BAAGWY010000002.1 coordinate 134,377, forward strand.
AGGTCATCCTCACGTCCCCCGAGCTCGTCGAGCGCATCCCGCGCACGAACGCGGACATCGTCGTGATCGACAACTACTTCGACGTCACAGAGCTGGAGCGCAAGCTCGAAGAGGCCATCGGCTGAGGGCCGCGCATCGGTGGGTCGGGCGCGCTGTAGTAGGTTTGTAGTCGTGGAGGCGGTAGACACTGGCAGCATTGCGCTGAGCACATGGGGGGAGCGTCACCAGATCACTGTTTCCGAGGCGAACGAAGCGCTCGCAGACGTCGATGCGGTGTGGTTCGATCCGGATCCCTCAGCCGATCTGGGCGCGGCGTTCGCGTTCTTGGTTATAGGCACAGCAGACGCCCAGTTCTCACGGTCATCCTTGTGCGTCGCGAGAATGGTGCGGGCTACTGGGGAGCGAACGGGTGGGCAGCTAACAGCTCCGATCGGCGCCGGTACGAAAGGGGCGAGTGATGAGCGCTAAGGGTGATGTGGAGGCGGTACAGGCGGAGTCCGAGGTGAACCGGGATCTCGCGCTGCCCGATCAGGTTCATGGACAGCGCCGCGGTCGTTCGGTGGTGCAGTCAGTGCGCCTGCCAGAAGCCGAGTTCGCCGACATCGAGCGCCTTGCTGGTCAACTCGGCGTACCGGTCAGCGCGTTGATCCGCGGCTGGGTCTTGACCGGGCTTGCCGAGGAACGCAGCACATCGTTGCGCAGCGCTATCGAGCGTCTGGCTGGCGATGCCGACCGACTTCGCCGACTGGCAGCCAGCAGTAACGTTGCCTGAACTCAAACGCGGTCGGTGAGGGTGCGTATCGCTGCGCCCAGCGTCGCAACGCGCGCTTGCGCAGCAGATCGGCGGCCGGCCACGTTCGGCGCGGCGTCGTCGAACGCGTCGATGTAGATCTTCAGCTTCGGCTCGGTGCCGCTGGGGCGCACCATGACGCGCGATCCGTCCTCGAGCACGATGCGCAGCACATCGCTCGGCGGCAGGTCGGCCGATCCGTCGCGCAGGTCGTCGATATGCGACACCGCGACCTCGCCGAGCACTGCCGGTGGCTGGGCGCGCAGACCGGCCATGACGCGCCCGATGCGCTCGAGGTCGGTGACACGGATCGAGATCTGGCCGGACGCGTACGCGCCGAAACGTTGCGTGAACTCGTCGAGGCGGCCTGCGATCGTCCTTCCCTCCGTGTGCAGTTGCGTCGCAAGCGCGATAGCCGCCGTGGCAGCCGAGATGCCGTCCTTGTCGCGCACGGTGTCCGGGTTCACGAGGTATCCGAGCGCCTCCTCGTAGCCGAAGACGAGCCCCGGAACGCGGCTGACCCACTTGAATCCGGTGAGCGTCTCCGCGAAGCCCAGGCCGTAGGCATCCGCGATTACACGCAGTGCGGGGGAGGAGACGATGGATGCCGCCAGCACGCCGTTCACGCCCGCCGCGTGCGCCCGTTCCGCGGCGGCCCATCCGAGCAGCGTTCCCACCTCGTTGCCGCTCAGCCGCCGGTACCCCTGTTCGGATGCGTCCGGGATGCCGATGGCGAGCCGGTCCGCGTCGGGGTCATTGGCGACCACGAGGTCGGCCTCTGTCTCGCGGGCGAGAGCGAACGCCAGGTTGAGCGCGCCAGGCTCCTCCGGGTTCGGGAACGACACGGTGGGGAAGTCCGGGTCGGGCTCGGCCTGCTCGGCGACCGTGACGGGCGCAGGAAGATGGGCCGCCTCGAACACCGCGCGCGCCGTGGACCATCCGACGCCGTGCATGGCCGTGTACACGACACGTAACGGCGACGAGGCGGATCCGGCCGTCGACGGCGGCCCGGCGACCGCAGCCGTAGCGGCGATATACGCGTCGACCAGGGACTCATCGGCTAGCTCGTAGGCATCCGATCGTGGCAGGTCGGAGACGCGACCCTGTGCCACCCGGTCGATGCAGGCTGCGATGTCGGCATCCGCAGGCGGGACGATCTGCGAGCCCTCGTCGGCGCCGCCGAGGTACACCTTGTAGCCGTTGTCCCTTGCCGGGTTGTGGCTGGCGGTGACCATGACACCGGCGGATGCGCCGAGGTGCCGCACGGCGAACGCGAGCACCGGCGTGGGCAGCAGACGGGGGAGCAGCACCGCGCGAACGCCGGCGCCCGCCATCAGCTCCGCCGTGTCGCGTGCGAAGACGTCTGAGTTCTTGCGTCCGTCGTAGCCGATGACTACCGATGGCTGCATGTCGTCGCCGGAAGCGGATGCCTGCTCGTTCAGGTACGCCGCCAGCCCGGCCGCAGCCTGGGCGACGAGCACCCGGTTCATGCGGTTCGGCCCGGCAGCGATCTCACCGCGGAGGCCGGCCGTGCCGAACGCGAGGCGGGTGTCGAACCGCGAGTGCAGGTCCTCGAGCGCGTCGGACGACCCGGTGGCCGCGTCATCCACGATGGCCTGCAGCTCGGCGCGCGTCTCGGCATCCGGATCGTCCGCGATCCAGGCGCGCGCCGCCTCGACGACGTCGACGGCGGCCGTGGTCTGCGCCGCCGCAGATCGCGCCGCCGCGTTCTGCCCCACCCCGCTCTGCCCCGCCGCGTTCACAGCCGCTCCACGATGCGGGCGAGCAGGGCGCTGATCACCGGCTCAGCTGCCTGACCGGCCTCGATGACCTCGGCATGGCTGAGCGGCTGGTCGGAGATGCCCGCCGCAAGGTTCGTGATCAGCGACATGCCAAGCACCTCCATGCCGGACTGCCGCGCCGCGATCGCCTCCAGCGCTGTCGACATGCCCACGATGTGGCCGCCGATGGTCTTCGCCATCTGCACCTCGGCCGGCGTCTCGTAGTGCGGACCGCGGAACTGCACGTACACGCCCGTCTCGAGTGAGGCATCCACCTCGCGGGCGAGGTCGCGCAGTCGCTTCGAGTAGAGATCCGTGAGATCGACGAAGGTCGCGCCCTCCAACGGTGACGATGCCGTGAGGTTGATGTGGTCGCTGATCAGCACCGGAGTGCCGGGCCCCCACGTCTGCTTGATGCCGCCCGCGCCGTTGGTGAGGATGATCGTCTTCGCGCCGGTCGCGGCCGCCGTACGCACGCCGTGCACCACGGAGCGAACGCCATGGTCCTCGTAGAAGTGCGTGCGCGCACCGAGCACGAGCGCATGCTTGCCGTTCGGCAGCCGCACCGACCGCAGCGTGCCGACGTGCCCTGGCACGTCCGGCGGACGGAACCCGAGGATGTCCGTCGCCGGCACCGTGGCCACTGTCTCGCCGACGAGGTCGGCGGCTTTGCCCCAGCCGCTGCCCAGTGTCAGGGCGATGTCGTGGTGCTCGACGCCGGTGCGTTCCGCGATCTGCCCGGCCGCGATGCGCGCGATCTCGAACGGATCGGCCGCCGGGTCGTCGAAAGGATGAGCTGCGTCCTCGGATGCCATTGCACCACTCTAAACAGCGCCGGAGGTCGACCCGTGCGACCCGCTCACCTGCGCGCATCCGTCCGGGCGCCGCCAGGGCGTCTGAGAGAATGGATGCCATGGCCTTCGAGTTCGAGCGCAAGCAGAGTATCGCCGTTCTCGGGGGCGGCCCCGGCGGGTACGAGGCGGCGCTCGCCGGTGCGCAGCTGGGCGCCGAGGTGACGCTCGTCGAGCGCAGCGGCGTGGGCGGCGCCGCCGTGATGACGGATGTCGTGCCCTCGAAGACCCTGATCGCCACCGCGGACGCGACGCGCGCGATCGGCGACGCGGCCGACCTGGGCGTGCAGTTCTTCGGACGCACCGAGACGGGGCGGCCCATCCGCCCCGAGGTCGCGGTCAACCTCTCCGCCGTGAACAAACGGCTTCTCGGCCTGGCGAGGCAGCAGTCCGAGGACATGCGCAGTGAGCTCGTGCACGCCGGCGTGCGCATCGTCACCGGTGAGGGACGGCTGGACGGGCCGGGCGCGGTCATCGTCTCCACCTCGAAGGAGAACGGCACAGACTTCGACCGCGTCGAGGCCGACACGATGGTGATCGCGGTGGGCGCCAGCCCGCGACTGCTTCCGTCGGCGATGCCGGACGGGGAGCGCGTCCTCACCTGGACCCAGCTCTACTCGCTGAACTCCGTTCCGGAGCACCTCATCGTGGTCGGTTCCGGCGTCACCGGCGCCGAGTTCGCCAGCGCCTACACCTACCTCGGCGCCAAGGTCACGCTCATCTCCAGCCGCGACCGCGTGCTGCCCGGCGAAGACGCGGATGCCGCGACCGTGCTCGAGAAGGTGTTCCGCCGCAACGGCATGACCGTGCTCTCCAAGTCGCGCGCGGAGTCCGTCGAGCGCACCGAGAACGGCGTGGTCGCCACACTCACCGACGGCCGCACCGTCGAGGGCTCCCACTGCCTCCTCGCAGTCGGCTCGATCCCGAATACGGCAGGCATCGGACTCGAGGAAGCCGGCATCCAGCTCACCCCGAGCGGTCACATCCGGGTCAACCGGGTCGCACGCACCTCGATGCCGAGCGTCTACGCGGCGGGGGACTGCTCGAACGTGCTGCCACTGGCATCCGTCGCGTCGATGCAGGGCCGCACCGCGATCTTCCACGCGCTGGGCGACTCGGTGACGCCGATCGAGTTGCGGAACGTCGCATCCAACATCTTCACCACGCCCGAGATCGCCACGGTCGGCTGGAATCAGCGCGAGATCGAGGAGGGCATCGCACAGGGCGACATCTACAAGCTGGCGTTGAAGTCCAACCCTCGCGCGAAGATGCAGGGCATCAAAGACGGGTTCGTCAAGCTGTTCGCCCGCACCGGGAGCGGCACCGTCATCGGCGGCGTCATCGTGGCGCCGCGGGCGAGCGAACTCATCCTCCCTGTCGCGCTCGCCGTGGAGCACCGGCTCACCGTCGACCAGGTGGCGAGGGCGTTCTCGGTGTACCCGTCGCTGTCGAACTCGATCACAGACGCCGCACGGGCGATGCACATCGTTCTCTGAAGCCTGTTCGTATCCTGTGCGCTGCCTCAGCGCAAGCGCGTGAAAAAAGCGTCGCCGGAGGAGTAACGTCCGAACCGGGACGGCGCGTTCTCTCGTGAGCGCGGGCGTCCGTATGCGCAATCCGTGAGGATCCGTACGTGAGGAGACGACGATGTCGAGCACACTGAATCAGCCGAAACCGCCCACCGAGGAGGTGAAGCTCAAGCGACATGTCGGCCCGATCGGCCTGCTGTTCGCGGCGATCGGCTCCATCATCGGGTCGGGGTGGTTGTTCGGAGCGTTCAACGCCTCCGTGATCGCCGGCCCTGCGGCGATCTTCTCCTGGCTCATCGCCGGGGTGATGATCATGCTGATCGCCCTCTGCTACGCTGAACTCGGGCCGATGTTCCCGATCTCCGGTGGTGTGGTCAGGTATCCGCACATGGTGTGGGGCTCGTTCGGCAGCTACACGATGGGGTGGATCACCTGGATCGCCTCGGCGGCCGTTCCGGCGATCGAGGTCGAGGGGGCGCTCACCTACGGCACCCAGTACGCGCCGTTCACGGTTCTCGCGAAAGACAGTGGGGCATCCGCTCACGTGCTGACCCCGCTCGGCATGGTGGTGGCGATCATCCTGCTGGCCGTGTTCGCGGTGATCAACTACTTCGGCGTTCGGCTGTTCGCCCAGGTCAACACGGTGGTCGTGTGGTGGAAGGTGTTCGTGATCTGCCTGGTGGTCGTGGTGTTCATCATCACAGCGCTGGCCACCGCATCGTCGCAGGCGATCGGCAACTTCGGCTCGCACGGGTTCGCTCCTAAGGGATTCGCCGCGATCTTCGTCTGCATCGCCACCGCAGGCATCACGTTCTCGTTCCTCGGCTTCCGGCAGGGCATCGAGCTGGCCGGTGAGACGACGAACCCGCGGCGCAACATCCCGTTCGCCGTGATCGGGTCGGTCGGCATCACCGCGATCCTGTACGCGCTGCTGCAGGTGGCGTTCACCATGATGGTGCCCGCCTCCGCGCTGTCGCACGCGGGCGGATGGATGGGCCTGTCGTTCAAGAACGACTTCGGCCCGCTGGCGGCTCTGGCGACCATCGCCGGGCTCGGGTGGCTGGCGTACATCCTGTACTTCGACGCGATCATCTCGCCGCTGGACACCGGCCTCATCTACACCACGGTGACCTCTCGCGTGTCCTACGCCGTCGGGCGCAACGGCAACGGGCCCCGGTGGCTGGCCACGAACAACAAGCACGGCGTTCCGTACTGGAGCCTGCTGCTCTCGTTCCTGGTGAGCATCGTGCTGCTGCTGCCGTTCCCGAGCTGGCAGCAGCTGGTGGGCTTCATCACCAGCGCCACCGTGCTCTCGTTCGGCACCGGTCCGCTGGTGCTGGCCGTGATGCGGCGCAAGCTGCCCGACCATGAGCGGCCGTTCAAGCTGCCGGGCGGTCACATCATCCCGTTCCTGGCCTTCTATTGCACGAACATGATCGTGTTCTGGGCCGGCTGGGCGACGAACTCGAAGCTCGCGATCTCGATCGCCATCGGGTACGTGTTCCTCATCATCTACGAACTGGTCGCGTGGAGGCGTCCGAACCGGCCCAAGTTCGACTTCAGGGCGAGCGTGTTCTGGGTGATCCCGTGGCTCATCCTGATGTTCCTGGTGAGCTGGCTGTTCGACCCGACGACGCCCGTCATCAAGGGCGGGTTCTTCTGGGTGTTCCTGATCAACGCGGTGATCGCCGCGGTGATCTACGTGGTGGCCGTCACGATCACGCTGCCGACCAAGAAGATCGAGGAGTACATCGAGGAAGCCGCGAACGAGTCGGAGATCGAGGAGGAGACTCTCGCCGGCGGTGCCATCGGCTGAGCCTCTCACGCGATCGGCTGACCCGTTCTGGCGAGGTCGGCCGGAAATCGAACAATGCGCCGGAGAGATCGCAAGATCATCTCCGGCGCATCGTTCGAAATGCGGTGAAGCGTGTGCCCCGTCAGACGATGTTCAGCAGCAGGTGGCCGCTGGAGACCGTGGCGCCGACCTGCGCGTTGACATCCGTGACCGTGCCGTCCTTGTGAGCGGTGAGCGGCTGCTCCATCTTCATGGCCTCGAGCACGAGGATGAGATCGCCCTTCACCACCTGATCGCCCTCGCCGACCGCGAGCTTCACGACGGTGGCCTGCATCGGAGCGGTCACCGAGTCGCCGGTCGCCGTGGCGATCGCGTGCGAGGCGCCCTTGCGCTTCGGCGCGTGCCCGACCGTGGCTGTGCCGCCGCCCGCGATGAGCAGCTTCGTCGGCAGGCTGACCTCGACGCGCTTGCCGCCCACCTCGACGACCACGCTGTGCCGCGCCTCCGCCTCGGCCGGCTCCGTGGATTCGCCGCTCCACGGCTCCAGGTCGTTCACGAATTCGGTCTCGATCCAGCGCGTGTACACGCCGAACGGATGCCCGCCCTCTGGCGCGAACGCCGGGTCGCGCACGATCGCGCGGTGGAACGGCAGCACGGTGGCGAGGCCCGCGACCTCGAACTCGTCGAGGGCGCGACGTGACCGCTCCAGCGCCTCCTCGCGGGTGGCACCGGTGACGATGAGCTTGGCGAGCAGCGAGTCGAACGCGCCGGAGATCACGTCTCCGGACTGCACGCCGGAGTCGACCCGAACGCCCGGTCCAGACGCGGGCTTGAACACGTGCACCGGTCCGGGTGCCGGGAGGAAGCCCCGTCCCGGGTCCTCGCCGTTGATGCGGAACTCGAACGAGTGCGCGCGCGGCTCCGGGTCGTCGTAGTCGAGAACCCCGCCCTCAGCGATGCGGAACTGCTCGCGCACCAGGTCGATTCCGGTGACCTCTTCGGAGACCGGATGCTCGACCTGCAGTCGCGTGTTCACCTCGAGGAACGAGACGGTGCCGTCCTGCCCGATGAGGAATTCGCAGGTGCCGGCACCGAGGTATCCGACCTCCTTGAGGATCGCCTTCGACGAGGTGTACAGCTTCTCGCGCTGCTCGTCCGTGAGGAACGGCGCGGGCGCCTCCTCCACAAGCTTCTGGTGGCGACGCTGCAGGGAGCAGTCACGGGTGGAGACCACGACGACGTTGCCGTGGGCATCCGCGAGGCACTGCGTCTCGACGTGCCGGGGCTTGTCGAGGTACTTCTCCACGAAGCACTCGCCCCGCCCGAACGCCGCGATCGCCTCACGGGTGGCGGACTCGAAGAGCTCGGCGACCTCGTCGCGCTCGCGGGCCACCTTGAGACCGCGACCGCCGCCGCCGAAGGCGGCCTTGATGGCCACGGGGAGTCCGTGCTGGTCGACGAAATCGAGCACCTCGTCGGCGCCGCTGACCGGGTTCAGCGTTCCGGGGGCGAGCGGTGCGCCCACCTTCTCCGCGACGTGGCGGGCGGACACCTTGTCGCCGAGCCGCTCGATCGCCTCGGGACCAGGGCCGATCCAGATCAGGCCGGCATCGATGACGGCACGAGCGAAGTCGGCGTTCTCGGACAGGAACCCGTAGCCGGGGTGCACGGCGTTCGCGCCGGAGCGACGGCATACCGAGAGCAGCTTCTCGATGGAGAGGTAGGTCTCGGCACTGGTCGACCCGTCGAGCGCGTAGGCCTCGTCGGCGAGGCGCGCGTGCACGGCGTCCCGGTCCTGGTCCGCATACACCGCGACCGACGCGATTCCGCTGTCTCTGGCCGCTCGGATGACTCGCACAGCGATCTCGCCGCGGTTGGCAATCAGGACCTTCGAGATGTGTGGCACAGTCTTCAAGCCTATTGACGGCCCCCCTCGCGGTTTTGAATGCAGTCCACAAACCTCGCCCTCAGGGCTTTCGGATGCCTACAACACGCGGCCCCACGGGGCTCAGCTCCAGAGGTCGGTCCACTCGTAGCCGAGACGCTTCACGAGTGACCGAAGCGTGGAGAGCGAGAGTCCTACGACGGTGCTCGGATCGCCGTCCACCCTCGTGATGAACGGACCGCCGAGGCTGTCGATGGTGAACGCGCCCGCCACCTTCAGCGGCTCGCCGGTCGCGACGTAGGCGTCGATCTCCGTGTCGTCGATGTCGTCGGCGAACGTGACCGATGCCTCCGCCACCGCGCCAGCGGCCCCGTTCACCTTTCCGCCACTGTGGTCGATCAGCCAGTGCCCGGAGTGCAGCACGCCCGTGCGCCCGCGCTGCGCGCGCCACCGCTCACGCGCGACGGATGGCTCGTGCGGTTTGCCGTAGATCACCCCGTCGACCTCGAACGCCGAGTCACCGCCGAGGATGAGACCGTCGATCGGCTCGTCGTCGACCAGCGCTCCGACGACCGCCTCGGCCTTGGCCCTGGCGAGGAGCTGCACCATGTCTGCCGCGGCCAGCGGACCCTGCTCGGCCTCCGCCTCGGCGACCGTGGCCGGCTCGTCGACGCCGGGCGCGATCGTGAGCGGTTCGACGCCGGCCGATCGAAGGAGCGTCAATCGGGCGGGCGAGGTGGAGGCGAGGTAGAGGCGCACCCGACCATTGTGCCCGGCTCAGGCATCCGTCCGCGGCACCCTCAGTTCACGCAGGGAATGCCGGCCGACGACATCACGCCGTTCGTCCCGAACGTGTTCGAGGGCGTTGGCGTCGACCCCGATGACGACCCGGACGACCCGGACGACGCCTTCGGCGAGCCGGAGGAGCCGGACGAGGGCTTCGGGCTCGGCGTCGATGAGGCATCCGATGCGGCGATGAGCTGCGCTGTCGTGGTGCGCACCTGGTTCAGGTCGACGAGGTTGACGTCCTGGCCGTCCTCCACGCCGAACGACGAGATCGGCAGCGTCTCGAAGCTCACTCCACCGCCGCCGAACTTCTTGGCGTCCGACGCGAGGCTGAGCAGGTCGAGGTTCGAGTCCACGGCGATGTCGTTCTTGACGGTGCCGAGCATCTTCTCCATCACGCTGAAGTCGTCGAACACGTTCTGGTGCTCGAGCTTGTTCGCCAGCGAGATGATGAACGCCTGCTGCCGCCGCTCCCTGTCGAGATCCGTGAGATTCACGGGCGAGTTCGTCGTGTCGCGCCGTTGACGCACGAACGCCACCGCCTGCTGCGCGTTGATCTCCTGGAGGCCCTTAACGAACTTCGCACCGGAGTAGCTGTCGGCCGTAGCCTCGTTCAGGCACACCTGAATCGGCTGCACCGCTTCGGCGAGCTGGTAGAACGCGCCCATGGTCACCTCGACGAAGTGGTTGATCTTCACGTTCAGGAACTGCTCGACCGTCTTCACCTCCTCGACGCGCGCTGCGGAGCGTGCCTGCTGGTAGGCATCCGCACGCGAAAGACTCGGCTGCGTCTGCGTCAGATGGGTGAGCGTCTGGTCGAGCTGCAGGCCGTACGCCTGCTTGATCTTGCCCATGGATGCGCCGTCCGGCGCCCCCGGCAGGCTCACCCAGTCATCGCGCGGAATGGAGATGCCCACCGGATGCCCGCCACCAGCGGGTATGTGCAGCAGCATCAACACGTTCGAGTTGTATCCGCCGTCGTCCGCCGTACCGGCGTGCAGGGCGTTGTAGACGTCGGCGGGCAGCGGATTGCCGTTCTCGTCGAGCCGGCTGTCCAGCCCCATCACGAGGATGTTCGTCTCCGCGGTGTTCTGCACCGGACCGAGGCTCGTGCGGCGGATGCCCGTTGACAGCTGCTGGTACTGCGTGAACACGAAGATGCCTCCCGCGACGAGCACGGCCACGACTGCGGCGGCGATTCCGGCGATGATGCGCCGGCGCCGGAACGTGCGCTTGCGGCGGTCGGCGGGCGGCTTGGCCGGGTGGCCGGGCGACGGTTCTCGCGACGGGTCATCGGCAGCGTAGGCACGCGTCGCCGAGCGCCGACGCGGCCCGTGGAAGGGCTCGAGATACTCGTAGGGATCGCGAGGGCGTGGTGCGGGCGGCTGTCGCGGCGTTTCAGCGGGGGCGTTCGGCGCCTGCCGATTGCGAACCGGCGACGATGCCCGGCCCGAATCGGGCTGCACCGCCTGCTCGTCCCCGGATTGCCCGGACCTCGATTGCTTCGACCCGGAGACTCGCGCGATCTTGCGCGGGTCGATCGGCCGGCCGTTCTTGTAGTAGGTCACGCGCCTCCTCTCGTTCGACGCAGATTCCGACGGTAGCGGCCGCTTCTGGGCGCGCGGTGAACCGCGATGAGCGAACTCGCAGTGACGCATCGCGGCTCGCCGGGTGGATGTGCGGGCTCTCGCCTCGATGCGGCGTAGGCGGGGCATCGCGTGCCGTATGCGACCATCGAAGGATGCCTCGACCTCCTCGCCGCCCCGCCCTGCGATCCTCCGCCGGCCGGCCTGCGCAGACCCAGCGGCCCTCGAGATCGACAACCGCTGTGCGCCGGGTCGCCAGCGATCCGGTCGAGTTGGAACTCGAGATCACGGGCGTCGCGCACGGCGGCGTGTTCGTCGCCCGGCACGAGGGCCGGGTGGTTTTCGTGAGCGACGCGCTCCCCGGTGAGCGGGTGCTCGCCCGGGTCTCTGACACCCGCCACGACCGGTTCTGGCGAGCCGAGACGGTGCGGGTGCTGCAGGCATCCGAGCATCGACGGCCGCATGTGTGGCAGTCGGCATCGGTGGAGCGGGATCCAGACGACCGCGCAGGCGGCGCCGAGTTCGGGCACATCGACCTGCCGCATCAGCGCGAGCTGAAGCGGCAGGTGATCGCGGACGTGTTCTCCCGCATGGCCCGGCTCGACGAGGCTCCTGTCGTGGAGGCCGTGACCGGATCGGGCAAGCGGGTCGATGACGATCAGGAGGGCATCCGCTGGCGCACGAGAGTGCGGCTGCAAGTGGATGACGAGGGCAACGTCGGACCCTACGCGGCCCGCTCGCATCGCGTCGTGCCGGTCACCGATCTTCCGCTGGCGATCGAGGCGGTCGAGCGTGCAGCGCCGCTCAGTGAGTGGCAGAACCGCGGTGGAACGATCGACATCGCGGTCACGAGCGAGGGTTTCGTCTCGGTGATCCGCCGGGATGCAGCGGGTGACACGGGCAGACGCCAGCAGACGGTGCACGAACGGGTCGGAGACCGCCGCTTCGCCCTCGACTCGACGGGGTTCTGGCAGGTGCACCGCAAGGCGCCGGAGGTGCTGACGCAGGCGGTGCAAGAGGCGGTCGATGAGTCGCTCTTCGACCCGCGCGCGTACAACCTCGACCTCTACGGCGGAGTGGGCCTGTTCGCGGCCGCCGTCGCCGACCGCTTCGGTCCGACCACGCGCATCACGAGCGTGGAGTCCGACGAGAGCACCACGGATCACGCGGCATCCAACCTCGCCGAATGGATCGGCGCGCAGACCGTGACGGCACGTGTCGAGAAGTACCTGCGCGGCCTCGCCGACCGGGCATCCGCGGGGGAACGCGCCCGCCTGCGCGCCGGAACTGTCGTGCTCGACCCGCCGCGCAGCGGAGCTGGGCGGGAGGTTGTCGGCCTGCTGGCGTCGTTCGAGCCGGCACAGCTGGTGTACGTGGCGTGCGATCCGGTCGCCTTGGCACGTGATCTGGGCTGGTTCCGCGAACGCGGTTACGAACTGCGCACGGCACGCGCGTTCGACCTCTTCCCGAACACGCACCACGTCGAAGTCGTGGCGTCGCTGGTTCGCACGACCTAGGTCGGGGACCGGGCGCTCTACGTCGCTAGCATGAGTGCCATGGTGCGCGTGGGGATCGTCGACGACCATGAGTCCGTGCGCCTCGGTCTGCAAGCCGCCTGCCTTCAGGCCGGATACGACGTGCTGGCCGCCGGACCCACCGTGAGCGCCGTTCTGGATGCGCTGGCGGACGCCGATCCCGATGTGATCGTGCTCGATCTCTCGCTCGGCGACGGGTCGAGCATCACCGAGAACGTGAAGCGGGTTCAGGCCACCGGCGCGGGCGTTCTGGTGCACAGCATCGCCGACCAGGTGGCGAGCGTGCGGGAAGCTCTGGCCGCCGGCGCGGCAGGGGTCATCCCGAAATCCGCTCCCACCACAACCCTGATGGCGGCGATCAAGTCCGTCGCCGCAGGCGACGTGCTGAACAACCTGGAATGGGCCAGCGCGATCGACGCGGACAGCGAGTTCGCCAAGGCGCAGCTCGGGCGCCGCGAACGCGACGTGCTGCACCTGTACGCATCCGGCCTGCCGTTGAAGGCGGTGGCCGAGCAGCTCGGTGTGGCCCACTCGACGGCTCGGGAGTACCTCGACCGGATCCGCACGAAGTACGTTCAGGTCGGACGCCCGGCGCCGACCAAGATGGACCTGCTGCGCCGTGCCGTCGAAGACGGCATCCTCCCCGGGCTGGCGCCCGAGTCATCCGGCGCATCGGGCGAGGCGGATGGCCGCCGCTGACCCTGCGGCCATGCCGGAGCTGCTGCCGGCAGCAACGCCGAGCCCGCTGACCAGGGCGCGAGTCGAACGTCTCGCGGCACGCGCCGTTGCCGGTTTCAGCTGGGTGTTCGCGCTGCAGGTCATCCCGGTCGCTATCGCGCAGTCGTCGCACCTGCGTCCCGCCTACACCACCGCGGTCGCCGCGGTGCTTCTGGTCTCGCTGGCCTGGCTGGGCATCGCCTCCATCGTGGGCCGCACCGTGCGCGTCGCCGCGATCACCCTGTGCGTCGGCTACCTCCTGGCGCTCGTGTTCTGGGAGCAAGGCATCGCCGATGCCTCCTACTTCGACGGCGTCCGGCCGTGGCTCTGGTATCTGCTCACCGTGTCGACCGCGTGCGCGGCGTTGGCCATGCCGTTCCTCCTCGCCGCCGTCTACACGATCGTCGCGCCGCTGCTCTACGGCGTCGTGCTCGCCCTCTCCGCCGGGGCCGGCGCGATCGAGACCGCCGTGCTGGACGGCCTCTACGCCGCGCTCTTCGCCTCGATCCTGCTGGCGATCATGACGATGCTGCGGCAGGCGGCGAGTCAGGTGGATGCCCGCCAGTCGACGGCCCTCGAACGTTACGAGGTCGCGGTGCGGGCTCACGCCCTCGAGGCGGAGCGTGTCGAGGTCGACGCCATCGTGCACGACAGCGTGCTCACGACCCTGCTCTCCGCGGCGGGCGCCCGCACGCCGGAGGCGATGGCCATCGCGGCGTCGATGGCGCAGGACGCGCTCGGTCACCTCGACACGTCCGCGCCGCTGGCGAGGCCCGGGCGTGCCCTCGATTCGATTCTCTGCAGCAGGCTTCGTGACCGCATCATCTCGGCCGCGCGATCGTTCACCGTGCCGTTCTCGATCGTGCCGCGCGGCCGGGGCGACGTGCTGATCCCGGTCAGCGTCGCCGAGGCGCTCTACTCCGCAACCGTGCAGGCCATGGTGAACAGCGCGCAGCACGCCGGGGGAGTGCTGGTGCGACGCAGTCTTCGGGTTGAGGCGACCGACGACGGCGGCGTGCTCATCGTGGTGGCGGATGACGGCCACGGCTTCGAGCTCGACTCCATCCCGCCCGAGCGGCTCGGCCTGGAGGTCTCGATCAAGGAGCGCGTGGCGCTCGCCGGCGGCGTGGCATCCGTGGAGTCCGCACCGGGTGAGGGCACCAGCGTGCGGTTGGTGTGGCATCCGGAGCCGGATGTCGCGGGAGAGGAGCGTCTGTGATCGCCGTCTCCCGTGGCGTGCTCGTCACCCTGGCCGCGCTGTTCTCCGCCTACCACGTGGTGCTCGGCATCACGTCGATGTCGATGTATCGGCATCCGGCTCCGGTGATCGTCGCCATCGCGCTCTATGCCGCGGCGACAGCGCTGTCGCTGGCGAGACCCTCCCGCATCGTGCTACCGGCGTGGGTCGCCGCCTTCGATCTTGCCGTCTGCGTCGCCGTGCCTGTGCTGGTCGCCAGCCAGCTGGACCTCGCACGCGAAAACGGATACGCCACCTGGTACGTGGCGGCCATCGGCACGCTCATGACGATCGTGGTGGTGCGCAGGCGTAACGTCTTCGCCTGGGTCGGCATCGCCTTCCTCGTGGCGCACACCGTCGTCGTCGCCGGATTCGCCGCGCTCGCCGCCCTCGGCGTCATCGGAAGCGTGGTCTGGGTGGCGGCCGCGGCCGTCGTCACCAGGGCGCTCGGAAGCATGGCCCGGGATGCCTCACGGTTCGCCCGCGCCGAGCGCCAGGTCGTCGAGTGGCACGCGGAGCAGGAGGCGCACGTCGTGGAGCGCCAGCGCCGCCTGGACGAGACGTATCAGCGTGCCGCCCCTCTGCTCATCCGCATCGTGGAGAGCGGTGGGATGCTCACCGAAGACGAACGCGCGGAGTGCCTGCTCCTGGAGGCGGGGATGCGCGACGAGATCAGGGGCCGCGCACTGCTCGACGATGGAGTGCGCGAGCAGGTGCTCGCAGCGCGGCGACGTGGCGCCAACGTCGTGCTTCTCGACGACGGCGGACTGGACGGCCTCGACGAGCAGGAGCTGCAGCGCATCCACACCCGTCTCGCCGAAGCCCTGCAGGGTTCCCTGGCCGACAAGTTCGTGGTGCGTACCGTGCAGACCGGGTCACCCGTCGCCGTGACGGTGGTCGGGCTGCGTTCGGGCCCGCCGGATGCCGTCCCCGGCGATGGAGTGGGACCGCGCGACGCCCACGACACGGCCTCCGCAGAGTCGGAGGGCGCCGACGACGAGGTCGAGCTGTGGCTGGAGATCCCGCGTCGCGAGGGCGCCGCCGCGGAAACATCGGAGGGCGCCGGTCCTTGACCGACGCCCTCCGGAAGCCCCGAGTCGGGGCGACAACCCGAATATCGCCCCGACTCGCCCCCAAAACACTCGCCCGCTTACCCTAGTCGGCGAATGAATGGCGGTGAATCTCAGATGAGAGACACCTAGCAACATCAATAATGTGCCCGATCCCGCAAGAGGGAAAGTCGTCATTTAGGGGGACAATCGGGGGACAAAATCGCCGGGATCATGGGAGCAGACGGGCCCTCGTGCCCCATTTCGGGGTACAAGTCCGATGCGCGAGGCACGTAGGCAGGCCGTCGGGGCGCTTCAGCCCCAGCTCCGCCACGCGCCAGGGCCGCGCACCAGCGGCTGGCGCAGGCCACGCTGGCTGCGCTGCCACCCATTCGTGTCGGAGTCCGGCGTCGGCTGCTGTGCGGCGGCCTGCTCACGCAGAGCGGACGTCAGCACGGCAGTGACGGCGGCGATCTCGTCTTCGGAGAGCCCCTTGGTGTGGAACACGAACTGCGAGGCATCCACCTCGGGCTGCGTGCTGTGCTTGGCCATGGACGCCTCCTCTCAGTCCCGGCCCACGGCGGCGGCCGATGGTTTCGCGATCACAGCGGGATGTTTCCGTGCTTCTTCGGTGGCTGCGTCGCGCGCTTGGCGCGCAGCGCCCGCAGGGACTTGATCACCCCGATGCGTGTGGCGGCCGGTTCGATGATGCCGTCCAGCTCGCCGCGCTCGGCTGCGAGGAATGGGGATGCGACGTTGTAGAGGTACTCGTTCGCGAGCTTGGTGCGCACGGCCGCGACATCCTCGCCGGACTCCTCCGCCTTCTTGATCTCGCTGCGATACAGGATGTTCACCGCGCCCTGCCCGCCCATCACGGCGATCTCCGCGGTCGGCCAGGCGAGGTTGATGTCGGCGCCGAGCTGCTTGGAGCCCATCACGATGTAGGCACCGCCGTAGGCCTTGCGGGTGATGACGGTGACGAGCGGCACCGTCGCCTCCGCGTACGCGTAGAGCAGCTTGGCGCCGCGACGGATGACGCCGGTCCATTCCTGGTCGGTGCCGGGCAGGTATCCAGGCACATCGACGAGCGTGAGGATCGGGATCGAGAACGCGTCGCAGAACCGCACGAACCGTGCGGCCTTCTCGCCGGCGTCGATGTTGAGCGTGCCCGCCATCGCGTTCGGCTGGTTCGCGATGATGCCGACCGAGCGGCCCTCCACCCGGGCGAAGCCGATCACGATGTTCGGCGCGAACAGCGGCTGGATCTCGAGGAAGTCGCCGTCGTCGACGATGTGCTCGATGATTGAGGTCACGTCGTACGGCTGGTTCGGGGAGTCGGGGATGATCTCGTTGAGTCGGCGGTCGGCATCCGTGATCTCCAGCTCCGCCTCTGCCTCGTAGACGGGCGGATCGGTGAGGTTGTTGTCGGGCAGAAAGCTGATCAGTGCACGACCGAACTCGAGGGCATCCTGCTCGTCGGACGCCAGGTAGTGGCTCACGCCCGAGATCTTGTTGTGCGTGAGGGCGCCGCCGAGCTCTTCGAAGCCGACGTCTTCACCGGTGACCGTCTTGATCACGTCCGGTCCGGTGACGAACATATGGCTCGACTTGTCGACCATGATGACGAAGTCGGTGAGCGCGGGGGAGTACACCGCACCGCCGGCGGCGGGCCCCATCACGATGGAGATCTGCGGGATGACACCGGATGCCTGCGTGTTGCGCCGGAAGATCTCGCCGTACTTGCCGAGTGCGACGACACCTTCCTGAATGCGTGCTCCACCCGAGTCGAGGATGCCGATCATGGGCACGCCGGTCTTCAGAGCGTGATCCATGACCTTGATGATCTTCTCGCCTGCGACCTCGCCGAGGGACCCGCCGAAGATCGTGAAGTCCTGGCTGAACACGGCGACGTTGCGCCCGTGGATGGTGCCGATGCCCGTGATGACCGAGTCGCCGTAGGGGCGCTTGTTCTCCATGCCGAACGCATGAGTGCGGTGACGCACGAATTCGTCGAACTCGACGAACGAGCCGGGGTCGAGAAGAAGCTTGATGCGCTCTCGTGCGGTCAGCTTGCCTTTGGCGTGCTGCTTCTCGATGGCTGCCTGCCCGCTAGCCGTCACGGCCTCGTGATAGCGAACCTTGAGGTCAGCGATGCGGCCGGCGGTCGTCGTGTCGACGACGCTCTCGTTCTGTGTCGTGTCGTTCTGGGCCTCGGCGGCACCGGTGGCGTCGGAGGTGGAGATGTCGGTCACCCGTTCACTTTACAAGCAGGGGTTCGGGCAACGATGGCGTAAATCTACAGTGCAGCGATGGAACTCATGGTGCTTTCATACTGAAGAACCTCGTGGGATGTCACCGAGTCCACCCGCCGTGGTCGTCAGATAGTCGGGTACTGTCCCGCCATTCAACTGAATGAGGTCGGTCCAGCTGGAGACAGGGTGTTTTTGGCCACCGCTGATCATATAGATGGTCGGGCTCCCTGACTCCGTCGCGAACACCTTGCTCCGCGATGCAGCAGTGGAGAACGAGAGTTGGCTACACACGGCCGGGTCGAGGGTAGTAGGGCTGATGCCTGTCACCGACGATGAAGTGAGCGGATACAGGGTGCCTGCAATCCCGAAATACGCAGTCGACCCGCAGACCACAACACGAGTGATAGGAGCCGCTGCGGCTGTGTAGTTCGACAGGGTGGTCGGATCGACGTAATTCCAGTTCGGCAGGCCCAGTTCTGCCGTTGTGGTGAGCGAGTAGACAGGGATGCGCTGCTGCTCGCCGAATACGTACACACTCGGATTAGACACGGAGCGACCGACCGTCCCCGGCTGCAGCGAATACGGCGTCAACGGGATACTTGCTACGGTTCCCGGATTCAACGGGACTATGACAGGGACGGTCCCTCCTGTGACAGCCATCAGTTCTGTCCACGAATACATCGGAATCTTTCGTCCGGCGGACACTTCGTAGACGGTGCTGCTGTTTGTCGGCTTGACGAATAGTGTGCCGCTGAGGCTGCCGCTGTGCGGGATGTATGCGCATGTGACCGGGTCCAGCGCCGTCGTCGGAAGCCCACCGGCGTTCGCCGAGGAATTCCACTGGATCAGAGTGCCCTGAGAGGCGACGTACTGCTGTCCCGCGCATTGTGCGGCGACAGAGAGATATCCGCTTCCCGTCGCATATCCGGAAACTACCGAGTCCGGTACCGTGCGATAGCCCGACGACCCGAAGTCGGCGGCGATATCGAATGATGTGATCTGGTACTTCCGGCCGTAGCCGTCTGTGAAGTAGATCGCGTCATTGGTAGCGGTCTTCAGCAGCGAAGCGGGCGCGACAATCGTGTTTCCGATCGGTATCGCTTGTGCCGCTGTACTCGCCATCGTCGTCACGAAAGGCGATGTGCCGCCGTCGAGCTGAACGACGTCGGTCCAGCTATACACCGGGTACCGAGTCCCGGAAACCAGGTCGTATACCGTCGGATCACCGTTCGTGACGAAGAACGGTGTGATAGCCGGTCCTGTCGGGAACATCGCATATTCAAAGGAAGGGAGATCGGTTGTCGCTGCGCACTGATAACCGTACGCGGCGACGAGATCACATGTTGCGAAATGATGGAGCTGACCGTTCTGGATCAAAGATATCGCTCCACTGCTGATGTCCCGAACGGCCAGAGAGGCGTTGGCATTAGCCGTTGGAATGGAGTCCAGGTATGACTGCGGCACGTAGGACACCGAACCTAGAGCGGCGTATTGGTCGGCGATGTCCATCGATGGGACGTAATACTTCTGGCTGCCGGCATAGAGGTAGAGACTGCTGCTCGTCGTCGACCGGATGAGGAAGCCGTTCTCTGTGGCGAAATTGGTCAGGTCACTCGTGGTTCCGGGGAACGCGTCCTGGTCGACCCTTATCTGGGATCCTGAGGCGTCGGTCACAGTTCCGGAATCCGTCCATTGCCACAGAGAGAGTGACGGCCATCCCCCGGGAAGCGTGCCCGGGCCGCTCGAGATGCTGGATACCCAGCGTGCCAGGTACAGCGGGTTGGCCGTGAATGCGCTCGAATTGCCGGTGCATTGGCTCCACCAGCTGGGGTTCGTGTAAATGCCGGGCAGCCGGCCGACCAACTTCATCACCGTGCTGGAGAAGTCGGCGATCCAGGCGACCATGGCGCTCTGGCTCAAACCGTAACAAGTGCTAGACCCTTCGCTCTCCAGGTCGACCACCGGCGGCAGGGTCCGACCGTCCGGAGTCCAGCCGCCGCCGTTGTTCACGAAGAAAGTCGCCTGTGCTGCGCCCGATGATGAGTCCGGGTTGGCGAAATGGTAGGCGCCATGCGTCATTCCCGCGTTGTACGAATCGGTGTACTGCTCAGAGAATTGACTGCTCTTGTAGGTGGTGCCCTCCGTGGCCTTTACGTAGACGAACCTGACGCCGGCGCCGTACATCGCTACCCAGTTGCCCGCGTTGAAGGTTTGATAGCCACTGACGTCGATGCCTGTCGTGTACGTCGTCGTCGCCGCGGCGAACGACCTTATCTGAGGTGCTGCAGTCACGGATGCCTGGCCGACGAGGGAAGAACCCATGGTGTGGTTGTGCGTCGCGTCCATCTCCGCCTCAGTCGGCCCGGTGCCGACAGAGGAAGGTGATGTTGCCTTCGGCGCAGGACTGGAATCTGGCGTGGGCGTCGGCGTGGGCGTGGGCGACGAGGTCACTGTAGGGAGTGCCGTCGAAGACGGAGCAGGAGTCGAGATTGGGCCAGGAGCTTGGGACGGCGCAAGCGTTGCTGATGGTGCGCGTACGGTGGATGTGCGGACGGGCGTCCTCGTTTCGGCCGACGCAGGTTCGGCGGTCGTCCCGGGTGCGCTCAGGGATACGAACAGAGCGACGAGTGCGATGGAGAGAGCGAACCAGAGTCGCGAACGGGCCGCGCCCCCGTTTTTTCGCCTCGTCTCCCGTTTCTGCGAGATCATTGCCCACCCCCGAGTCATTCATCAGAATCCTGGTCAAGGCTAGACAACGCACGGCGAACTGGCTTCCCGGCGCGCGAAAAGAGTGGAGACTATGTTTTTCCCCAGAAGCTCGGCCGAAGCCGCGCGGCTGCTCGTCCTTGAACACGCTGGATCGACCAATGACGAGTTGGCCGGACGCCTCGGTGTATCTTCCGCCGCCGATCTGCCTCCGTTCACGGTCGTCGCGTCACTCGACCAGACGGATGGGCGCGGGCGTCTCGGCCGTAAATGGTCGGCGCCGCCCGGTACGATGCTCGCGGCATCGGTGCTCGTGCGCCCAGGGCGAGACGGAATCGCGGTGGAGTCCGTAGCGTGGCTGCCACTCCTTTCCGGCCTTGCCATGACGGAAGCGCTCCGATCACTCGGTGCAGGCGCCGAACTCAAGTGGCCGAATGATGTGCTCATCAGAGGACGAAAAGTGTGTGGCATTCTCGTTGAGGCGCTGTCGCCCGACGCAGTCGTGATCGGATCTGGTGTGAACCTTTCGATCGCGCCCGAGGATCTGCCCGTCCCAAGCGCTACCTCGCTGCAGATCGAAAACACGCTGGTCGATGCGGACACGGTTCTCGCCGCCTATCTCAAGAGTCTTCGTGCACGCTATGAACACTTCGTGTCGTCGGGCGGCGACGCCGTCGTGTCAGGGCTGCGGGCGCGCGTCGCAGCGGTGTGCAGCACCATAGGACGAACGGTTCGCGTAGAACTGCCCGCCGGTGACGCTCTGACTGGCGTCGCCGAAGAACTCGATGACAGCGGACGCCTCGTTGTTGAGGCGAGTGGGCGCCGCACGGCGGTCTCGGCGGGAGATGTGACACACCTGCGGTATTAATGACCCTATGGCGCTGACCGACGGATACGGAGTGCCGCCAGCCGAGCGTGTGGTGGTGCGGCTGCGCCAGCATGCGCGCAGGATGTTCTGGCCGTCCATCGCGCTCATCGTCATCTGCGGCGCCGCCGCATACTTCGGTTCCACCTTCGGCGGATGGATCCGCCTCGCGATCTGGGCGGCGGCGCTCCTCCTCGCGATGTTCCTGTTCCTGCTGCCTTTGGTTACCTGGCTTACAACGCGCTACACGGTGACGACGCGTCGGCTCATCGTGCGAAGCGGGCTCTTCGTGCGAGAGCGTCGCGAACTACCTCACAGTCGTGGCTACACGGTGACCCTGCGTACTTCATGGCTGCAGGGACTGTTCCGGAGTGGAACGATCGTCATCGGCGCGATGGACCAGAAGACCATCGCCCGTCTACGAGATGTTCCGCATGCCTCCATAGTCGCCGAAGCACTACACGACCTGATGGAGAACAGCCAGCGACTTCACGCAACCGGATGGGCGACCACGTCGCCCGCGCCGGGTCGGGCCGAACAGCGTCGCTA
Source organism: Humibacter ginsengiterrae (assembly GCF_054780115.1). Taxonomy (NCBI): domain Bacteria; kingdom Bacillati; phylum Actinomycetota; class Actinomycetes; order Micrococcales; family Microbacteriaceae; genus Humibacter; species Humibacter ginsengiterrae. Next base: position 156,290 of record NZ_BAAGWY010000002.1, read on the forward strand.
GGTCGCACCTCCGGCCCTCAGGACGGTCGAAGCGGCATGGCGAGGGGGAGCGTACGAGTGTGTGGCAGGCAGTTGGAGACTTGACTGTCCATGGGTGCTCCGAACTGGGAGACTGTGCTTGCTTTGCTCGTCGAGGAGGGACCGCTGGATCGTGAAGAGAATCTTGCTCGCAGCCGCTGTTGTCGCTGCCTTTGTCACGTTGGGCGCGAGCAGTGCCGCGGCGGATTCCTCCACGTATACCTATGAACGCGTTCCTTGGCTTGGTGCGATCATTCAGGTGGCGCCAGATGGGACGACTACGCAATTGAGTTATTCGCAATGGCAGCAGCTTGGATTCCCGACTTTCACCGATGCTCCAACCGAATACATGAAATACTCGTGGTCCTCGTTTATCTACGCGCGCACGACGGTGACGGCGTCGGACGTTGTCCAGGACCAGATCGGATACGGCCAGTGGGCCAACGTCGGATTTCCGTCGCCGACGACCGTTGCATGGATTCCTGGGTCGAGCGTTGTCGCCTGGGCGAACTCGCCCGTGTTGTTTCTTCACGAGCCTTACGGCGATTACCACGCACTAAGCTACGGGGAGTGGCAAGCTGCTGGGTTCCCCTCCTACACCCGAAGTACTAATGAGGGCTTTTACCATCTCAGCTGGAGCGGAACTCCTGATATTGCCTTCATCTGCGATTGGGCCGGCGGTCACGGGGTTCCTCTTACGTACCAGGAATGGCTCGCCGCGGGAGCGCCTTCGCCGATACAAGTCGAATCGATACCGAACGCAATCTTCTACAAGTCGCATGTCAACGAACTCGTTTGGTACCTGAACCCGATCGACGGTGGGGACGCACTCAGTTACCAGCAATGGCAAGCCTTCGGCGCCCCGCCACCAACTTATGATGATAGCGGTCTTCAATATCAGGAAACATGTGTGAACTACGGCAACGTGCCGGGGCGTGATAATGCGCTTATCCCGTAGCGGCTGGAGTGAGATGACACAACGCTCCGGAGACGGTACGTTTGACCGCCTCATGCCGGAGACGCGGTCGCTGGCCTCGCCGCTAGGACCTGAATTCGACCAACTTGATCGGACGGTCAGCCATCTAACGCGAGCTCAACTCGCAGTTGCACCGTCTCCCGCGGAATCGCCTGACAACTCGTCGCTACGTCGCGTCACATCGCGACGGGACGAGTACACCCAGAACTTGTAGAGCGCATAACGCACCACGGTGCCGAGCACGAGGCCGACCACATTGCTCGCGATATTGTCAGCGAGCAGTGAATGGAACCCGAGCACGTAGCGCGAGACACCGATGCACATCAGCGGGATGAGCATGCCGAGGAGGCTCGCCGCGAAGAACTCCAGTCCCTCTCGAGCCGTGTTCCGCTGTCGCTCGGCGGCGAAGGCCCAGTACCGGTTGCCCAGCCAGTTGACGAGGATCGCTGCCAGCGTGGCGACGACTGTGGCCAGCAACGGGCCGTGAGGCATGACGGCCGGATTGAAGACCGTGAGCCAAAGACCATTGAAAACTGCGAAGTTGACGACTACGCCCACGCCGCCGACCGCGCCGAACTTGATCAACTGAAACAGCTGAGGAAGCCAACGAGCACGGAAGCTCGAATCCGCCCGGGCGCTGCCGGTATCGGTCTCTTCGGTCTCACTCATGAGGCGACGCTTCCTGCTCGCGGTTCGTCGTTAGCCCGACGGCTCCTGAGAACTCGAAGGGTGCACCCCGAGCGTAGTCAAAGCAATTGTGAGCGACCTAGCACTTGGCGAGGGACTGTGAATAGGCATACAGACTGGGTGTGCAGTGCGCGGCTCCACCGCCTCGACCGCGAGAGCGAGCTCCCGCTGTTCTCGGTTCAATCACGGTTAGGCTTTCACGGTGGCCAAGACAGTCGGTGTGATCGGTGGCGGGCAGCTCGCACGGATGATGATCCCCGCAGCGCTCGAGCTGGGCGTGAGCATCCGCGTTCTCGCCGAAACAGAGGGCATGTCCGCGTCGATCGCCGCTTCGGCCGTCGGTGACTACCGCGATCTCGACACCGTGTCGGCGTTCGCGCGCACGGTCGACGTCGTCACCTTCGACCACGAGCACGTTCCGCAGCCGGTGCTTCGAGCGCTAGTCGAGGATGGCATTCCTGTTCACCCGGGTCCCGACGCGCTCCAGTACGCCCAGGACAAACTGCTCATGCGGCAGAAGCTGTCGGAACTCGGGGTCCCGGTGCCCGACTGGGCGGCCGTCGAGAATCCGGAGCAGCTCGACGCGTTCCTAAAAGACCATGGCGGCCGGGCGGTCGTCAAGACGGCCCGCGGAGGATACGACGGCAAGGGCGTTCGGGTGATCGGCGGTCCGACCGAGGCCGACGACTGGTTCACCGCGCTCGCCGAAGACGGGAACGGTGGCTCACTGCTGGTCGAGGAACTCGTCGATTTCCGCCGCGAGCTCGCGCAGCAGGTGGCGCGCCGGCCGTCGGGCGACATCATCCCCTGGCCCGTTGTGGAGACGGTGCAACGCGACGGTATCTGTGCTGAGGTGGTGGCGCCCGCACCCGGATCCGCGGGTCGCGTCGGGGAGCTCAGCGAAGACATCGCGTTCCGCATCGCCGAGGGCCTCGACGTGACGGGAGCCCTAGCAGTCGAACTCTTCGAGACTCGCGACGGCCGTGTGCTCGTCAACGAGCTAGCCATGCGCCCACACAACAGCGGCCACTGGACGATCGACGGCTCGACCACGAGCCAGTTCGAACAGCACCTGCGCGCCGTGCTCGACCTGCCGCTGGGTGCGACGGGCACTCTGCGACCGTGGTCGATGATGATCAACGTGCTTGGAGGGCCGGAGGGTGCGACTATGCCGGACCGGTACGCGGAGGCCATGCGCGAGCATCCCACCGCGAAGTTCCACAGCTACGAGAAGGAGTCACGGCCGGGCCGCAAGGTCGGGCACGTTACCGTGTGCGGAGACGACCTCGACGAGGTCGCGTACCAGGCGCGTGGCGCAGCGGCGTTCTTCGACGAGTGACACCTAGCCTGGATTTCATGCCCAGCGTGAACTCCACTGAGCCTCCAGTCGTCTCGATCGTGATGGGGTCCGATTCGGACTGGGCCACGATGAAGGCAGCGGGGGAGGTGCTCGCCGAATTCGGCGTGCCGTACGAGGTCGAGGTCGTATCGGCTCACCGCACGCCGGAGAAGATGATCGGGTTCGGCAAGGATGCCGCGTCACGTGGCATCAAAGTGATCGTTGCCGGAGCGGGTGGCGCCGCCGCGTTGCCGGGGATGCTGGCCTCCGTGACGACTCTGCCGGTCGTCGGCGTTCCCGTCCCGCTCGCCAAACTGGACGGCCTCGACTCACTGCTGTCGATCGTGCAGATGCCCGCAGGGATCCCGGTCGCCACCGTCGCCATAGGTGGAGCGAAGAATGCGGGCATCCTCGCTGCTCGCATCCTGGCCACCAGCGACCCGGCTCTTGCCGACCAGCTCGCCGATTACGCCGCGGGTCTCATCGACCTCGTCGAACAGAAGAACGCCGACCTGCACAGCACGCTATGACCATCGCGAACCCTATCCGGTATCCGAATGCCGGCTCCCGCGACCTGATGACACGCAGGGGCTGGTGGCTCGTCGCGCTCAATCTGCTCATGCCGGGCAGCGCCCAGGTGCTCGCGGGTAGCCGAAAGCTCGGACGATTCGGACTTGTCACCACGTTCCTCCTATGGCTCGGCGCGCTCACGATCTTCATCATCTACCTGGTCAAGCCGACGGCCGTCGTCGGGTTCTTCACCCAGACCTTCGCGCTCTGGGTTCTGCAGTTCGTGCTCGGCCTGTACGCGATTCTCTGGGTACTGCTCACTCTCGACACGCTTCGGCTCGTGCGCCTGGTAAGAGCGCACCCGCCGGCGCGCGCAGGCATTGCGGCATTCGCCGTACTGCTCCTCGTCGTGGTATCGGGAACAGCGGCATACGGCGCTGTGCTCGCGGGATCCGCGCGAGGCGCCCTGTCCGGGATCTTCTCCGCGGCGGCATCCGAACCACCGGTCGACGGCCGGTATAACATCATGCTGCTCGGCGGCGACGCCGGACCGGGTAGGGACGGGATGCGACCGGACAGCATGTCGGTGCTCAGCATCGACGCGAACACAGGACAGGCGGTCTCCATCGGTGTGCCACGCGACCTCGACCCTGTGCCGTTCAGCGATGGATCGCCGATGCAGAAGATTTACCCGGACGGATACGGATACAACGGCAACTGCGATGTCGACGTCTGTCAGCTCAACTCCATCTACACCGAGGTCGAGCTCTACAAGGCGAAGCTGTATCCCAAGGCCACGAAGCAGAACAGCCAGCCCGGCATCGACGCCATGCGCGATGCGTTGGAGGGCGTGACCGGGCTCAAGATCCAGTACTACGTTCTGATCGACATGGAGGGCTTCGCCCAGCTCGTGGATGCGCTCGGCGGCGTGCAGATCGACGTGAAGGAGAAGCTGCCTATCGGTGGCGACGCGCAGGGCAACGGCGTGACCGGATGGATTTACCCGGGCGATCAGCATATGAACGGGTACACGGCTCAGTGGTACGCCCGCTCGCGTGAGTCGACGAGCGACTACGACCGCATGGCCAGACAGCGCATCCTCGAGGACGCCATTCTCAAGCAGTTCACCCCGATCAACGTCGCGACGAAATTCCAGGACATCGCCAAGGCCGGGCAGCAGGTGATGAAGACCGACATCCCGCAATCGATGCTCGGGTACTTCGTGGACTTGGGAATGAAGACACGGCAGCTGCCGGTGCAGAACCTGGAGTTGGTGCCGCCGACGGTCGATCCGACCGACCCGAACTACGACGAGATCCACTCGCTCGTGCAGAAGGCGGTCACGCCGCCGACGGCGACGCCGAAGCCTTAGGTCTCAGTTAATCTGCCGCGGCGCGTCCGTGACCGTGTGCTTCGGCACGAACAGTAGCAGGACCGCGCACGCCACAACCGTCGCCGGGTTGCCGATGAAGCGTAACTGACATCGAGTCAGTACGCAGCATCGGCGTGCGAAGGTGGTGAATCACTCCCTGGTAGGGGTCTTCAGGTACCGCAGGGTGACGCCGTGGGGGCTTCGATCCCGAAGGCTGGTGATGTCGCCGAGAGGCGGCAGACGAGGGGAGAGAATCATCGACGCCGTGAACGCCTTCATCGCCGCCGTGGTTTCCACGCCGTGGATTCCGATCGTGATCGTGCTGGCCGTGCTCATCGACGCGTTCTTCCCGCCGGTGCCGAGCGAGTCGATCGTGATCGCCGCCGCAGCTGCGGCGGTTTCGGTCGGGCAACCGAACATCGCGCTTGTTGTCGCGTGTGCCGCGGCGGGCGCGATCGCCGGGGACAACCTCACCTTCGCCATCGGCCGAAAGGTCGGCCTGGAGCGCTTCGCGTGGATGCGACGCCCGCGGATGCGGGCCGCGCTCGACTCGGCGGGCCGCGGAATCGCCAAACGTCCGGCGATCTTTCTGATGTCGGCCCGGTACGTGCCCGTCGGCCGTGTCGCGGTCAACCTCGTGACAGGGGCATCCGGATTTCCGCGGCGGAAATTCTTCCTGCTCTCGGTGCTCGCCGGGATGAGCTGGGCAGCGTACTCCGTGGCGATCGGGCTCCTCGCCGGGCATCTTCTCCACGGGAACGCGCTGCTCGGTATGCTCTTCGGGATCGCAGGAGGACTCGCATCCGGAGTGATCGTCGACCAGGTGATGCGGCTCGTCAACAGGCGCGAGTCCAGAAACAGGGCGGGCGGGGCCGATCACGAGTCGGCGGAAGCGGAGTCACGGGAATCCGAGTGCATCGGAGCGGAATGACGGAATCGACGGAGCCCGCGCGGGAGCCGGTGCCGCAACTGGCAGCGGCTTCTGCCGGACGGATTGCGTCAAAACGGTTGCGTGTGGGGCGGATCGCGCTCTGGATCGTTGTCGGATTCGGCGCGGTCACCGTTCTGACGGTGGGCTCATCGCTTTCGTCGGCCGCACTGGGCGTACCGGTTGTTGTCGCGCTGCTCCTGGCGGCCGCCCAGGCAGTAGCCATGGTTCTCGCGCTGGTGCATCCGCCGGTAGCTTCCGTGATCAGCGTCATCGGGCTCCTTGGCTTCGCGTTGGTCACGCGCCCCGAAGGACCGTGGCCGGTCATGGTGACCTCGATGATCGCTCATGCCAGCGTGGTGCTTCTCGTGTCCAGAACGCAGTGGATCAGCGGGCTTACCGCGGCGGCCGCAGGCGGCCTCGGCGCAGTCGTCGTCGCCTTCACCACCCCGGTGCCCGAATCGGAGCAGGGCGCTGCGACGGCTGACCTGATCGTCTTCGTCTCGCTCCTCACTGTCGCGTGGCTGATCGGACTTCTTTTCGGTAGGTGGGCAACGGTGCGCGCGCAGCTGGTGCGCGAGCGCGAACTGTCCGCTGCCGAGCTCGCCCGAAGGCAGGCGGCTGAGGAGCGCACCCAGCTCGCGAGAGAACTCCACGACGTGGTCGCGCACGGCATGAGTGCCATTCAGGTGCAGGCATCCTCCGCTCGATATCGGCTCGCGTCGTTATCGCCGGATGCCGTCGAGGAATTCGATGGGATCGCCGCTCTGGCGCGGGCGTCCATGAGCGAGATGCGAGCACTTCTCGCCCTCCTTCGGAACGACGGAGTCGAGGCGGAAGCGGTGCCGCAGCCGACCGCGGCTGACATTCCACGGCTCGTGGCATCCGCGACCAGAGCGGGTTCGCGCGTGGAACTGGATGACCGGCTGCCGGCCGCCGACCTCGCCGCGCTGGACCCGGTGCTCTCGCTGACGGTGTATCGCATCGTTCAGGAATCGCTGAGCAACGTCGCCAGACACGCCACGGGCGCCGACGTTCTTGTCACACTCGAGCGCAGCGGCGGCGTACTGCGGGTGGAAGTGCGTAACGCGGTTCCGGTCGGGTCACCGACAGGGCAAAGCATCGCGGACGCCGGTGGCCACGGCATCCGCGGAATGCGCGAGCGTGCCGCTCTGCACGGTGGCACGCTGGAAGCGCTGCGCACAGACGACGGCGGCTTCGTCGTGCGCGCTGCCATCCCCATACCGAAATCGTGAAGGACAGCCCATGACGGTCACTGTGCTCGTCGCCGACGACCAGGCGATGGTGCGCGCCGGCTTCTCGGCGATCCTGGATGCCCACGACGGCATCCACGTGGTGGGCCAGGCGGCCGACGGTGCCGAAGCCGTGCATCTCGCCAGAAGCCTGCGACCGGATGTCGTGCTCATGGACATCCGTATGCCGAACTTGAACGGCATCGACGCGACCAAGGAGCTGGTCAACCCCAGCCGTGGCGAGCCGCACGTTCCCCGTGTACTGGTGCTCACCACCTTCGATGCCGACGACTACGTGTACGACGCGCTGGCTGCAGGAGCGAGCGGATTCCTCCTCAAAGACGCTCTGCCTGAGGAGCTCGTGCAGGCGGTGCGCGTCGTCGCGGCCGGGGACGCTCTGCTCGCTCCGAGCGTGACCCGACGGCTGCTGGAACGCTTCGCGACGCAGCGGCCGGCGGCGCCGCGCAGGACGCAGGCGCTGGCCGACCTCACCGAGCGTGAGCGGGAGATCTTGGTGCTGATCGGGCGTGGGCTCTCGAACGGCGAGATCGCATCGGAGCTGTTCATCGCCGAGCAGACCGTCAAGACACACGTGAGCCGCATCTTCACGAAGCTCGGCGTGCGGGACCGCGTACAGGCGGTCATCCTGGCCTTCGACAGCGGGCTGGTCGAACCCGCCTCCTGAGCGCAACGCCTCCAGCACACTACCGGCGTACGGGAGCGGAATGGCTCTCGGCGGTGACGCGGCCGCCTGCACCGTCTCCCTACCGTCGCCTGGACGGCCCGATCGGGTCGCTCAGGAGGGGAGAAGCCCGTGTCCGTCGACATACAGCCATCGGTGCGATCAGAACAAACCGCCGTACCTCGCAGGCGGGATGGCGCTATCGACCTGGCGCGTGCATGGTGCCTCACGCTCGTCGTGGTGCTGCATGCACTCATGGTCGGCGTGTGGATCGGCGCGCACGGTCCTGTCCTGCAGAACGCGCTCGAGGGTTGGGCGGGCTTCGCGCCGTTCACCTGGCTGGTGCAGATCATGCCGCTGTTCTTCGTGATCGGCGGGTTCTCGGCTTTCACTCAATGGACTGCGCTGCGCGGTCGCGGCACGACGTCGTCCGAGTACGTCGGGATGCGCATGCGCAGATTGCTCCGCCCGGCCGTCGCGGCCATCGGAGCGGTGGTGATCGTGCTGGCCGTTCTGAGCATCCTGCACGTTCCGGCCGACATCGTGACCGTCGCCGGGTTCAGGCTCAGCCAGCCGCTGTGGTTCCTCGGCGTTTATGCCCTCACCACGTCGCTCGTGCCGGCCATGGTCGCAGCACATCGACGTGCGCCCATCGCGACGGTGTGTGCACTCGCGCTCGCCGTGGTCGCCGTCGACATCGTCAGAGCCTCGACGGGCGTGGCCGCCGTCGGGTATCTGAACTTGGGGTTCGTATGGCTTTTGGTGCAGCAGCTTGGATTCTGGCTGGCCGACGGCCGGATGCCGCGCTGCAGAGTGCGCCAATGGATGCTCGCCGTCGGGTCGTTCGGCACGCTTGCGCTCCTCTGCACCACTGGCGCGTACTCGTTCGATCTGCTGGCAGACCTCAACCCGCCATGCGGCGCCCTCGTGCTGCTCGGTATCGGCCAGCTGGCCATGTTCGACCTCGCACGTCCTGCGCTGCGCAGGATGGATGCCGCACGCGTCGTGCATGGGATCAGTACCTGGATCAACGCTCGCGCGATGACGATCTACCTCTGGCACATGCTCGTGCTCGTGCTCCTGGCGGGCGTGCTCCTCCTCACCAGCGACCGCCTGCCGGTGCCGCTCGATGCTGCGTGGTGGACGACGCGACCGATCTGGCTCGCCAGCGTGATTACCGCTGTCGCTCTGGTAACGCGAGCAGCCGGGCGATGGGAAGTGAAACCGACGCCTACCCTGAACGCGGAGCGGCGCACGGGTCCGCTGACGGCGCTCGTGTCGACCGCGCTGGCGATCGGCGGCGTCGTGATCCTTCTCGCCACGGGCATCACGGTGGTCGGAGGAGTCGTGGGTCTCGCCTGCATCGGCACCGCGCTCGCCGCGGTCATGCCGCGGCCGGACGACTCGGACGTTCTCGTGCCGAGGCTCAGCCCCGCTGCGGCGTCAGCTGCGGAATGAGCTCGTCGAGCACGTCGACCGTGTGTTCCCAGCCGGTGACAGCGAGCGTCGGCACGCCGAGGGCGAGCACGGGGTAGTCGTTGCCGTCCGGATCGAGGCGGTCCCCGATGAACAGCATGTCGGTGAGGCGGATGCCGGTCAGCTCGGAGAGCCGTCCGATGCCGTATGCCTTGTCGATGCCTCGTCGCGTGATGTCCACGGATGTCGACCCGCCGGAGCGCGCCTCGAGGTCGGGAAGCAGCTCCTGCACGGCGGCACGGAGGGTGTTCTTCTTCTCGCCGCTGGGGTCCCACGCGGACTTCACGTCGACCGGGGCCGATTGCCCGAGCGCCGAGAACGTGATCTGCGATCCTCGATCCTCGAGGATCGGACCCCAGGTCTTCTCCTCCCAATAGCCGAGCCGGCGAGCCTCGGTCTCTACCGCGGCGAGAGCCCGCGACTTCTCGTCGTCGCTGAGGTCCTGTGCATACACCTTCGTCCACTCACCACCCACGAACCGGAAGTACTGGGTCCCGCACGTTGGCATCAAGTGCAGCCGCTCGAGGGCCGCGGGGGAGGCATCCGTCAGCCTGCCGATCACCTGCTTCGAGAACTGCCCGAATTGGCCGCCGGAGATGACGCACACGGGCACGACGTCAAGCAGTGCGGTGAGGCGCTCGGCCATCGACGGATCGAGCGGTGACTTGGATGCCGCGAGTGTGTCATCGAGGTCGAAGGCGACAAGGCGGGGGTGATAGCTGATCGAAGGCATGGGTCCTGAACGGTCGGGCACGTCGTGCCGGGAGGGATGGATGGTCACAGTTCGGCGTGCAAGCGCCATACCTGTTCGGCCGAAGCCTGCCAGCTGAACGCCGCCGCTCGGTCGGTGCCAGCGAAACGCAGTCGTTCCCGAAGGGCGTCGTCGGCCAACACCGAATCGATCGCCTCAGCGAGCCGGGCCGGGTAGCGTTCGGCGTCGTCCTTCGGGACGGTGACACCGGCACCGAACGCAACCTCGCTCACGGCGGGATCGTCGGAGTGCACCACGGGGGTGCCGAAACGCATAGCCTCGATGACCGGCAGGCCGAAGCCGGACGACAGGTTCGGGTACACGAAGACCGCCGCACGGCTGAGGACCACGGCGAGGTCCGGATCGCCCAGGGTGCCGAGCGCACGCACCCGTCCTTCGGGCAACCCGGCCTCCATGGCCACAGTCGACACGTGCTCCCCGTGGAACTCCTCGGGGCCGACGACCACGAGAGGCAGACCGGCCACCGACGGATGCGCCATCGCCGAGATCAACGGGCGAAGACCCTTGCGTGGATCAAGGCTAGAAACGGTGGCGATGTAGCGTTCGGACAGACGGAGAGCTTCGGCACGGGCATCCGCGTCCGAGGGAACGCGAAGTGTGTCGGAGGGGGCGCCGCCGATCACCCGGATGCGGTCGCCGAGCTTCGCAACATCGTCCAGCTGCTCCGCGACGGCGTGCGTCGGCACGACGACGGCGTCGGCGAACTTGCGCGCCCGCTTCACCATCGCCTTCTGCCATGCCGCCTCGACCACACCAACCGAGTCCGGCGACGTCCACGCCGAGACGTCATGCACGGTCACCGTCGTCTGATCGAGCGACTCCGACACGTCGTGCTTGAAGAGCGGGGCGAGCAGGCTCGGGGCATGGATGAGGCCGCCGCCCAGAGGGAGTTTCACGCCCATCTGCCAGGCCAGCGCGAGTTCCCGCGATCCGACCGGCAGTGCGTGCACGCCGACCAGGCCGGGCAGGAGCTGCTGCAAGAGGCGACGATCCGTCTCACCTCGCGCGGCGACGATTCCCTCCACGACGCAACCGCGGGGGGCCGTAGCGATCAGCTGGCGCGTCAGTTCGAGGCTGTACCGGGAGATGCCGTCTGGCACGTCCGTGAGCACATCGTCAACGATCACCCGCAGGGTTGTCATCGAATGCCTTTCGGTCGAACGCCTCGGCCAGCGCTTCTCGCCAGTCTCGCATCACGGCGAGCCCGGCCGCACGCCAGGCCTCATGGCCGAGCACGGAGTATGCAGGGCGAGCGGCGGGTCGTACGAACTCCGCACTCGTGGTGGGCTGCACTCGCGCCGGATCGAGGCCTGCCTGCTGGAAGACTTCGCGTGCGAAGCCGAACCATGTCGTCTCACCGCTGGCAGTGCCGTGGTAGATGCCGGAGACGGCGTTCGAATCGGCGAGGCGCAGGAGCTGCTCGGCGAGGTCGCCGGTCCACGTCGGCTGACCGCGCTGGTCGTCCACCACGGTCACCGTGTCGTGCGTAGCAGCCAGGCGCAGCATGGTCTTGGCGAAGTTCGGCCCGTGTTCCCCGTAGAGCCAGGCGGTGCGCACGATGTACGTGCCCTCCGGATGCGCCGCAAGGGCGAGTTCCTCGCCGGCGGCCTTCGTGCGACCGTATGCGTTGAGGGGGTCACGCTCGGCGTCCTCCGCATATGGCGCGGTCGCATCGCCCTTGAAGACGTAGTCCGTGGAGATAGTGACGAGCTTCGCGCCTGCCTCTCGAGCCGCGATGGCGAGATTCTGCGTGCCCAGCGCGTTCACGGCGTACGCGGCATCTTCGTGCGATTCCGCGTCATCCACCTTCGTGTAGGCCGAAGCGTTGAACACGACATCGTGACCTTTCACCGCTTCGCGCACGGCGTCGCGATCGGTGACGTCAAGGTCGGCCCGGGACAGCGCCGTGACCTCGCGTTCGGCGAGGGCGGCCTGCAGGTCGCGGCCGAGCATTCCGGATGCACCGGTGATCAGGTAACGCACCGCTACTGTCCCTGTGCCGCGTAACGGTCCTCGGTTGCCTGCTTCTGCGGGACCCACCAGTCCTCATGGTCCTTGTACCACTGGATCGTCGCGGCGAGCCCCGCAGCGAAGTCGCCGTATTGAGGCGTCCAGCCGAGCTCCGAACGCAGCTTCGTGGAGTCGATCGCGTAGCGCAGGTCGTGGCCAGGCCGGTCGGCGACGAGGTCGTAGGCATCCGCTGGGTGCCCCAGCTCAGTGAGTATCAACTCGACGACCTGCTTGTTGTTCCTCTCACCGTCGGCCCCGATGAGGTAGGTCTCGCCGATGCGGCCCTTCTCGAGGATGGTGAGGACGGCGGAGGAGTGGTCGTCGGCGTGGATCCAGTCGCGCACGTTCTCGCCCGTGCCGTACAGCTTGGGGCGCTCGCCGCGCAGCACGTTGGTGATCTGGCGCGGGATGAACTTCTCGACGTGCTGATAGGGCCCGTAGTTGTTCGAGCAGTTCGAGATCGTCGCCTTCACGCCGAACGATCGCACCCAGGCGCGAACCAACAGGTCGCTGCCGGCCTTGGTCGAGGAGTAGGGACTGGAGGGGTTGTACGGCGTCGACTCCGTGAACCGTGCCGGATCGTCGAGTTCGAGGTCTCCGTAGACCTCGTCGGTGGAGATGTGGTGGAACCGCGTGCCATGACGGCGAGCGGCCTCGAGCAGTGTGAACGTGCCGATCAGGTTGGTGTGAACGAATGGCTCCGGCTCGGCGAGCGAGTTGTCGTTGTGGCTCTCGGCCGCGTAGTGCACGACGGCATCGTGTTCGGCAACGAGACGATCGACCAGTTCTGCGTCCGCGATGTCGCCCTTGACGAACGTGAACCGGTTCTCGGGGAGGCCGTCCAGGGACGCGAGGTTGCCGGCATAGGTGAGCTTGTCCAGCACCGTGACGTCGTGATCGGTGTTGTCGAGCAGATAGTGGACGAAGTTCGAGCCGATGAAACCGGCGCCGCCGGTGACGAGGATCTTCATGGGTGCCGGGTGCTTTCTGGTCGTGAGACTGCCTACGAGTCTACCGAAGGGTGGTTGGTAGACTCTGCCGGTGCAAATCCGAGAGCTTTCTGTTCCCAATGCGTATGAGATCAGTCCGATCCAGCACCGGGACGACCGCGGCGTATTCCTAGAGTGGTACCGGTTCGACCGGCTCGAGGAGGTAGTCGGACATCCGCTGAACTTGCGTCAGGCGAACACATCTGTCTCGCGCAAGGGATCAGTTCGGGGCATCCACTTCGCCGATGTCCCGGTCGGGCAGGCGAAGTACGTCACCTGCACCAAGGGAATTGTCTTGGACTTCGCCATCGATATCCGTGAGGGCTCGCCAGCTTTCGGTACGTGGGATACCGTTTTGTTGGATGACGTGGACCGTCGGGCGGCGTACCTTGCCGAGGGTCTCGGCCACTGCTTTATCGCTCTCACTGACGATGCGACGGTCAGTTATCTGGTCTCCGACGTGTATAACCCGACCCACGAGCATGGGATCAGTCCACTCGATGCTGATATTGCTCTGAAGTTTCCCTTTGACGTCGATGAGCTCTTGCTATCGCCAAAGGATACGGAAGCTCCGTCCCTCGCCGAGGCTCGTGAAATGGGCCTGCTTCCCGATTACGGGACGGCGATCAGCTTCTACGAATCGATGAGGGGAGCGAGCTGACGTGCGCGGCATCATCCTTGCAGGCGGGTCTGGGACTCGACTTTGGCCAATCACGAAGGGCATCTCGAAACAACTGATGCCCATCTATGACAAACCAATGATCTACTATCCACTTTCCACGCTCATGATGGCGGGAGTGCGAGAGATACTCATCATCACGACGGAGGAGTACGCCGGACAGTTCAAGGCGCTCCTTGGCGACGGGTCCGCGTTGGGTCTTCGCTTGGACTATGCCGTGCAGCCATCTCCGGACGGCCTTGCCCAGGCGTTCCTTATCGGCGAGGAGTTCATCGAGGACGAGTCGGTTGCCCTCGTTCTCGGTGACAACATCTTCCACGGAACCGGCCTAGGAACGGCATTGCGTCATGTGACCAATGAAGACGGCGCGACGATATTCGCATACCACGTCAGTAATCCACGGGCATATGGAGTAGTAGAGTTCGATGCGAACCTCAAAGCCGTCTCGATCGAAGAGAAGCCGGTACGGCCAAAGAGCAACTATGCAGTTCCGGGCCTCTACTTCTACGACAACGATGTGGTCGAAATCGCGAAGATGATCGAGCCCAGCGCTCGAGGCGAACTCGAGATCTCAACTGTAAACGAGCGATATCTGCAGGCAGGTAAGCTGCGCGTCCAGGTTTTGGATCGCGGCACGGCTTGGCTTGACACCGGGACGTTCGAGTCGATGATGCAGGCGTCAGAATACGTTCGGGTAATCGAGGACCGGCAGGGAACCAAGATCGGTTGCATCGAAGAGATCGCTTGGCGTGCCGGATGGATCGACACCACGCAACTCAAGAATCTCGCTGCTCCACTCCTGAAGAGCGGTTACGGCGCCTATCTTGAGCAGCTGGTCGCCGAGCAATGACTGGCGGGGCGCTGTTCGGACGAAACGCGGTGAGGCACTAAGCAGGATTGGCGCTAACTGGCTCCTCGGCCGCGTCAAGGCGAGCTCTGTTGATAGTATTCCGCCACGTTCCGATCGAAGTTATCTCGGGCAGGGCTTCACGGTACTCACGGGCAAGTCGGTCCCACTCTCGCCTGTAAAGAAGGTTCAACTTCACCGCCTCGCGCAGGAGCTTGCGGAACGCGCGGGGGTTCCGTACGTGCCAGGTGGCGCCGGATCCTTCCGCTCGGCTGATGAGAACGCTGTCCCAATTCGGAACGTCAAACCAGCGGGCGTCCTGGAAGGCGAGGTGCCCGTGCGGCGCGCTGACATCAGTGGTTACCTTGCGACTGTGCCTAACAACTTGACGCAGCAACCAGAGGACGAAGCGAGCACCGTGAGGGCCGGGATCGGACTTCCCGGTTGTCACTGACATGATTTCGCGGGCTGGGAAATGGGGAATTTGCTCGGCGTCCTTGATAATGGTCGACTCCCGGAATTGCTTGCCTAATTCCCGCACCCGCGATAGACGACCGAGCATGTCCGCATGGAGTTGACCCGGGCCTTCGAGCACGTTGCGGATGGCTTCCATGCGCATGGCCACTGTGTAGTAATCCATCGTCAGAAGATTCTTCACGTCACCTGCGAGATTGGATCGCCATAGCAGACCGCCGCGCTTTTCCGGCGAGTGCAAGAGTGCCGTGACGATGCGGTTGCGCGCATGAAAGAAGGCCTGCCAATCGTGCGAGTCGTCCTTGTCCACCCACGAGACGTGCCAGACTGCGGCGCCTGGCATGGTGACCGTGGGAACGCCATGTTCACGGGCACGCAGCGAATACTCTGCGTCGTCCCATTTGATGAATACAGGGAGCGAGAGGCCGATCTCCTTGAGCGTCGAGACCGGGATGAGTGACATCCACCAGCCGTTGTAGTCCACTTCATAGCGACGATGAAGCCATGCCGTCTGCCGCAGGTTGGAGCCGCCAAAGTCGTGGCGTCCCGGCGTGAACGGCCCCCACATGAAAGGCTTCCAGTGAATGCCTTCAGCGAATGCATGTAGCGTCGCCTTGTCGTACATGTCGAACATATGGCCACCCACGATTGCGGGTGCGATGCAGTGATTCGCGAAGGTCACCATGCGTCGAATGCTCTCGGGCTCGACCTCGACATCGTCGTCTAGGAGCAGGACGTAGTCGGACTCGTCGTTCTCGATCGTCTCGAGCATCCCACGGGAGAAACCGCCTGAACCGCCGATGTTGGCTTGCTCTATCACCGAAAGCTTTCCAGCGAGACTCTTCTCGGCATCAGAGAAGTTGGCAGCCTCCCGAATCTTCTCTGTGCCCTGGTCAATCACCAGAACTTTGTCAAGGAGCCGAGTAGTCGGCTCGTCACCGCCTATTTCAGCCAAGAGGCGCGTGCAGTATTCTCGGCGATTCAGCGTAGTGATCGATACTGTGGCCGTGCCGTCGGAGATGGGCGCAAACTCTTCCGGTGCCAGCCAATCAGCGTGTACAAGCTCGAGCGGACGGTCGCCTGCAATCAGGTCGAACCAGAGCCAGCCACCATCGACGAAGGAGGTCAGCGGGACGCGGAAGACAGTCGTCGTCTCGTTCGCCCCGCCGACCTCGACACCGTCCACGCGCTGCACAACAGCCCGGGCATTCGAGCGAAACACAACGATGCGGCCCTCACCCTTGGTAACAACCCGCAAATCTACTTCCGCTACGTTCGTCCATGCTTTCCAGTAACTGGCAGGGAAAGCATTGAAGTACGTAGCGAGGGACACCGCTTTGTGGGCGGGTAATTGGAGACCACGGCGCCCACGAAGCCACGCGAGGCCGACCCTGCTCGTGAGCCGCGATGCGAGTCGATTGTGTCCGTCACCGAATACTCCGCGGACCTTCGCGAGCCAATCGGATTCTGAATCCGGGAGGAATGACCAGCCCCAGGTTTCAGGGTCCAGATAAAGAGGTAGAGATTGCGGATCCCCGTGTACCGGGAAGATCACCCGCTGAAGTATGCTGCCCGAGTTCTCACGGCTCACCTTGTCATCCATTCGATCATTCACCCCAGTCATCGTCCCTCCGCCGCTGTCAGCTCTCGTTCGCGCGCATGCGAACCACGGCCTCATGAGAGGGTCCATCGAACGTCATGCGTCCCTTTTGTAAGAGGATGCCGCGTTCGCACAAATCGGCGACCATGTTGAGGTCATGGCTCACGACGACGAGGGTCTTGCCCTTCGCATGAAGCTCGCGGATCTTGGCCAGGCACTTCCGTTGGAACGGCTCGTCGCCCACGGAAAGGATCTCGTCGACCAACAGAATATCGACCTCGGTGTGGATGGCCACGGAGAACGCGAGCCGCAAGAACATGCCCGAGGAGTAGTGCTTGACCTCGGTGTCGATGAATGCCTCGATCTCCGAGAACGCGACGATCTCGTCGAAGCGCGCCTCGATCTCCTTGCGTGACATGCCGAGGATGGCGGCATTGAGGAACACGTTCTCCCGGCCGGAAAGATCGGGATGGAAGCCCGCACCGACCTCGATCAGCCCTGCAACTCGGCCACGGGTGAGCACCCGACCGCCATCCGGCTGGAACACGCCGGAGACAAGCTTGAGCATCGTCGACTTGCCGGAGCCGTTGAACCCCAGCAGCGCCACCGACTCACCCTCGCCAATCGTGAAGGAAACTTGGTCGAGCGCATTGAACGTGGATGAGATCTGCTTGCGGCGCACCGCGGCAATGAACGTCTCCTTGAGGGAGTGGGTATGGCGGAGCTTGAAGGTCTTCCGCACTTCATCGACGACGATCCTTGCGTCGATCGCCGGTTCAGAGATCTTGGGCAAATCGACCCTCCAGCCGGCGGAAGAGGAACTGACCGGCCACAATCACGATGGCCGAGATCAGCAAGGCAATCAGCGCGTGCAGGGTGATGCTTGGGGGCATGGGGGAGGAACCACTCGTGGTAGGGAACCAGAACGACGCGTGAAACATCTCGACGGCCGCGGTCAGAGGGTTGATCTGATAGATGAACATCAACCACGGCGGCAGCACCTTCGCCACCATCTGCCACTGATAGAGCACTGGAGAGGCCCACGTGGCGACCAACACGATCAGCTCGACGAAATTCTGGGCATCGCGGAAGAGCACGTTCACCGAGCCGAACAGCATGCCGAGCCCGGTTGCGAACAGAAGGATGATGACCGTACCGAGGATGAACGCGAGGGCTTGGAGAGGATCTGGATGCCATCCCACGATGAGACAGACGCCGAAGAGCACCACGATCTGCGGAAGGAAGTTCACGAACGCGACCAGAGTGGAGGCGACCGGGAACATCTCTCGCGGGAGATAGATCTTCTTGATCAGCGGGGCATTGTCGACGAGGGATCGCGTGCCATTGCTGAACGCCTCGCTGAAGAGGTTCACCACAACCAGACCGCTGAACATGTAGATCGGGTAGTTCGCGATGCTCCTGTTCTGCTGCAGGAAGATGCCGAGCGCGATGAAGAAGACTGCGAACTGCGTCAGCGGTTTGACATAGGACCACAGCCAGCCGAGCACGGAGCCCCGGTAGCGCACGCGAACCTCTTTGCGCACAAGGAGGCCGAGAAGGTATCGCCGTTTGAAGACGTCGAAGAGCCCAGCACCATGTCCGGGCTGTACGAAGTCGCCGCGCGCGGTTTCTGCGAGTGTGCGGCTCACGACGCTCAGCCTTCGCCGCCCGCCAGCAGCGGCTGCAGTTTGTTCGTGTACATCGAAAGCGCCGAACCGATAGCCATGTGCATGTCCAGATACTGGTACGTACCTAGGCGGCCGCCGAAGAAGACGTTCGGTTCGCCCGCCTGCAGGTCGCGGTATGCGAGGAGGCTCTCGCGGTCCGCCGGAGTGTTGACGGGGTAGTAGGGCTCGTCTCCTCGTTCCGCAAACCGCGAGTACTCCCGCATGATGACCGTCTTGTCCGCCGGGTACTCACGCTCTGGGTGGAAGTGCCGGAACTCGTGGATGCGCGTGTACGGCACCGTGGCATCCGCGTAGTTCATTACCGGCGTGCCCTGAAAGTCTCCGATCGGGAGCACCTCTTGCTCGAAGTCGAGAGTGCGCCACGACAGTGTTCCGCCCGTGTAGTCGAAGTAGCGGTCAACAGGCCCGGTGTACACCACCGGGATTCTGCCGACGACCGCCTTCTTGTTCACCGGCTGGGACTCGTCGAAGAAGTCCGTGTTCAACCGCACCTCGATGTTCGGGTGATCTGCCATGCGCTCAAGCCATGCCGTGTAGCCGCCGACGGGCAGGCCCTCGAACGTGTCATTGAAGTAGCGGTTGTCGTAGTTGTATCGCACCGGGAGACGGCTGATGACCTCGGCCGGGAGCTCCTCGGCTGGGGTCTGCCACTGCTTCGCCGTGTAATCGCGGATGAACGCCTCGTACAGCGGACGTCCGATCAGCGAGATGCCCTTCTCCTCGAGGTTCGCTGCGTCGCGAGTCGAGAATTCGGATGCTTGCTCCGCAACGAGCGAACGGGCCTCGCCGGGAGAGTACGCGGAGCGGAAGAACTGATTGATCGTCCCGAGGTTGATTGGAAGCGGATAGACCTCGCCGCGATAGGTCGTGTACACGCGGTGCACGTAGGAGGTGAATTTCGTGAACCGGTTGACGTACTCCCACACCGGGACATTTGAGGTGTGGAAGAGATGGGCACCGTACGTGTGGACCTCTATACCAGTCTCAGGGTCTGGCTGGCTGTACGCGTTGCCTCCGATGTGTGGCCGGCGGTCAATCACTAGGACCTTCAGCCCGAGATCATCGGCAACGCGTTCAGCGACCGTTAGACCAAAAAAACCTGAGCCAACGACGATGAGATCTGGATTCACGGAGTGGGACTTTCTGGATCGACATCACGAGTTGCAGATCGGCTGAGCGATCAGCCTCTGATTCTACGGGACGCGAAACCTCGCTCCACACGACGGCTTCATCCTCCCTACGCGTCGGCAGCGAGACTAGTGGCGTCCATGTATCGCACCGGCTTGCACCATACGGAGGATGTCGTCGATCGTGGCCTTGATTCCTACCGGAAGTGGCGTCATCTGCCGTTGGTCAAGAGCTGGCCAGACCTCGGATCGGAGTCGGAGATCTCGCGCCTGGAACGCGCTAACGGGTGACGACCCCACCATGACATTCGGGTGGCCGTGGCTTAGCCGACTGAAGTGGCCCAGTAGTTCGGCTATTGAGGCAGCATGACCGGTCGCCATAACTTTGGTCGCTGACACAGCGCCGCTTTGGGAGGCCTTGTTCAAGGTAAGAGACATTGTGTCGAGGATCAGGTCGGCGCAGTCATCCACGTAGATGTAGTCCCGCAGCGTGTCCAGTGGTACGAAGATGGATGCTGGCGACGGGCTGAACTGCGCAAGCGCAAGGTGGGAAATCAACCCCTGCATCTTGTCCATCCGTTGCCCGGGCCCGTACAGATTCGCGATTCTGCCTACTACTGAAGATGCTCCGATCGAGCCGACCGACTCTTCGACGAGCTGCTCGGCTGCAAGCTTGAACTCTCCGTATGGCGAGATAGGTGCCGGCACCGTGCGTTCGCTGAAGGGTGGTTGCTGTGAACCGGCATAGACACCTCCTGCGGACGAGGCGTAGAAGAAGCAGACCGAAGCCTTCACAGACGCAATCGTGTCGGTAATTTCCGTGAAGGCTTTGGCGAGTTCGTCCAGTTCGCGCTGAATCATGAATTGGGTGGCCGCGGTGACGGCCGCACCGGCCGCCCAGAGAATTGCGAATCGGTCCCCTTCCTTGGCTTCGCCGATCAGAGCGTCAGCCCGAGCCCGGGCCGCACGGGCCAACTCGCTCGACCCCCAAGGCAGCGGTGCTAGTGAAGCGTCGAGCCAGTCGCGGCGTTCCGCGATCGAACGACGAAGCGCACTCCCAAGAAGGCCCGTTCCCCCGATTACCCAAGCCCTCGTTGTCATGGGCGAGGTCTGCGGCCCAAGGGGCCAAGGCCTGGATCGCTGACCACTAGATAGGGCGGCTTGCCCATGGCCATGTTCACGTTGATACCGATGTATTCGGCAATTATTCCGAGCGAGAAGAGGACCGCTCCGGAACTCAGAAGGAGTATGACGATGGTGGAAGCCCAGCCTTCGATTGCTATGCCGCCGGCCAAACGCTCGATGAAGACAATGATCGCGAGCACTACTCCGAAGGCGGCGAACACTAGGCCGAGGAATGCAACGAGCCGGAGAACTCGGGTTCCGCTTGACAACACGAGCCTCAGAAAATGGCCGAAAAGTCGGCGCGCCGAGTACCCAGAACGTCGGTCGCCCTCTTCGCGAAGCGCCACCGGCGCCGTGACGACCTTGCCAGCCACCCAACTCAATGCGATGTCAAGGTACACGCCCGAACCTGAGTACGCGGCAACGCTTCGGCCGACGTTGCCGAGAACGAGCCGAAAGCTTTGGAAGTCGACTGCCTGCGAAACGCCTGCCACACGAGCGAGCAGCCACTTCGCCGTCTTCGAGGCACTGTTCCGAAGAGCACCGTGCGGAGCCGAATTCGTGGGACGCGCATATACGACCGCAGCCTGCTCTTGCATTGCCGCGTCGAGCAGCGTTCCTATAGCCGAAGGATCGTGCTGCCCGTCTTCGTCTAGCGTGACGATCCAATCTGATCCGGCAGAGGCCATGCCTGCAAGCGTTGCCGCGTGCTGCCCATAATTGCGCGACAACCAGATGCATCGCACGAAGTCGTTCGTCGCTTCCAATTCTCGGATGACGGCCGCAGAACCATCGGGACCATTGTCGTAGACCAAGATGATCTCCGACACAACGAAGGCGTGTCTCTTCTGGCTCAATTGAGGTGACGTCAGAACGCGAATCTCATCGATCAGACCCCGAAGCGTGGACTCGCCCTGATACACCGGGATAACCACCGATATGGAGTGGTCCGCCGCGATGGGGTCTTGCTGTTCGACGGCTGGCACGGAAGGCGAATCTACCATAGCGCCTACCTTGCGCTCTTGGATCGATGGCTGGGATTGCTCGTGCCCCGCTCCTTACGGGGCGTTCGTGCGCCGACGTATAGATAAGCGAGCCGGCGCCCCCGGGCCGTCCTCCGGGCGCGCGTGTTACCGCGCTTGAGATCCGCACTCGTGATGATGTCTGGTCGCTCCTCGTGCAAGGCGTCGTGGAATCCCACGGTCTGCGCTGCCTGCTCGTGGATGAGCCGAGCGCTCCACTGTGTCTCCGAGAGGCGAAACGCGGCAAGGGGCCCCGGGACCGCTGCCAGATCGCCAGACATAAGCACTCGGACGTAGGTGGCTTCGTCGATCAGGTACGGGAACCGTGCGTCCCAGAAACCGACCCGCGCGAGATGTTCGCGTACGAACATCACACTGCCAGGCTCGCCGAGCAGGTTCGTGCCAGCGACCACGGTCCTCCTGATCGCCTCGTGGCCGGGCACCACACCACGCAGCCCCTTGAGTCCGCGATTGCGCACGACCACCCTCCCTCGAGAGTTGACCACGTCGCGCGAGGACGCTGCGACCGAGGCCGTGGGAGACGACTCGAGAGCTGATGCCTGTTCGCCAACAATGTTGGGATAGAGGAGGTCGTCCCCGCACAGCAGCTTGATGTACTTTCCGCGTGCCGCTTCGCTCACCCTGTTCCAGTTACGAAGTGCGCCTCCGCCTGAAGGCGTTGAGAGCAGTGTGACACGTTCGTCTCGTTCAAAGCCACGCATGACTGCGAACGTGTCATCGGTAGAGCTGTGGTCCGAGACGATCAGTTCGATGTTTCCGTACGACTGCCCGAGAGCGGACTCGATGGCTTGCGCCAGGTACTCCGCGTTGTTGTAGGCGGGGATCACTATCGACACGAGAGGCTGCACGCGTTCCATTGTCCATGACAACGTCCGTGTGCTCCCCAATCGCATGTCAGCGCGGCCCGATCTGGCGTAGTAGATAATTCTCGGGTGCGTTCGAGAATCCTTTGGCTCAGCGGCGTCGTAGCTGCAGTGGTTGTGGGCACCCTGATACCGGTGGCCATCAATCACACCTACTACTACGTGGACGACACGCAGTCCGGCGCTTTCGGCCAGTGGTGGAAGATCGGTGACCGGCTGCTGTCGTGGGACTGGTCGCTAGTGAACCCGACTGTGTGGCAGTCGGGAAACTATCTGGCCGAGGGCGCATGGGGCATCTTCAGCCCGGTCCTCTGGATCGTCGGAGTTGGCAGTCATTTAGTCAGCAATGCCGTTGTGTACGTGACGATCGTGAAGGTCGGCTTCTTCGTGGTGGCGGCACTCGGGACATGGCTTCTTCAGCGAACGTTCAAGGCATCGGCGGCGTTGGCGTCGGTGGGAGCTGTCGCGGTGGTGCTGACAGGTTTCAGCCTCTACGTGGACGGGCCATCGTGGGTCAACGGTCTGATGGCGTGGGCACTCTGGCCTCTGGCATGGGCTTTGACACGGCGAGCGGTCCTCGAAGGCAAGTCGCCTCTCCTTGCTGGTCTTGCCAGCGTCGGAGTCGTCGGTATCGGTTATGTGCATGCAACGTTGATGCTCGCCGTGACACTCATCGCGACGATCATCGAGGCCTATTTGCGACGTTCACGCGGAGCGGTCACTAGAGCATGGGCGCTGGCGGTGTTGGCTGGCCTGTTCGCGATAGTGGTGCACCTCCCCAGCCTTCTGATCGCTCCGGTAACGGGACGAACCGCGGGGATCGGGAACACGGGGCTTCTCACCGTGAATCTGAGTGGACTCGCGGCTTCTGCGGTACCGGCAGGATCGCCGGAAATCAACTTTTTCGGCGCGCTCTTTCCCGGAGTTCCGCTTCTCTATATCGCTTGGTTCCTACCATTCGCTGCGTTCATCGCGTGGAGACGATTCATCCCCTTCCTCCGTACGCAAACAAGCCTCATCGTCGTGTTCGCCATCGCTCTGGCGGCGATTGTCCTACTCCCCAGCGACTTCGGGCCTCTACGGTTTCCTGTACGCCTCATGCCGTACCTGTCGGTTGGAGCGATCGTGATCGTTATTGTGGGGCTCTCGGTGGCGCGGGCCCCTGTGATCTCGCCGGCGCGATACCGCATGAGCGCTATTCTGATGCTTGGGGCGGCGCTCGTGGCGCTGGGAACGTCCCCGCACTATTGGAAAGTCATCGTTGCCGTCACCGTGGTCGCCATGGTCGCGACATGGCTCTCATATCGTCTATTGTCGCGGCGCCTTCCCCACTGGCTTGGCGGCGGTGTCCCGCTCATTCGTGATCCGCTGGCGGCGACCAGCTTGGTGGCGGTCGTGGTGATCGTCATCTCCGTGATCCTTGTGATACCGCAACATGTGGCCCACCCCCGATCTCCTTTGCGGGATTATGGTGTGCCGTCGGTGGTCTCCGACCTTCAGCGCCCTTTATCTCATGCAGTCGGAGATGTGATCGTTGTCGGGGCAATGGACGATGGTGTAAGCCATCCGGACGTGTGGCGGGAGACGTTGGTCGGCAATCTCTTCTACCTGACGAAGGCGAGTGTGCAGAACGCGTACTCCTCCGTGTACTACCCGGGATACCAAAACAACGTCTGTATGGAGTACAACGGGTTCACGTGTGGGCAGCTCTACACGCGGTTGTTCCAGGAGCAGCCGAAGACACATCTGGACTTGGCAACGCTCATGGGCGTGAGCACAGTGCAGGTGATCAAAGCACAGGTGCCGAAGGCAATTTGGGCACACGTCCCCAATGGCTGGCAGATTGTGAGCGACACTTCGGCCACGCGTGTTCTCGAGCGGAAGCACCCGATCGCGGGAGCCGGAGGCGTCGCGTGGTCATCAGGGGGAACGGAAGTCACGCAGCTCCGTGAAGACGCGATGGGTCTCGCCTTCCGGGTGGACCAGGTTCCGGCCGGTGGGGGCACCGTCGCGCTCAGCAGAATCGACTGGCCCGGATATAGCGTGACGAACGCGAACATCGACAAGACGCCCGTTGACGGGTTCCTTATGAACCTCCACATCGATGCCTCTGCACAGGGAAAGGTTGTGACCGTGGCATACCGCAGCCCCGGATGGCAACTGCAAACACTGGCGGGCTTGCTTTGGGTCGCACTCATGATTGTGTGGATAGTCGCGCGACGACTTGGAGTGTTCGTCCAGCGGAGCCCGGTCCTGCGGCAATTGATCAGTGTCGACGATGGATCGGTACCGGATGCGTGAGTCGAAGGACACTATGCGCGTCGCAGGGCACCCGCGTGTCATTGCCGTCGTAGTCGCATACAACCGTGAGGATCTGCTCATCGAGTGCCTTGAGGCGTTACGTGCGCAGACTCGGCGCCTGGACGGCGTTGTCATCATTGACAATGCATCCACCGACGCATCCGCAGATCGCGCCCGCGCTCTTCTCCCTGATGCTCACGTGGTCACGCTCAGGCGGAACCTCGGTGGTGCAGGGGGTTTCACTGCGGGCATCGCCCTGGCGATTAGCGAAGCGAACGCCGATCTCGTCTGGCTGCTCGACGACGACACGGTCCCTACCGAGGGAGCTCTGGCCGCTTTGCTGGAAGCCCGTCGGCTGGCTCCTCCTGAGACGGTATTGGTGGCGTCTCGAGTCGTCTGGACCGATGGGCGGCCGCATCCGATGAATATGCCCAGAGTTCGCCCCTGGACATCAAAGGCTGCCCTTCGCTCCGCGAACGAACATGGATGCTATCCGGTGCGTTCGACGTCATTCGTCTCGGTCCTGATCGAGGTATCGGCCATTCGTGTATGTGGCCTGCCGGTCGCTGGGTACTTTCTCTGGAATGATGACTTCGAGTACACAGCGCGCCTGCTTCGCTATTCACGCGGGTACATCTGCAACGGTTCGCTGGTTGTTCACAAGACCAAGGTCTACGGATCCACCGATGCTGATCCGGGCCCGCGGTTCAGCCTTGAAGTGCGTAACAAAGTCTGGCTGATGAAGAAGTCCCGCTCCCTTGCCCTGCCGGAGAAGGTCCTCTACTGCGGTGCGACCGCGGTGCGTTGGGTACGCACATGGAGAGTGTCGCGCGACCGAAGAACCATCACCAGGAGCCTGCGAGAAGGTCTTCGCGAGGGTCTTTGGTCTGCTCCCGCGACCAACGGCGCCATTTTCAAGTCCATGCCTGAGATAGCCGAAAGCATTGCGCACATCGAACCCGTGTCGCGGCGATTGCAGGTCGAGCGTGTCGGCTGATGGGCAGGTGAAGTTCTCTCTTCTCCTTCCGGTCTACATGAAGGACGACCCAACTCATTTTGAGAGGGCGTTCAAGAGCGCAGTAGAGGACCAGACCCGTAGGCCGGATGAAGCCGTCATTGTCCAGGACGGCCCGGTTCCGGATTCGCTTGCGCGCGCAATCAGGACTGTCTTGGTGAACTCGTCGGTCCGAGCGAGGCTGATTTCTCTTGATAGCAATGTCGGCCTTGCCAAGGCTCTCACGGAAGGCCTGGCCGCGTGCTCATTCGATGTCGTGGCAAGAATGGATGCTGACGATATTGCGCTCCCGCACAGGTTCGAAACGCAATTGTCGATCATCGAAAAGGGATACGACCTCGTTGGAAGTGGCATGTTCGAGTTCGACGCCTCCGGGGCAATCCTAGGAGTTCGCAGGCCGCCCACCGATGACGATGCGATTAGGAAGGCGGCCCGGCTCCACGACCCGTTCAACCATCCCACGGTGGTCTATCGCCGGTCTGCCGTTCTTCGCGCTGGCGGCTATCGCGATCTTCCGCTGATGGAAGACTATTGGCTCTTCGCTCGAATGATTCAGTCGGGCGCCCGAATGACAAACGTCGCCGACCCCTTGGTGATGTACCGCGTGGACGCTGGCGCCTACGCTCGTCGGGGTGGAAGCCAGCTCTTCAGGAGCGAGTGGCGCCTTCAGCGTGCGTTGCTCGCCGACGGTTTCGTGTCACGCGGCTTGTTCGCGCGCAATATTCTCGTGCGCGGAGCGTACCGCTTCATCCCCACGCCGATTCGCCGGGCGTTGTATCGCAAAGCTCTCGTCTTACGCCACGTGCCCGAAATGCGTTGATTCGTCCAGGGCGGTCCCGGTCTCTAAGAGAGGGCTTTTTCTGACCGAGCCGAGACCACGAGGTAAGTCAGGAAGACAATCAGCCCTGCGGACGGGCCTATGGCCAGCGCCACGATCGTCCGCACATCGAGCGGCAGCGGTACCAACAAGCCGAGAACGGTTCCGACCGCGGCCACCAGCCAGCCGACGCCGAAAACAGTATGTGCTCCACGGGCAAGCACTGCCGGTGCTGCAACGCATAGGCCACCTACCAAACAGGACGTGGCGACTAGCGACGCAATGAACCACGCCTGAGGCATGGTGTCGTGGGGAAATAGGAAGTGCAGAATGGTTGGGCCCAACCACCAGGCCAGTACCGTGAGCAGGCCACCGAGGACGAGGAGTCCGA
Organism: Humibacter ginsengiterrae; assembly: GCF_054780115.1. NCBI lineage: Bacteria > Bacillati > Actinomycetota > Actinomycetes > Micrococcales > Microbacteriaceae > Humibacter > Humibacter ginsengiterrae. The sequence goes on from NZ_BAAGWY010000002.1 coordinate 183,272, forward strand.
CGAGCAAGAGGAGGAGGATCCTCCACATCGACGTGGCGTGCGCACGGAAAAGATGAACGAAATAGCTCTGAAGTGCCATCCCCACGACGATTAATGGTGCTCGCGTAAGCGTGGCGGTGAGGATAACCGTGCCCAGTTGGGCTGTTGGTACGCCGTGGCTTGTCAGTTCGAGGAGCAGGGGAAATCCGCTGACGAGCATTCCCATCGATGCTGCGGCCGTGACTGTGCGCAATACGTTCAGGACCAATCGGCGATAGCCGACGTCGAGCACGGTTCGGCCTATCCGCGTTCGACCCAGGATGTAGACCACAGCGGCCGTGGCAGGAAACGGTGCGACGACTGCCCAAGCCAACCACGTCACATCCGACGTGAACACAAGTGTGAGGCTCACGAGAACAAGACGAAGTACGCCTTCTGTCACGATCATGACGAAAACACCGGGCCACCACGCGATCCCATAAAGTGTCCCGCCGATCGTTGCGAGCAATACGTATGCGGCGCATCCGAGCGCCAGAGGTACCACAAGCGCACCGTTCGGGCCGAACACGGCAGCAGACCACAATGGTGACGAAGCGGCGACGACGGTTCCGCAAACAAGGGCCGCGACAATAGCGAACTTCATTGCTCGAGTCGCTCGTGCGAACTCGTCGGTTTCCACGCACGTAGTGGCGCGTGTGATCTCCTGTTGGACTCCCGACAGCGCCGCCGCGACGAGAAAGATCGCTGCCCAGAAGACGGCAAAGGCCGCGTACCTGTCGACGCCGATGGCCCGAGGCACAAGCCATGTGACGAAATAGCCGATCAGTCCGACGACCGCTGTCCCAGCGAGCACCAGCACAAATCCCTTGCCGCTGCTTTGGGTATCGCGAGCCAGTGGCTCGCCGGGATTAGCAGTCTTGCTAGTGGTCGGTTTTGATGGTTGCGTCATATTGTGGCTCGCCCGCCGATACGGGCGAAGGAGTCCTTCTCATCGAACGCGGCCGCGACGATGACTCGCTGACGGGGCATGCCGCAAGTCTAGGCTGCCGCCTGAGGTTGCCATCGCCCACGGTCTCAGATCAGCCTGGCAGACTTGGCCGGCGCCTGATCAGGCGGGAATGCTTCATCGGAAGGATGCGTGTGAGTTCACTCGAGTCGACGTCCAGGATCCATGCGCGACGCTGGATCGCGCGATCATCCGTCGTCCTCATTGCAGTCGTCGTCTACCTGATCGGCCAAGTCAGCGTTGTCGTCATGCGCTCGGGCTGGTCCGTTGCCGACTTTCGGGACTTTTTCTCGTATGACGCGTATGGCTACATGGCAATCGTCAAGGATGTCGCTGACGGTCAGGTGCTCACCGGGGAGCCCACAACTGAGACTGGCCAGAATTTCTATCCGCACGCCTACTACACGTTTCTCGGACTTATCGCTCGCACCTTCAACGCCAACCCGATCGCTGTTTGGAACGTCGTCGGCATCATGGTGCAGGTCGGCCTCATTGTGGTGATAGCCCTCGTGCTCATCGGCTTGTCTGGACGTTGGTGGTGTGGGCTCCTGGCACCTATCCCGCTTATGCTCGGAACCTTTTCGTGGATCTGGGATCCGGGTTCGTGGTACGTCACGCTCGCCTCGCACGCAGTGTTGTGGGGTCCGTTCGCAGTTCTGTTCACACTCAACGGGGAGGCCTTCGCCCTGTCGGCCGGGGCAGCCATGCTTCTTGCTCTGATGTGGCTCTGGGGGCGTTCGCATCCCAAGCGAAGCCGACTCGTTTTTACCGTCCTCATCTGTTTGGGTATTGGTTGCCTCGCCAACGTACAAACCTATTCGTTCCTCACGACGGTGTACGTGCTGGTTTTCGTTGTCAGCGTGTGGGGAGTCATGGCAACGAGAAATTGGTGGTTGGTTGGAGCGAGCGCTGTCCTCGTTCCAGTCGTGTTCTTGCTCGGCCCCTTGGTGAACACCCATTTCGGTCAGCTCCCGACACTCGTTTTCGGATTGGTCCCGGCGGCACCCGGTGTTGCGGTGCTTGTCATCCGGGCACCGAAGACGCTGCTGATCCCGATGGGCGCACTCGTGCTCGGTGCGGCCCCCCAGGTCGTGTGGACGGTCTACGGCATCGCCTCTCATGACCCGTTTTTGACGTACCGAGTCGCCTCGAACAGTCAGCTCGGCGTGCACTATGTGCAAGGACTCATCAGCGCGCTTGCGCTGGTTGTTCCCTTGATTGCTGTATTCGGCGCAGGCCTACTGTTCCGGAACCCCAGCTGGGCTGCCTACGGAATGGGTGCGTCTGTCGCTTGGTTCCTGCTTGCCTTCAACGATCGATGGGGAGCGAATGCTGAACCGTATCGTCTCTGGATAGACGGATTCACGGTCGTTTCGATTCTCAGTACCGCGATGCTTGTCGACGTCGCTGTCGGTCGATCGGGGGCGGCATATGGGTCGGCTGGTGCAAAAAGGCGGTGGGCTAACGTGGCGACCATTACCGCCCTGGTTGTTTGCGCATGCGTCGCGGTGACTTCTTCGATCGATTGGTTTCGCTTCTTCCGGAACGACGCGTTCCACACATCATCAAACCTCAGCGACCCGAGAGACTCCGTTGCCAGCGCGCTCGCGGAAGCGAAAGTGGGCACTTCGCCTGGGCCGCTCGTCCTTACGGATCCGTGCATCGATCCGCGTGTCCTCAAGATCAACTCAGGCGTACCTGTTGCCTACTATTACATCGGTATGGCCTGGCCCCGCGAACGTGATGCCGTGCAAGCCGTGATGGACGCTCGGACGAGGAACTCGATCGACTTCGCTGCGGCGCGAGCTGCGAACGTGAAGTGGGTGGTTACGGACTCCCGATGCAGAGCGGACTGGCCCTCCAAGTATGCGGGAAAGCTCGCGCTCGTATCTTCGTCGTCGTATGCGGACGGGAAGGTTTTCGGGCGCATGAGCCTTTGGAGTATCGTCGGCGCGTCGTGAGGATGCGAGAGATCTAGAAGAGGCCAGATGCGCGGATGTGGCGCCGATCATGCCCGCGTCTGGCGCTGCTGCAACCGACCCCGCCCACGTGGAGACGGCGAAGCGACTGAGGGAGCAGTTCCAGCAGTCCCGCCGGTCGGTGTCGGAGATGACCTGTCCAGGGACCATCGGACTACGATCGGGCGTTCGGGATCGAAGGGGTTGCCTTACGGGCGCCGCGAAGAGCGCGAGTCGGTCAAGCAGATCATCTATCTCGCGGGCGCGCCCACAGTACTCGGCGCTAGCGAAGCCGCCTCCCGCGCGAGCTTGTCCGGCTACGGCACTACGGGCTGATCATCGTCGACGAAGTCGGCCATCTCCCGTTCGAGCAAGACGCCGCGAATCTCTTCTCCCAACTCGTCTCATCTCGCTACGAACACGCGTCTCTGATGCTGACCTCGAACCCGCCGTTCTGGGCGAATCGACGAAATGACGGTGGAGAACGACCGTCTCCACAAAAGATCGACGAGTCGCGGCGCAATGGACGCTACGTTGCAGAGCTGTATGACGTGGTAGAACGTGTGCGATCGGACGCAGCCTCTCGATAGACGCGGAGCTCACCTGGCACCGGGCCGTACATTGTTGGTGCTTTTTCAGCGCCCGGTGCCCTCCAATGATCCGTCGCCCCGCTCAGGCGCCGCAGGCAACGCCTGCCGCCACGACATGCCCTGCGACGCCTTGACGGTGCAGATGACCGTCAGCATCCAGCCGCTCTCGTAGAGCATCGTGCTCTCGGCCATCGCGGTGCCGATCAGGGCGATCAGGATGAGCGGTGGCCACGCGTAGATGACGCTGCGCTTGTTCGAGCCGAGCAGCCACGAGCGTCCCATGGCGAGTCCGAGCAGCAGCAGGAAGAGCAGGAAGCCGACGAGACCGACCTGCAGCCAGACATCCAGGAACGCATTCAGCCCGTTCGCGTGGGGAGCGCCGGTCATGGCGTTGATCAGCGAGTACGGCGGAAGCGAGCCGCGCCAGAAGCCGATCCAACCCCAGCCGAGCAGCTCGTTCACCGGGATCAGGTGCCACATCTGCAGCCACACCTCATAGCGCACCGTGATGACGGAGCGGCCGTGCAGCAGTTCGATGATCGGCGCCCTGAAGATGAACCCCAGCACCGCCAGCGCGAGCGTGACGGCTCCCAGCGAGACCTGCACCGCGAACTTCCATCGTTCGCGACGGATGTGCCGGATGCCGAACAGAGCCGCCGCCGCCAGCAGGATGATCACGATCATGATCGCGATCACGGGGGAGTTCGCGAACAGCAGGCAGAGCAGTGCTACCGCGACGGAGAAGACCGCCACACCGAGGGTTACGGACTTCGTGCGCCACTCGATGATGAACGTCACGACCGCGATCAAGGCGACGAGACCGAGCTGGTTGCGGCTGCCGAACAGGCCGGAGATCGGGCCGCCCTCGGCAAGGTTTCCTGCGATGCCGAGGAACTTGATCGGCGCGTCGATGAGCAGTCCGCTGAGTACCTCGAGCGCGAGGGATGCCGCCAGCAGCACACGCAGTACGTCGCCGATGACCCGCACGATCTGGATGGAGTCGCGCACGAGCGCCAGATACAGCGCGAGGAACGTGAAGATCCCTTGGTAGATCACGGCCGCGAGTGTCGCCCACTGGTACGTGCTCCACACGACCGAGACGGCGCACCAGCCGACGAACACGAGGAGCGAGACCGGCAGAAGTCCATGCCACTCGATGACGTCCCAGTGGGCGATGAACGAGCAGATCGCGACCGCCGTGACGGCGGCCAGCACGCCGATCAGGCCCGGCCATCCGATGACGTCCTTGATCGCGGTCGTGAGGAAGGCGGAGCCGACGACGCACAGCGAAAGCGCCCGGGAGAACTTCGCCGACTCGAAAAGTGCCCTGGTGAGGGCGAACCACCGCGGCACGCGCCGTGCTGTGGAGGTCACTGCGACGCGGACCCGAGGTCAGAGACGTAGACGGGCGAGGCGGGCATGCTTCATCTTAACGTTGAGGGTCTTGACCCTACGGCCGCTCGAGCTTCGTCTTGATGCTGAACATCGCCAGCAGCGCGAAACCGGCCTCGATGAGGAGCCTGCTCTCGGTGAACGACTGCGCGATGAGCGCGGCCATGAAGAGCAGCGGGAGCAGCGTGATCGCCGTGTAGGGAACATCCGCCCGCACGACGCCCTGCTCGTCGAACGGGGCACGGTCGACCGCCTTGAACCAGGAGCGTCCGAAGACCGTGAGCACCAGCAGCGCGAAGATCACGAGACCGAGGATGCCCAGCTGCAGCCAGACATCCAGATACGCGTTGTGCGCCTGCAGGTACTCCACCTTGTTGCGGATCGCCAGCCCCTTGAACGGCTCGACCCAGGGCGCCCAATAGCTGATCCAGCCCCAGCCGAAGTACGGCTTCTGCTGCGCCAGGTGGATGACCTTGTCCCAGATGTCGGTGCGTCCGGTGAGGTCGGCGCTCTTGCCGAGGATCTTCGTGATGGTTCCCCAGAAGAGCATCACGGATGCCGCGCCCACCACGATCACGGCGGCGGCCGTCACGTAGATGGGAACGCGTCGGCTCTGCGGAACGCTGCGCCCCCACCAGGCGAAGAGCAGGACGACGATGACCGCGGCCAGGGCGACGATCACGGTCGAGGAGCGGGTGAGCAGGAACGTGATGCCGGCGAGCACGAGCCAGACGATTCCTGCCGTGCGGTTCACGGTGCGGTCCGCTAGCTGGATGCCGAACACGATGAGCGCGAACAGCGTGATCATGCCGAGGATGTCGCTGTTGCCGACGATGCCCTGGATCTGACCGCCGTGAAAGAGCAGGTCGCGGCTCCAGTAGAACGCGTTCGGCAGCTTGCCCGACGGGTACTGATAGGTCGTGAAGATCGGCAGGATGTGATGCCGGATGATCAGCGAAACGATCAGCTCGAAGAGGAGCGAGAGGCCGATGATCCACCGGAACGCGGCGCCGAGCGCGCGGAGGATCTGCTCCCAGCTCAGGCACAGCGCGAAGAAAGCTGCTGCGGTTGTCGTCGCCAACTGCGTGACGGCGGCCTCCACCGACTCGAGGCGGTATGCGGACCAGGCGATCGAGACGATGCACAGCAGAAGGAACAGCAGCAGCGTCTTCGGCCACTTGCGCACCGGCACGCGCGGCTTCGCCCGCACCAGGAACACGATGCTGCCGATCAGACCGATCAGCGCCGCGACGCCCCAGCCGTACCAGCTGATCGAGTTGCGCCAGAAATCTGGCGCGAACAGCGTGAAGAACGTGAAACCCGCGAAGGCGAGCATCCAGCCCTGACCTGTCGGCACGGTGCGAGGCGCCGTCGCCGGCGAGGTCTGCGTCATGGGGCTACTTTAACCGGGCGCGGGTGGCCCGAATCGCACTACACGAACGCGCCGAGGCCCGTGATCGCCCGGCCCACGATGAGGGTGTTCATCTCCTGGGTGCCCTCGTAGGAGTACAGCGCTTCGGCATCGCTGAAGAACCGGGCCACGTCGTACTCGAGCACGATCCCGTTGCCGCCGAGAATCTCGCGCGCCCAGCCGACGGTCTCGCGCATCCGGGAGGTGGTGAAAGCCTTGGCGAGCGCGGAGTGCTCGTCGCGCTGGGTGCCGGCGTCGAGCATCCGTGACACCTGCACGACGAGCGCGAGCGACGACGTGATGTTCGCCAGAGACCCGGCAAGCATGTCCTGCACGAGCTGGTGCGCCGCGATCGGCTTGCCGAACTGGATGCGCTCGCCCGCGTACTTCACGGCCGCCTCGTACGCGCCCACCGCCACTCCGACCGCCGCCCAGGCGACTTCGGCGCGCGTGGCACGCAGCACCCGGGCTGTGTCGCGGAACGAGTTCGCGTTCTGCAGGCGCAGCCGCTCGGGCACGCGCACGTTGTCGAGCGTGATGTCGGCGTTCTGCACGGCCCGCAGCGCCTGCTTGCCGTCGATCTTCGTGGCGTGGTAGCCGGGCGTCTCGGTGGGGACGATGAAGCCCTTGACCTGGCCGTCGGCGACATCCTTCGCCCAGATGACAGTGATGTCGCTGAAGGTCGCGTTGCCGATCCAGCGCTTGGAGCCGTTGATGACCCACTCGTCGCCCTGCCGCTCGGCCGTCGTGCGAAGACCCTGAGCCGAGTCGGATCCGGAGAGCGGCTCTGTCAGCCCGAACGCGCCGATGATCTCGCCGGAGGCCAGCTTCGGCAGCCATTCGTCGCGCTGCTCCTGCGAGCCGCACGCGCTGAGCGAACCGGCGGCCAGTCCGTTCTGCACCCCGACGTAAGTGGCGACCGAGGCGTCGATGCGGGCCAGCTCCAGGGCGACGAATCCGCGGAACACGGCCGAGTTCGGGAACGGCTTCGTCTCGTCCCACGCGAATGCGGCGACGCCGAGGCGGTGCAGGTCGGGGATGATCTGCTTCGGGAACTCCGCCCGCTCCCAGTACTCATTCGCGATCGGCTTCACCTCGGTCTCGAGGTACTCCCGCAGGTTCGCGATCGCCTCCTTCTCCTGTTCGGTGAGCTCGTTCGAGAAGCCGTAGAAGTCTGCCGCGAGAGGCTCGAATGCCATGTCTGCTCCGTTGAACGTGATTCGGGTCGCGTGCGGTCGTCGCCGACAGCGCACGCTGCCGCGCAGTGAAGACCGGTGGAATGCGGTCAGCCTAGGCAGCGGCATCCGGCCACCCCAAGGCCGTTGGTACTCTGCGACTAACCGGAAGAAAGGGCGGGCACGGATGTTTGTGCGCATCGACAACGTTCCTCGCGATTACGCGTGGGGGTCCTCGCACGGCATCGCCGACTTGCTGGGCAGGACTGCCTCCGGAGAGCCTGAGGCGGAGCTGTGGCTGGGGGCGCATCCCGGCTCGCCGAGCCGGCTGCGCGAACCGGTCGAGGGCGCCGAGACGCTCGCCGAGCTCGTCTCGGAAGACCCCGACGCCACGCTCGGCGCTGCATGGCGCGAGCGCGACTCGTATGAGGGAGCGCCACGCCTCGGATTCCTGCTGAAGGTGCTCTCGGCCGCCGGCCCGCTGTCGATCCAGGCGCATCCGTCGTCCGAGCAGGCGCAGGCTGGATTCGACCGCGAGAACGCGATGGGCGTTCCGCTGGACGCGCCCGAGCGCAACTACAAGGACCCGTTTCACAAGCCCGAGCTGATCTACGCCGTCACTCCGTTCGATGCGCTGTGCGGGTTCCGCGATGTGGGCACGTCGGTCGCCGTCTTCGATCGGCTGATCGCCACGGGCAAGGCGAGCGGACTGCCGCACGACGAGCTCGACGTGCTGCACGGCATGCTGGTTTCGGGGGAGGACGAGGAGGCCGCACTCCGAGCCACGGTCGGGCTGCTGCTCGGCGGCGGAGAGGCCGCAGAGGAGATCGTGGCGCAGGCGACCGCGATCGCGCGCTCGCCGACGGGTGAGGGCATCCGGGAGCTCGGCATCGTGCGGCTGCTGGCGGATGCCTACCCGGGCGACCCGGGAGTCGTGCTCGCACTGCTGCTGCATCGCGTCGCCCTCGCGCCGGGGGAGGCGCTCTACCTGCCGGCCGGCAACATCCACGCGTACCTCTCCGGCACAGGCATCGAGCTGATGGCCGCATCGGACAACGTGCTGCGCGGCGGACTCACACCCAAGTACATCGACGTGCCCGAGCTGCTGCGCGTGCTCGACTTCACCCCCGTTCCCGCGCCGCTGCTGGCGCCGTCTCGCGTCGGTGCCCTCGAGCTCTTCACCCCTGACGTACCGGACTTCAAGCTCGCCCACGTGACGGCGGATGCCTCGCTCGAGCTGACCGGGCCGGCGATCGTGCTGTGCACGGCCGGCTCGGCATCCGTGGCGGGGGAGCGGTCGAGCGTGGAGGTCTCACGCGGCGACGCGGTCTTCGTCTCGCCGGACGAGGGCACGCTGCGGTTCGTGCCGCACGACGACGCCGTGCTGTTCGTCGCGACCGACAACCGCTGAGCTGGCGCGGGCGGGAGGCCCCCACAGCGGCCGATGTTCGCGCTTCGCGCTCAATAGGCTCCATCGGCTCGGCAGAGCGAGCAAGCCCGCTCTGCTCTCACCTCAGTCGCCTATAGGTTGGACTCCATGGCTTGGTTGGTGACCGGCGGCGCCGGGTACATCGGCGCGCACGTGGTGCGCGCCTTCGCGGAGGCGGGCATCGACGCCGTCGTGATCGACGATCTCTCGAGCGGACACGAGGACTTCGTTCCGCCCGAGGTGCCGTTCGTGCGCGGCACGATCCTCGACGGCGGGCTGCTGACCGAGGTGTTCTCGCAGCATCCGATCGACGGCGTCATGCACATCGCCGGATTCAAGTACGCCGGTGTCTCAGTGCAGCGTCCGCTGCACACGTACGAGCAGAATGTGACGGGAACGGCGACCCTGCTGGCGGCGATGGAGAAGGCGGGGATCGACAAGATCGTGTTCTCCTCCAGCGCTGCCGTGTATGGAACGCCGGACGTCGACCTCGTCACCGAGAGCACGCCGAAGGCGCCCGAGTCGCCGTACGGCGAATCGAAGCTGATCGGCGAATGGCTGCTGCGCGACCAGGGCGTCGCGCGCGGGCTGCGGCACACCAGCCTGCGGTACTTCAACGTGGTCGGGTCTGGATATCCGGATGTCTACGACACCAGCCCGCACAACCTCTTCCCACTCGTGTTCGACGCGCTGCTGGCCGGTCGCACCCCGCGCATCAACGGTGACGACTACCCCACACCCGACGGCACCTGCGTGCGCGACTACCTGCATGTCTCCGACCTCGCGCACTCGCACGTGGTGGCGGCTCGGCGGCTGCAGGAGGGTGACACGCTCGAGCCGGCGTACAACCTGGGCAGTGGCGACGGAGTCTCCGTCGGGCAGATCATGTCGACGGTGGGGGACGTGACCGGCATCCGATTCACGCCGGAGATCGCACCACGACGCCCGGGCGACCCAGCCCGCATCGTCGCCTCTGGCGAGCTCGCCGCCCGGGATCTGGACTGGCGGATGCGTCACACCCTGGCCGACATGGTCGATAGCGCGTGGCAAGCCCGGCAAGGGGCGTCCTGATCGCCACCGGCACAAATCGTTGTCGAACTTCGGCGCGTCGCGAACCCTCGAGCACCGCTTGAGCCTTTACGATTCGCGACTTGACGCAATCGAACTACACCGGTGTAATTAGTGAAACGCCTCGTGCAGGGAACACGGCACGTCAAGGCGTGGCAACACAGGTGGGGAGATCGATATGGCGATGAGCGAATATCGACCGGGGGTACCCGAAAACTGGTTCATCGATCCCGTGCGGCTTGGGGTGCCGGGGGTTCGATCGGTCGATGAAGACGAAGACGGCGCGTTGTCGTGGCAGTCGGATGCGCTCTGCGCGCAGACCGACCCCGAGGCGTTCTTCCCTGAAAAGGGCGGATCGACACGGGACGCCAAGAAGATCTGCGCCTCGTGCGAGGTGCGGGCGCAGTGCCTGGAGTACGCACTCCAGAACGACGAGCGCTTCGGCATCTGGGGAGGGCTCTCGGAGCGCGAACGCCGCAAGCTGCGCAAACGCGCGGTCTGATGGCGCCGCGATTCTGACGGACCAATTCGCGGAGCACGCGACGGTGGTGCCCGGGATTCCGCGTGCACCTGCCTAGGCTGTCCGCGATGCCTCCGACAGTCACCGCCATTCTCGTCGCGCACCGCGGCAGCGAGCATCTCAGGCGCAGCCTTGATGCCCTCGCCTCCCAGACCCGACCCGTCGACTCCCTCGTGGTGATCGGCGTCTCCTCCGACGACGCGACGACCGCGGAGGCCGCAGCCGCTTCCCCCGACCAGCTGCTGGCATCCACCGAGAAACTCCCGTTCCCCACGGCGCTCGGCGTGGCCGCGCGCGTGGTTCCGCCCGCGACATCCGACGACGAGTGGCTGTGGTTCCTCGGCCAGGACACAGCGCCGGAGCCGGATGCCCTCGCCCACCTGATCGACACCGTGGCGGTGTCGCCGTCGGTGGCGATCGCAGGACCCAAACTCGTCGACTGGGACGAGGCATCCGTCATCCGGGAGCTCGGCCTGTCGATGACCCGTCTCGGCACGACGATCGTGCCCGTCGAGGACGAGTTCGACCAGGCACAGCACGACCGCACGAGCGACATGCTCGGCGTGCCCGCCGCCGGCATGCTGATCCGGCATTCGGTGTGGGAACGGCTCGGCGGATTCGACCCCGCGCTCCCCGCGTTCGATACCGGACTCGACCTGTGCGTGCGAGCGCGCCTTGCCGGCCATCGCGTGGTCATCGTTCCCGGCGCTCGGGTGGCATCGGCGGGCGACGGCGTCAGCGTGCAACCGCGAACGCCGCGCGGCAGGCAGCGCCGAAGGCAGCACCGGCTGCGCCGCGCCGCGCAACTGCACAGGCGCATGACGTACGCGCCGGCGTTCGCACTCGTCTTCCACTGGCTCTCGCTGGTGCCGCTCGCGGTCATCCGCTCGCTCGGGTTCTTGCTCGGCAAACAGCCGGGCGCCATCGGCGGCGAGTTCGCGGCGGCCTTCGCGACCGCGTTCGGCGGCAGCCACATCGGGCAGGCGAGGAACGCGCTGAAGCGGGCACGCACCGTGAAGTGGAAGGCGATCGCGCCGCTGCGCATCCCGCGCGTCGAGGTGCGGCGGATGCGCGCACTGCGTCGCGAGGCGAGCCTCGTTCGCCAGCACGGCGAGCGTCGCGAGCTCAACTTCTTCAGCGGCGGAGGCGCCTGGGTCGTGCTCGCGGTCGCGCTGATGAGCGTTGCCCTGTTCGCGCCGCTGCTCGGATCGTCGCAGCTCGGCGGCGGGGGACTGCTGCCGTTGAACGACATCGGCACCCTCTGGGCGAACCTCGGCTACGGATGGCGCGACATCGGAATCGGCTTCGCGGGCGCTGCCGATCCGTTCACCGCTGTGCTCGCCGTGCTCGGCTCGCTGACGTTCTGGCAGCCGTCGTTCGCGATCGTGCTGCTCTGGTTCGCCGCTCTGCCGCTTGCGGCGCTCGGCGCCTGGTTCCTCTCCACCCGGCTCACGCATCGCGCGGTGCTGCGCGCCACGTTCGCGATCGTGTGGGCTCTGGCGCCGATGCTGTTCGACGCGCTGCAGCACGGGCGTCCGGCCGCGGTGATCGTGCACATCCTGCTGCCCTGGCTGTTCTTCGCCGGCACCGCCGCGCGGCGCTCGTGGGCGACAGCGGCGACCACGGGCATCCTCGCGGCGGCCGTGCTCGCGTGCGCACCCCTGCTCGCGCCGGCGCTGCTGGTCGTCTGGGTGATCGGATCGGCACTGGCCGGACGCGGCGTTGTACGCGTGCTCCTCGTCCCGATCCCGGCTCTCGCCCTGTTCGCGCCGCTGGTGGTGCAGCAGGTCATGCGGGGAACGCCCCTGGCGGTGTTCGCCGACCCCGGGTTGCCGGTAGCTGCAGCGACGGCGCATCCGTTGCACGTCGCCCTCGGGTTCTCCGACGGCGACCTCGGCGGCTGGCAGACGCTCGCCGGCGTGTTCGGCTTCAGCGGGATGATCCCCTCGATCGTGGTGCCGATCCTGATGGCGCCGGTGGCCATCCTCGCGCTGCTGTCGCTGTTCCTGCGCGGCACGATTCGGGCGACGCTGTGCCTGGTCGGTGCCCTGCTCGGCTTCGTGACCGCCATCATCGCCACGCACGTCTCGTTGTCCACCCAGGGGTCGGCGGCCGTTCCACTGTGGCCGGGCACGGCGCTCAGCCTGTACTGGCTCGGCCTGATCGCAGCGGCGACCATGGCGCTGGTCGCGCTCGGCAGGTTCGCGATCGTGCCGGCGACGGTCACGGTGGCGTTCGTGGCGGTCGCGATCGCGCCCCTGGCGATCGCGGTGCCGTTGCAGACATCGGCGATCGTCCCGGGCCCAGCGACCGCACTTCCGGCGTACGCGACGGCGCAGGCGCAGACGCATCCGCGTATCGGCACGCTCCGGCTGTCGCCTCAGTCCAACGGCTCGCTCGGCGCACAACTCGTCCACGGGCAGGGCGCGACTCTTGACGAGCAGAGCACGCTGAGCGCGACGAGCCGTGGGCTCACCGCCGACGAGCGCCGGCTGGCGACTCTCGCCGGCAACCTCACCTCGACGAGCGGCATGGATGCCTCGTCGCTGCTGAAGCACTTCGGCGTCTCGTTCGTGCTGCTGGACACCGGGGCGGGCGAGGGACTATCGCCGGCATCGGCGACCCAGTCGCGGGCCGAGACGGCGCTGGACAGCAACCCGCTGCTCACCCAGGTCGCGTCGACCGACGACTCCGTGCTGTGGAGCGTTCCGGCGCAGACCCACAGCGTGCCGATCCCGCCGGATGCCGGTGGCTGGGAACGCCTCGTCGCGCTCATCGCGCTCGGCGTCGTGTTCGGCCTCACGCTTCTGCTCGCACTGCCCACCGGGCGCACAGAGCGCGGCACCCTGCGGCGGCCTACTGCTGCCGAGGTTCTCGGCAGGCAGGCGAAGCGTCGCTGGGCAGCGAAAGGCGCCGCCGGCGATGAATCGACGGGCGCGGAGGAACCGGACAGCGGGCCGACGGGGGATGCTGCGACCGACGCGGCGGCAGCGGTCGCCGGAGGCGACGGATCCGCGAGTCCGGACAACGCATCGACAGAGCCGAACGACACGTCCGCAGAGCCGGGCGACGCGGGCGCGGACGTGTCCGCAGAGCCGGGCGACGCGGGCGCGGACGTGGACGACGCATCCACAGGTCAAGCCCCGACCGACAAGGACGAGCGTTCGAAGGGTGAGATCGAGGAGATCACGGTGGAGCGGCCGCCCGTGCTGACCGGGCCGTATGCGCCTGCCGCGCCCTCGAGCTCCGGCGTCCACGGCTTCGAGGGAGGCTGCGATGTCCGCTGACCGCACCCGCAACACTCGGGCGATCGCCCGCGGAAGCGTGCGCATCGTTGCCGGAGCCATCGGCGTCGGCGTCGCTGTGATCGCGCTGGCCGGGGCGGCCCTGCTGCCGTTGCCGAGCTTCCATGTGACGCCTCCCGCGCAGACGGTCACGCCCGTTCCGGCGGACCAGGAGCGAGTCTGCCCAGGCGGACTGCTCGACCAGGGAGACGCCACGGATGCGTCATCGCTCACCTCGATCGGATCACCGTCGCTCGTGACGACGGCCACCACCTCCGTCGTTCAGCGCAGCCTGCAGGCACCGAGCGTGCACGGCGGCGGAGGCGCCCCGCGCGTCATCAGCACGCAGTCGCAGGCATCCGCGACACGGCCGTTGATCGCCGGCGCTCAATCGCAGAAGGCGAGCGAGTCGGATGTCGCGGGGCTCGCGGCCGCCGCGTGCGGCGAGGCGACGTCTGACAGCTGGCTCGTCGCCGGCGCGACCACACTCGGATCGACGAGCCTCGTGTTGCTGAGCAACCCGTCGAAGGTGCAAGCGACCGTCGATCTGACCGTCTACACCGAGGGCGGCCGAGCAGAGGCACCCGGCGCACGCGGACTCGTCGTGCGCGCCGGCTCGCAGCTCGTGGTGCCGCTGGCCGGAATCGTGCCGAACGCGCAGGCATCCGTCGTGCATGTGCAGGTGGGGGGTGGCAGGGTCTACGCCTCGTTGCAGCAGAGCAGCGTGCAGGGTCTGGCTCCGCAGGGTGTCGAGCTGGTCGGGCCGACCGCCGAGCCGGCCAAGAACCTCGTCATCCCAGGGATGACCGTGGCCAACATCGCCCGGCTGAGCGCCGGCGCCGACGGCGGCTCGAACCAACTGCCCGCCGTGCGCCTTCTCGTACCGGGCACGACCGCCGCGCATGTCACCGTGACCGCCACATCCGAGACCACCGCCGGCGTGGGCGGCACCTCGCGGATCACGCTGCAGGGCGGAACCGTGCGCGAGGTGACGTTCGACCACCTCATCGATGGCGCCTACACGGTTCAGGTCACCTCGGACGCCCCGGTTCTCGCCGCGGCCCGTACCGTCGACGTCGGCGCGGCACCCGGTGCGGACGAGTCGGCGACGGCTCAGGCTGAGGCCGCCACGCAGGACTTCGCCTGGTTCGTGGCCAGCGCGCCACTGCCGCAGAAGACGATGCTCGCGGTGCCGCCCGGTTCGGCACCGACGCTGCATCTCGTCAACGGGCGCAGCACGGATGCCTCCGTCACGTTGACTCCGAAACACGGCGCGACCATCAAGGTGTCCGTGCCGGCGGGAAAGGCCGTCGCGGTGCCGGTGACCGCGCGTAGCACCTACACGCTCGACGGCGTCGACGGGCTGCGGGCATCCGTGAGCCTGACGGCGGATGCCTCGTCATCGTCGTTCGCACTGAACCCGCCCGGGCCGCTCGCGCAACCCATCGCGGTGTACCCGAAGTAGCGCCGCTCGTGCACCCCGTTCGGGTCGCACTTTATGTCGTCTCAGGTCGCTTGAGGCGACAAAAAGTGCGACCTGAACCGTGGTAGATGCGAGCCGGAGTGATCGCGGCGTCGCCAGGCGGGGACGCGGCGTCAGAAGTGCCCGAAATGGCCGGGCGCGAGGTCCCAGGGGTCGCGGCCGAGCAGCTCGGCGACGGCACGGAAGACGCAGCTTTCCACGAGCAGCTTGCGGTGCAGGTCGTCGTTGCGGTGCAGCTTGGCCAGCCGCTCGATCGGCACCCGGTAGAGCGTGATCGCCTTGTGCGCGGGGTCGACGCCCCAGCGCTCCACCTCGTCGTAGCCGAGCGCTCCGGCCGGTGCAGCCGCGATCTGCACGCGCATGTCCGAGAGCTCATCAGGCCAGAGCCCCTTGAGGAAGTCGGCCGTGCTCGCCACCGTCATCTCGAACACGTCGATGCGGTCCTGCAGCAGGGGCAGGTGGGGACCGGTGACCGGGCCACGCGCACCTCGACCGTGGCGGTCCGAGCGGCGCGCCGGTGTCGCGTAACGCACCGGCCGGGATCGAGGCATGTCGTCCATACTAGGCTGCGGCGCCCGGCCGGATCGCGGCTCGGATCGCCGCTGTGGAAGCTCTCCCCGCAGCCCGCCGGCGAGTAATGTGGTGCCCTGATGGTGGCCAGAACGTGCTCGAAGGTCGCGTGCTCGCGAGACGCGGTGGCGACCCTGACGTACGACTACGCCGACTCCATGGTGGTGCTCGGGCCGCTTTCGCTGACCCACGAGCCGCACACGTACGATCTGTGCGCGATCCACGCCGACCGGCTGTCTGCTCCGCAGGGCTGGCAGGTCGTTCGTCATCAGGTGATCGGCGAGCCGCAAGGTCTCGGTCTCTGATTCCGCGCTCGCTCGTCGGGTTTCAACATCCTCCACCGGCGGTGCGGACCTGCGCGAAGCCGGGATTCCCCGAGGGTATGGCTGCCCGAGGCCGCCTGCGACAATGGTGCACATGACTTCCCTGAGTTCCACCGGTGTCGAAGCGCGAACCGAGGCCGCGGCGGCACCCGACTCCCGCCCGTTCGAGTACAAGGTGCGCGACCTCGCGCTCGCTGAGGCGGGACGGCACCAGTTGCGCCTCGCCGAGCAGGAGATGCCCGGCCTGATGGCGCTTCGTGCCGAGTTCGCGGATGCCCAGCCGCTCGCCGGTGCACGGATCGCCGGCTCCCTGCACATGACGGTGCAGACTGCGGTGTTGATCGAGACGCTCGTGGCGTTGGGCGCGCAGGTGCGCTGGGCGAGTTGCAACATCTTCTCGACGCAGGACGAGGCGGCCGCCGCAGTGGTCGTGGGCCCGAACGGAACACCGGAGCATCCTCAGGGCGTGCCGGTGTTCGCGTGGAAGGGCGAGAGCCTCGAGGAGTACTGGTGGTGCACCTCCCGCGTGTTCGACTGGAGCGCGGAGGCACAAGCGTCACGACAGGCAGGGTCATCCGGTGGCGACTACATCGGGCCGAACCAGATTCTCGACGACGGAGGCGACGCGACGCTTCTCGTGCACCTCGGCGCGCAGTTCGAGCGGGAGGGCCGGGTTCCGGATGCCGGGCCGGGCGACTCGCACGAGTATCGGGTGATTCTCGACGTGCTGCGGGCAGCCATCGCGGAGTCGTCCGACCGGTGGACGCGCATCGCCGGCGAGATCGTCGGTGTCACCGAGGAGACGACGACCGGCGCGCACCGGCTGTACGAGCTGGAGCGCGACGGAAAGCTGCTGTTCACCGCGATCAACGTCAACGACTCGGTGACCAAGTCGAAGTTCGACAACAAGTACGGCATCCGTCACTCGCTGCCCGACGGGCTGAACCGCGCCACCGACGTGCTGATCGGCGGCAAGGTCGCTTTCGTCGCAGGCTATGGCGACGTCGGCAAGGGTGCGGCGGAGGCGCTGCGCGGGCAGGGCGCTCGCGTGATCGTCAGCGAGGTCGATCCGATCAACGCGCTTCAGGCGGCGATGGACGGGTTCCAGGTGTCGCGGCTGGAGTCGGTGATCGGCGAGGTGGACATCCTGATCACCGGCACCGGCAACAAGGATGTCGTGCGTCTCGAGCACCTGCTGGCCATGAAGCATCTCGCCGTGGTCGCCAACGTCGGGCACTTCGACAACGAGATCGACATGGCGTCGCTGGAGTCCCTCGAGGGTGCGGAGAAGGTGGAGATCAAACCGCAGGTGCACGAGTGGCGGCTTCCGAACGGGCGCAGCGTGCTCGTGCTGAGCGAGGGCCGCCTGATGAACCTGGGTAACGCGACGGGGCATCCGTCGTTCGTGATGAGCAACTCGTTCACGAACCAGGTGCTCGGGCAGATCGAGCTGCGCACGAACCTCGACGCGTACCCGCTCGGCGTGCATACGCTGCCGAAGGTGCTCGACGAGAAGGTTGCGAGGCTGCACCTGGATGCCCTGGGCGTGGAGCTCACGACGCTCACCCCCGAGCAGGCCGACTACATCGGCGTCCCGGTGGAGGGCCCCTACAAGTCGGACCAGTACCGCTATTGACCTCGCCGGGCCACCCCCGAACTGCCGAGCCACCCGCTACTTTGCGCGGTTTTGCGGGTGGTTGGGCAGTTCGGGGGTGGCTGGGGGCAGAGGGCAGCAGGCAGAGGCGAGAGGGCAGAAAGCAGAGGCGTCAGTATTCAGCGCGACCGCGGCGCCAGTAGCCCATGAACGAGACTGCCCCGCGGTCGAAGCCGACGTCGCGCACCAGGTGGCGGCGGATGCGCTTGATCGCCGCAGCCTCGCCCGCGAGCCAGATGTAGGTGGATGCCCGCCGCACGTCGCCGTCGATGCGGCCGCCGGTGAGCGGGTCGGTGCCCGGCACCTCCCACAGAACCTGGGTCTCGATGTCGACGTCGTCCGGCTCGGTGCCGCGCATGCCGGACGAGCCGACCGGGAAAGCGGCGCACACGGCTTCGGCCAATGCCTGACCAGGCTCCGTCCCGCGCGGCACGTGCCTGAGGTCGACGTGAGCCGGCGCGTCCAGGGCGGCCAGGTCGGCGGGGTGGCGAAGCTCCGCGAACACGGTGATAGCGGCATCCGCCGGGAGTGAGGCGAGGATGCCCGCCATCGCCGGCACCGCCGTCTCGTCTCCGGCGATCACGAACCGTCGTACGCCGGCGGGAGGTATCCACCCGATCGCGCCGCGGTCGCCCTCCGCCCGCGCGTTGGGCCCCAGAATGCGCAGCGGCATCCCTGCTCGTGCCCGGAGGGCCCACGTCGCCGCGGGCCCGGCCGTCTCCTCGTGCAGCGCGAAGTCGACGTCGACCTCCGTTCCCCGGAACCCGTCGCGGCGGTCGCGGATCGTGTAGGTGCGCATCGGCGGTCGCACGTCGTCGGGCAGTGCCGACCACTGGGCGTACCACGAGGGATCCTTGGCGCGCATGGCCGGGTATCGGTCCAGCGCGTTCGGGAAGAGCAGTTTGATGCGCTGATCGAGGCCGTCCCAGGCGAATTCGTCGAGCGAGGCGCCGCCGAACGTGATGCGCACGAAAGTGGGGGAGATCCGCTCCATGGCGACGACGGTGACGTCGAACAAACGGAAAAGCGGTTCGCTCGCCGCGTCAGCATTGATGACGCGCCCGTCTCCGCCGGGCGCGTCGCGGTCGGCCGAACGCACGGTTGCGTCCGGCGCCGTACACGCCGCCTCTGCGAGCGTGTCGCGTTCGGCAGACATCGGCTGGTCGTCGGTCCCGGGCGTGTGCAGTTCAGCGGCCGACATCAGCCACCACCATCTCGGCCGACGTGAGCGGGACATCCGTTCTCGTGCGGTGCCTTCCGATCGGCACGACCAGTGGTGTCGCCGACACGGGATCGTCCACGATGGCCGCGTCGAGCCCGAAGACGTTACGGACCAGCTCGCTCGTGACGATCTCTCTCGGCGGCCCTGACGTGACGACGGCGCCGTCTTTCATCACGATCAGGTGGTCCGCGTAACGGGTGGCGAGGTTGAGCTCGTGCATCACGACCACGACCGCCGTGCCGTGATGCGCGAGGTCGGTGAGCAGGTCGAGCACGTCGATCTGGTGGGCGACGTCGAGGTAGGTGGTCGGCTCGTCGAGCAGCAGGATGTGCGGCTCCTGCGCGAGCGCCATCGCGATCCACACGCGCTGCCGCTGACCACCGGACAGCTCGTCCACACGGCGCTGCGCCAGCTCGGCCATGCCCGTAGCGGTCAGGGCGTCGGAGACCGCCTCGTCGTCGGCTGCGCTCCACGGCCTCGCCCAGGACTGGTGCGGGTAGCGGCCTCGACCGACCAACTCGGATACGGTGACCCCTTCCGGTGCGACCGGGCTCTGCGGCAGGAGCCCGACGACCCGGGCGACGGCCTTCGTCGGTGTGCGACGGATGTCTGCGCCATCGAGCAGCACGGCTCCCGACTTCGGAGCGAGCAGGCGGGCGAGTGCGCGCAGCAGGGTCGACTTGCCGCATCCGTTCGCCCCGACGATCATCGTCACGCCGCTCTCGGGCAGCCGCAGCGTGAGGTCGTCGACCACGACGCGGTCGTCATACGCGAGCGTGACGTGGTCGGCGACGAGGGTGTGCGTGGTCACGAGACTCCTCCGGAGGATGCGCTGCGGCGCCCGCCTCTGGCGAGCAGCCAGAGCAGGTAGGGGGCGCCGATCGCGCCGGTCACGACGCCGACCGGGAGCGCGACGCCGGGAATGAGGTGCTGGCCGACGAAGTCGCCGCCGAGCATGATGACGGCGCCCATCAGCGCGGACGCGGGCAGGATCAGGTGGCTCGAGCGGAGCATCCGTGAGGCGATGGGGGCTGCGAGGAACGCCACGAACGCCACCGGACCGGTCAACGAGGTGCCGACCGCGACGAGTGCCACGGCGAGCAGGATGAGCAGCACGCGGTCGCGACCCGCCTTGGCGCCGAGCGCCCTCGCGGGGTCGTCGCCGAGGCGGAGCACTTCGAGCGTTCGTCCGGAGAACAGCGCGAACGGGAGCAGCACGACGATGGCGATCGCGACGGCCGGAAGCTGATCCCACAGGCTGCGGCTGAGGCTGCCGGTGAGCCAGACCATGGCCTGTCGCGCGTCGGCGATGTCGGCGCGCGAGATGACGTAGCCGACCACCGCCTGGGCGGCCGTGCCTACGGCGATGCCGATCAGCACGAACCGGTAGCCCGTGGTGGAACGTGCGGCTGCGAGAAGGAAGATCGCTCCTGCTGTGAGCAGTGCGCCGGCGAGTGCGGCCACCGAGACGACGAATCCGGATGCCCCGAACACGGCGATCGCGATCACCGCGGCAAGGCCCGCTCCCGAGCTGATCCCGATCACATCGGGGCTGGCGAGCGTGTTGCGCAGCACCGACTGGAACAGGCATCCGGCCGCGCCGAACGCGAGCCCGACCAGCAGCCCGCCCAGAGCACGAGGCAGCCTGAGCTCGCCGACCGTGAAGCTCGCGCCAGGGACGTTCTGGCCGAGCAGCACGCGCAGCACGTCGCCGATCGGCGTGATCGTGGCGCCGATGCACAGTGTGAGCGTGACGAGCGCGAGAGCGGCAACTGCGAGGGCTGCCACGACGACCGCGTCGCGTCGCACCGTTGACCGACGGGCGCCGCGGATGCCCGCCGCCGCGGCATCCCGTGCCCTCGCGTCGAGCGGGTACCCGGCTCGTGTCTGCGCGGGGGAGGTCGCGGAGGTCGTCGTCTGCACGCTCACAGCGCCACCGCCTTGGTGCGACGAACGAGCGCGATGAGCACGGGCGCCCCGATCACGGCGACGACCACGCCGACCTCGATGGTGGACGGGCGGGCGACGAGCCGGCCGATCACGTCGGCGACGAGCAGCAGCACGCCGCCGAGCAGCGCGGATGCCGGAAGCACCCAGCGGTAGTCCGGGCCGAAGACGAGGCGGGCGGCGTGCGGAACGGCCAGGCCGACGAACGCGATAGGACCGCACATCGCGGTGGCGGCGCCGCACAGCAGCACCACCGCGATCGCCGCCAGCACTCGGGAGAGGCCGACCCGATGGCCGAGGCCGCGCGCTAGGTCATCGCCCAGCGCGAGCGCGTTGAGCGCCGGACCCTGCAGCAGAGTCAGAACCACGCCGGCCACGATGAACGGGGCGAGCAGCACGATCGTCGGCCACGATGCTGCCGAGATCGACCCGATCTGCCAGAACCGGTAGGAGTCCAGCGAGTCGACGTGCGTGAGAAGCACACCGAGCGTCAGCGACGAGGCGGCGGCGGTGACTGCGGCGCCGGCGAGAGTCAGCCCGAGCGGCGTCGCCCCCTTCCTCCCGGCCGACGCGACCGCGTAGACCACGAGTGCGGCCGCTGCTGCGCCGGCGAATGCGAACCACACCGTGCCGATAGCGCTACTGACACCGAGGAAGGTCATGCCGAGCACCACGAACAGGGCGGCTCCCGAGTTGATGCCGAGCAGTCCGGGGTCGGCGAGCGGGTTGCGGGTCACGCCCTGCATGAGCGCGCCGCCGATCCCGAGCGCGGCTCCGACCAGGATGCCCGCGACCGTCGTCGGCACTCGGCTGAGCGCTGCGGCCGCATTCATGCCCTCGTGCGCAACGTTCCGCGGTCCGGCCAGTGCCTGCCACACCTCGTGCAGCGGCACGTCCCGCACGCCGAACACGAGCGATGCCGCCGCTGCGGCCGCCAGCGCGAGCACGCACGCCGTGATCCCCGCGATCCGTACCGTGCGCGTGCGCCGCCTCACCGGGCGGCCGTGAACTGGGACGCCGGCGCGTGTTGCGGCGAGATCCGCGGCGCGTTCGGCCACGCTGGCGCCGCTGCGCCGTTCCGCGCGCGTTTCATGCACTGAAGCGGTCATCGTTCCGGTCGTCGTGTGCGGTGTGCGGACATCCGTCGCTGTCCTACCGGACCTTGTCGGCGGCTTGGGCCAGCTCAGGCACGAACTTCGGCAGCACCCACGGAATGGAGAGCACGGATGGCGCCGAGGTCGCCATGATGTCGGTCGTGTTGCTCAGCTCGACGACGGAGCCGCGCTTCACAGCCGGGATCTTGCTGAGCAGCGGGTCGTTCTTGATCAGGTCGAACGAGCCGCCGTTGTCGACGTAGATGACCGCGATGTCGGCATCCAGTGTGTCGGCCTCCTCGCTGCTGATCGTGCCGAAGAACTGCGAGCTGCCCTTCGACAGTTTCTGAATCGCCGGCGCATTCTTCAGGCCGAGGTCGTTCAGGAACCGCACGCGGGCGTCGTTCGGCGTGTAGTACGTGATGGTGCCGAGGTTCTTCGGGTCGACCCAGACGTACATGACGGTCTTGCCCTTGATCTGCGGGTACTTCGAGACCGCCGAGGCGATCTTGGCGTCGGTCTGATCGATCAGCTTCTGCGCCTGAGCCTTCTTGCCGAGCGCCTCGCCGTCGATGAGTGTGGTCTCACGCCATGGCGTGCCCCAGGCATCCTTCGGGTACGACACCGTCGGGGCGATCTTGCTGAGCGTCGTGTACTCCTGCTTCGTCAGGCCCGAGTAGGCGCCGAGGATGACGTCGGGTGCGGAGTCTGCGATCTTCTCGTACGGGATGCCGTCGCTCTCGTCGTTCAGCTGCGGCGTCTTCGCACCAGCCTTCTTCAGCGCCTGCGCCGTCCAGGGCAGTACGCCGTCGCCGTTGTCGTCGCCGTAGGTGGCCTTCGACATCGACACCGGGATGTCGCCGAGCGCGATGGCGGCGTCCTGGTTCGTCCAGCTGATCGTCGCCACCCGCTTCGGCTGGGAAGGGATGACCGTCGTGCCGTACGTGTTCTTCAGCGACACCGGGAAGGGACCGGATGCCTTCTCCGCCTCGTTCGTCGCGTTGCCTGCGGTCGCGGAACAGCCGGTCAGCACGAGGGCGGCCGCGGTGAGCACGCTGGCGACGGCGAGCCGCGATCCCCGCCGAGGCGCGCTGGAGCGGGCAGACGTGCGATTGGCGAACGGGGCGCGGAGGGTCATGCTGTCCTTCGGGTCGTGAATGGGGTCGGGCCGGCCGGTCGATCGACCAGAGTCGGCGCGCCAGCCGGCGGCAGCACGGATGCCCGCCCACAGGAGGGCGCCGAAGATGCCGTCGGCGGCGATGCCCGTTTGTCTCGAACTCTCGCCTTGCTCAGCGAAGCTCGTAGTAGGTAAGGCTTACCTAACTCGCCTAAGCCTAACTCAGGAGATGGCGGGCGGTCCAGCCCCGCAGGCCTCTCGGGTGTCCGGCGTCCGGCGTAAGTTCCTGTCTGTCCGCGGTTGCCGTTACCGCCCGCGGAAACGACAACCGCGGACAGGAAAGCGTGGATCACGCGAAACCTCCTGTCCGAATGTGTCGCTATCCCTGAGCGTGAGCGACCGCTTCGGACGGGAATTCCTGTTCGCGCTCGGGAGAAGGCTCAGTCGCGGCGGTGGAAGCCCGGCGGCAGCGCGGTGAGAGCCGGCTCGACGCGCTCGAGCCGGGCACGCTCGCCCATCAGTGCGGCGTACTCGCGGTCGCGGCGGAACGCGGCGACCGCGACGAGAAACGACTCCGCATCGGTGTTCGGCAGGGGGGAGACGAAGGGGGATGCCTCGCGGGCGAGATCCGTGGCGACGCGGGCGCGGGCATCCGGTGTCAGGGTCGCGGCGTGCCGGAGGAACTCCGCGATGCGCCGAGCTAGCCGGGGTGGCAGGGCCGCGACATCCGCAACCGTCGCCCAGGCCGCCAGGTACGCGGGCAGCGGGAGCGGCGGGGGAGGAGGCGCTGGCATCCGTTGCAGCTGTGAGTACGTTCCGGCGAGGAGGTCGCCGATGCGCTTCGAGCGCGGGCTGAGCAGGCCTGCCACGGCGGCGACGCCGCCGAACGTGAGGTAGATCTCGATGGATCCGGCGAGCGAACGTACGAACGCGTGCCGCAGCTGTTCGGCTGCACCGTCGTCGCGCACGATGCGGGCGCCGATCGCCAGCTTGCCCAGGCTGCGGCCGTGGCTGAGCGTCTCGACGGTCGTGGGCACGATCACGAACATCACGGCGACGATGACGACCTGGATGGCTGCCGTCGCCGCCGCGTCAAGCACCTTGCCGGCCGCGGCGAGCGCCCAGAACAGCAAGAGCACGACGGCGTACGTGGCGAGCGCGTCGATGATGAGGCCCGCCGCCCGCAGCACGAAGCTGGCCGCGCGGGCATCCACCCCGACGGCCTCACCGATGAGCTGCCGGTCGTCGTCGCCGTACTGCGTCAACGCCGTGTCGGCGTAGCGGGCCGGTGCCGGAGCGGCGGGTCGCGCACTGCTCGCCGCCTTGCCCGTCATGGCTACCATCTAAACAGCATGGATGCCGACGCGTACGCCACAGCCCACAGCGCCGAATGGGATCGGCTCGGCGCGCTCGCGCGACGGCGGCGGCTGGACGGCGAGACATCCGATGAGCTGATCGCTGCCTACCAGGTGGCGACCACGCAGCTGTCGGCGCTGAGCTCGGCGGATGGCGACAGCGCGTACACCGACCGGCTCGCCACCGTGATCGCGCGGGCGCGGTTGCGGTTCACCGGCGCGCGTTCCGGTGCGGCCGGTGCGATCGCCCGGTTCTTCGTGATGTCGCTGCCCGCGGCCCTGTACCGGGTGCGCTGGGTGACGCTGTGCGTCGCGCTCGGGACGGTGCTGGTGGCGGCGCTGGCCGCGTGGTGGCTCGTCGGCGACCCTCGCGCGCTCGCCGCGGTGGGCAGCACGACGGACCTGAAGCAGTACCTGAATCACGACTTCATCGACTACTACTCGCGCAACCCCGCCGCGTCGTTCGCCGGCCAGGTCTGGACGAACAACGCGTGGCTGGCGGCGCAGAGCATCGCCACGGGCATCCTCGGCGTGTACGTGCCGTACATACTGCTGCAGAACGCGGTGAACCTCGGGGTCGCGGCCGGCATCTTCGTGCACTACGACCGCACAGACGTGCTGTTCTCGTACATCCTGCCGCACGGGATGCTCGAGCTCACGTCTCTCTTCGTCGCCGCAGCCGCCGGGTTGCGCATCTTCTGGGCGTGGATCGCGCCCGGCGCCCGCACCCGCGGTCAGGCGCTCGCGCAGGAGGGCCGGGCGCTGTTCGCGATCGCGGTCGGCACCGCGATCAGCCTGTTCTGCTCCGGCCTCATCGAGGGTTTCGTGACGCCGTCCGGGCTCCCCGTGTGGGCGAAGATGGCGATCGGAGCGCTGGCGCTGGCTGCCTTCCTCGCCTACATGCTCGTGCTCGGGCGCCGTGCGGTTCTGGCCGGGGAGACCGGCGACCTCGACGACGCGGATGCCGCGACCCGCCGCCTCGTCGCCGGGTGAAACTCGTGAGCACTTCCATCGAGAGACTGCACGCCCGCCCCGAAACAGCGGGTGATTCCCACAGTCTCGGAGCGGGCGTGCAGTCTGGATGCGCAGGCGGTGCCGGTCAGCGCTTCAGGATGCCGTCGAACAGCGGCCGGAATGTGAAGCCGGCGATCAGCGCGCCGATGATGGGCGCGACGATCGTGACCCAGACCTGGGCGATGGCATCCGGACCGCCGTAGATGGCAGTCGCCAGAGCACGAGCCGGGTTGAACGAGCCGTTGGACACCGGGATGGCGATCAGCGCGACCAGCGTCAGCGTGAGACCGATGGCCAGCGGAGCGAAGCCCGCGGCCGCCCGCACATGGGTCACCCCGAGGATGACGTACAGGAAGAACGCGGTCGTCACGATCTCGATGATGAACACCGACCAGAAGCCGTACCCGCCGGGCGAGAGCACGCCGTAACCGGTGGACGCGCTCTTGAACTGCATCGTGAGGAAGTCGCCCTTCGCATCCTTCGCCCCGGTGAGGATCCAGAGGATGATGCTGGACGCCACGATTCCGCCGACGAGCTGGGCGATGATGTAGCCGATCACGTCCTGCCACGGGAACCGGCGGCCTGCCGCCAATCCCAGGGTCACGGCGGGATTGAAGTGGCCGCCGGAGATCGGTCCGAACGAGTAGGCGCCGACCACGACGGAGAGGCCGAGCGCGATCGCGACACCGAGGAATCCGACGTTCAGCCCGCCCTTGCCGGCGCTGAAGCCGGCCGCGAAGATCGCCGTGCCGACGACGGAGAACACCAGGAGGAACGTCCCGAACGCTTCGGCCGCGAGGCGAGCGCCGAGAGACGGAGAGACGGAGGCCTCCGGTGAGGCCGCCGCAGGAGTTGACTCAGACATCTTCTCTTTCCTTTGCGGTTCGAAACGGCCCGGGCAGACTCCACGCGAGGGCATGCGTCCCGGCGCCTACCAGCGACGCTAAGGGATCTCCCAGGTTCGCTGCGGCCGATTTCCCCGCATGTCGCGACACGTCGTATGACCGTTACAGACGCCCGGATGCCTTCAGCTGCAGATACCGGTCGGCCAGCGCCGGCGGCAGTTCGGCGGGCGGTGCGCTGACGACATCCGCTCCGCTGAGGCGTACCGCCTCTGCCACGCGCGCCGCGTCGAGCAGGGCGCGCTCAGCAGCGGCAGCACCGTAGAACGACTCGACGTCGGCGTGTTCGGCGGCGAGCTCGGCCACCCGGGGATCGCGCACGGATGCCACGACCACGGTGTGGGTGGCAGTGAGCTGCGGGAGTGCGGCGAGGAGGCCGGTGGAGGAGCCGGGAGCCGAGGCATCCGTGAGCAGTACGACGAGCGCGTGCCGGTGCGTGACAGCCCGCACCTGCGCAGGAGCGGCAGACCAATCGGTCTCGATCAGCTCAGGTTGCACGTCGGCCAGCGCCGTCACGAGCCGGGAGAGCAGCGCGGGTCCCTTGGCCCCCGTCACGCGGGCCCGTACGCGCCGGTCGAAGGCGACCACGTCGACGCGATCACCGCCACGATCGGCGAGAGCGGCGAGCAGCAGAGCGGACTCGAAGGCCGTGTCGAGGCGGGGTTCGTCGGCGATGCGCGCGGCCGAGGCCCTGCCGGTGTCGATCACGATCACGACGCGGCGGTCGCGCTCGGGGCGCCAGGTGCGCACCATGATGCCGGAGCCCGCACGGGCGGTGGTCGACGTGCGGGCCGTGGCACGCCAGTCGATCGACCGCACATCGTCGCCCGCGACGTACTCGCGAAGGGAGTCGAACTCGGTGCCCTCACCGCGAACCATGACCGGCGTCGACCCCTCGAGCTCACGCAGCCGGGCGATGCGCGACGCGAGGTGCTTGCGCGAATGGAACGGCGGCAGCACCCTCAGCTCCGCCTCGGACGCGAGGGTCGCCTGTCGCGACCACAATCCGAGCGGCCCGGCGGAGCGGATCGCGACGAACGCTACGCGTCGCGTGCCGCGGCGGCGGGGTGTCAGGGTGAGGGTGAGCATCCGTCGTTCGCCGGGCGGGATGTCCAGCGGTACCCGTGACGGAGACGCCCCGGCCGAGGGCTCCCAGCCGTCGCGAAGCCTGCCGCGCAGGCGGCGAGAGCCGAGATTGCTAACGAGGATCGCGCACGAAGTGGTCTCGCCCAGGCGCACGTTGGCGGGCAGGATCCTGGCCAGGATCACGCGTCGGGGAGAGGATGCTGCCAGCAAGTCGATGGCGCCCAGCACGCAGCAGAAGATGAGCCAGCAGGCGAGCGCGAGGTACGCCCCCGGCGCGGTCGCACCGAGCAGCACAACGGGAACCAGCCCCACGGCGAGGAGGGCGGCGAAGCGCCCGCTGACGGCCATCCGATTCGTCCTACAGCGGAACCTGCACCTGCTGCAGCACAGAGCGCAGGATGCCGTCGGTCGTCACGCCCTCCAGCTCGGCCTCCGGCTGCAGCTGCATGCGGTGTCGCCAGGCGGCGGGCGCCATCGCCTGCACGTGGTCGGGCGTGACGCCGGCGTACCCGCCCAGCCAGGCGTATGCCTTCGCGGCCGCCAGCAGTGCCGTCGCACCGCGCGGGCTCACGCCGAGCCGCACCGACGGGCTCTGCCTGGTGGCCCTTGCCAGGTCGACGATGTAGGCCAGCACGTCGGCGCCTGCGGCCACGCGGCGCACGTCGGCGCGGGCGTGAAGCACGCCGGCGGCGTCGATGACGGAACGGATGCCAGCAGCATCCAGTGCCCGCGGGTCGAAGCCGGCCGAGTGCCGCCGCAGCACCTCGAACTCGGCATTGCGATCGGGCAGATCGAGCACGAGCTTGAGCAGGAACCGGTCGAGCTGGGCCTCGGGGAGCGTGTACGTGCCCTCGTACTCGATCGGGTTCTGCGTCGCGGCGACGAGGAACGGCTCCGGAAGGGGCATGGTCTCGCCGTCGGCACTGACCTGGCGCTCCTCCATCGCCTCCAGCAGGGCCGCTTGCGTCTTCGGCGGCGTGCGGTTGATCTCGTCGGCCAGGAGGATGTTCGTGAACACCGGTCCGTGCCGGAAGACGAACGCGGCCGACCTGGCGTCGTACACCACGGATCCGGTCACGTCGCCCGGCATCAGATCCGGCGTGAACTGCACCCGCTTCATCCCGAGCGACAGCGAAGCGGCGAGCGATCGCACCAACAGCGTCTTCGCGACTCCCGGTACGCCCTCCAGCAGCACGTGACCGCCGGTGAGCAGCGCCACCAGCAGGCCGGTGACCGCGTCATCCTGTGCGACGACCGCCTTGGCCACCTCGGACCGCACCGCAGCGAATGCGGCTCGCGCGTCGTCCCGGTTCGAGACGTCGGGGCTGGCGGTGGTGGGGTCGGTCATCGGCATCTCTCTCGCGCGGGTGGGGCGTTTCCGTTGCGAGCCTAGCCGGGGACGTCAGAACGAGGAGGGCATGAGACGGCGGCCCGACGTTCGGTCAGGAGGTGCGGGCGGCGGCGCGCACCGTCGCCTCCAGGTCGGCGAGGCGGGCCGCGTAGTGAAGGGCTTCGGCATCCGTCTGCGGGCGGCCGTCGAGCAGCACCTCGCGCACGCGTTCGGCGGGCCACCCGGTGAGTGCGGCAGCGGATGCCGCGACCTGCTCGGCGCGCGCGTTCCGCGGCAGTCC
This sequence comes from Humibacter ginsengiterrae, assembly GCF_054780115.1. Lineage (NCBI taxonomy): Bacteria > Bacillati > Actinomycetota > Actinomycetes > Micrococcales > Microbacteriaceae > Humibacter > Humibacter ginsengiterrae. The sequence continues at coordinate 212,482 of NZ_BAAGWY010000002.1, forward strand.
GCACACCGACGCGATACGGCGAAGCGCCCCGACGCGCAGCGAATCGAGCGCATGCGTTCGCGCGGCTGCGGTGCGATACAGCCGCGCCCGCCCCTCCATGGTCTCGCCGGCACGCACCACGACGGGCAGATTCTCCACGACCAGCGGCCCGAAGCGCCGTCCGCGCCAGATCGCGGCGGCGACGGTCACCGCGATGAGCAGCACGATCGCCGGAGTCAGCCACCCGGGCGTCAGCTCGGCGAGTGTCGGTGCGCCGGTGGCGCGGGCATCCGCTTCGGACGGCAGGTACCAGAGAAGCGTTCGATGCTGGCCGAGGAGCCCGATGGCGAGCGCCGCGTTGCCGGTGCGCGCGATGCCCTCGTTGTTGAACAGACCGGCACCGATGGCGGTCACCGTGGCGCCACCCGTGCGGGTCTGCGCGACGGCGTACGCGCGGCCGCCGACGGGGAAGCATCCGGTCGCAGCGCCGGTCACCCGGAACGCCGTGCGCACGCCCGAGACGGTCGAGGCGTTCTGCGCGGCCACGACCGAGCATCGGGGCGAGTCGGAGCTGGATGCCTGGTCGCCCGCGAGCGTCACGCCCGGCGCTATCGTCGTCAGCTGGTCGTATCCGGGGTCGATGGCGACCACCTCCGAACCGAGGCGGAGCACCGTTCGCAGCTGCGAGGCATCCAGGATGTCATTCGGATCCGAGAGCAGCACCGTGGTGTCGTCACGGGCGGATGCCGCCTGACGCGCCGCGTCGAGCGAGCCAGCCGGGCGCACGTCGACGCCGTGCTGCGCGAGCACGCGGGCGAGCGCCTGGCCGCCCTGCTGCGCCGGATTGGACGCGCTCATCGGGTCTGTCGACGTCGACGCCAACGAGAGCTGCACGGCCGCCGCGATGCCGGAACCGACGACGAGGATGAGAACGAGCACGATCCAGCCGCGCGCCCGTTTCAGGGTCTGCCGCGGCGTGCGCGAGAGCGCGGTGGCCGTCATCGTCCAGTCCCCGGCGAGCCGACCGGCACGTCCGCGCCGATCAGTGCGGCGTGCTGCGGTGCGGTCTTGGCGAGGTCGTGATCCAGCGCGACGAGCATCGTGTAGTCGTCTGCGTTCGCCGGGCGTCCCATATAGCGCACGCCGTCGAAGAGCACGGCGGCGCGATGCAACCGGTCGGCGAATGACGGCAGCGCCAGCGAGGCCTCTATCGCGAGCTCCTGTGCGGTGGTTCCCGGCAGAAGCAGCACGATGGTGCGCTCGCCCAGCGAGCGCGCAACGGCACGGAACAGGTCGCGCACCGCCTCCTCATACCGGCTCGCGCTCGCCGCGTCGGCGGCATCCCTGCGCAGGTCGGCGATGCTGCGGCCGTCGTCCTCGTCGAACACGACCGATGCCGGCTGCTGCCTTCGCAACCGCGGCAGGCCGAATACGACGAACGCGCCGACCAGCAGCGCGGCGATGACGGCGATGCCGACGCCGGCGAGAATCCAGCCGGCGTTGCCGGAGACGTTCGACCCGAGCGAGTTGAACCACTCCGCGATCTGCTGCGCCAGCCGGTCGAACCACGTCGGCTTCGCCGCCTGGTACTCCGGCTTCGCCAGCTCGTGCCGTAGCCACTGCTGCGCCGTTGGGCCGTCCGGGCTCAGTGGCGGGGCATCCGCGAGTCGCACCAGCACCGCCGCCGGCACGAACTGCACGATCCCGCCGATCACGGGCGTACTGCGGCCCAGGCGGGCGTCGCGAACGGGTCGCGGGCATCCGGGATGCCTCCGGCGCGCTCGTCCACCACCCGGCGCAGATCGGCGTCGAGGCCCTCGCGGCGCATCCGCAGGTCGAGGTACACGGTCGTCGCGGTCGCGGCCTCCACCACGGAGGTGACCGAGCCGATGAGGGTTCCGACGATGAGCGAGATCACGTAGTAGACGACGGTGACGACGATCGCGTTGCCGGTCTGGAGTGACCCGGTCGGGCTGATCACCGTGATCACGATGTAGTAGATGGCCTGCAGCGGAATCGTGACGATCGAACTGGCGACCGAGCACACGACGGTGACCAGGGCGAGCGTGCCGAACGTGCGCCAGAACGATCGCTCCGTGAGACGCCAGGAGCGCGCGACCGCGGCGAACACGTTCGTCTTCTCGATCACGATGACACTCGGGGTGAGCGCCGTCTTCGTTCCGATCCAGATCCAGAGCGCGGCGAGCCCGCACAAGGCGAACACGGCGAAGAGCACGGTCGCGAGCCAGCCGCCCGCTGCTGCAGAGGCCACGGCCGCCGCGGCGACGAGCGCGAAGGATGCTGTCACGGCTGCCGCCAGCAGCACCGTCCAGCCGATCAGTCGCCACCGGTGACCGCGGGTGGCGCGCCACAGTGCGCGCAAGGTCAGCCTCTCGCCGAGCGCGCCGCGTGACACCTCAGAGGCCACCAGCCCCTGCACCAGTGCCGTGCCTATCAGGGAGATCACCACGGAGACCAGCAGGGCCGCGATCAGCAGGGCGATGCTTCCCGCGGTGATCAGCTGCATGTCGGAGCGGGAGCTCTGATCGGTCGTCGCGATGCGCAGAACGGCGAAGACCGCCGTGAGCCCCACCACGAGCACGGTCGCGAACGTGGAGATGAGCCGCACGATAAGCGCGCCGCCCACCGTGGCGCGCGGGTTGTGCCGCAGCACCCGGAACGGTGTGCCGAAAAGCGTTCCGAACGGAAGCGGCCGCAGCGGGAAAAGGCCGGGTCTGGACGGCGGTGTCCAGCCGGCGGCGCCTGGCTGCTGCCACGCAGGCTGCTGCTGGCCGGCTGATTCGGTCTGCTGCCAGCCGGGTTGCCACGCGGGCCGTTGCCAACCCTGCTGGTCCCACTGGGGCTGCTGCCAGCTTTGCCGCCCATCGGGCTGCTGCCCGTTTTGCTGCCCGTACACCGGGGGAGCCGTCGGCGGCGCCCACGACGCAGGCGCCGTCCACGCTGGTCGCGATTCGCCCTCGGCCCCCGGGCGCTGACCATCCGGATCGGGTGCACCCGGATCGTGGGAGTCGCTCACCGCTGATTACCTGCCGCCGAAGTCGATGCTGGAGTCCACTCATCCTGGCACAACGCCCGAACAGGGGGCGACGGAACGGCGTGGAGCTCCGGGGAACCCCTGCACCGTGTCGACTACTCTTGTGCCATGGTCTCGCCCGCGTGGTCGCCTTCCGCGGGCACAGAAGAGGAATCAGGACCCCTGACTGGCATGAACGCGAAAATCCTGGTGGTCGACGACGACACCGCCTTGGCCGAGATGATCGGCATCGTGTTGCGCACTGAGGGCTTCGAGCCGAGCTTCTGCGCCGACGGAGCCATCGCGATCGACAGCTTCCACGCGACCAAACCCGATCTCATCCTGCTCGATCTGATGCTGCCGGGAATGGACGGCATCGAAGTGTGCTCGCGCATCCGGTCCGAATCCGGCGTGCCGATCATCATGCTGACCGCCAAGTCCGACACCGCTGACGTGGTCAAGGGCCTGGAGTCCGGCGCCGACGACTACATGGTCAAGCCGTTCAACCCCAAAGAGCTGGTGGCGCGCATCCGCACCCGGCTGCGTCCCTACGTCTCCGCACCCGCGGACGATACCCTGCGCGTCGGCGATCTCGAGATCGACGTGGCCGCGCACGAGGTGCGCAGGGGAGAGGCGCGCATCAACCTCACGCCGCTGGAGTTCGATCTGCTGATCGCGCTCGCCTCCAAGCCGCAGCAGGTGTTCACCCGCGAGATGCTGCTCGAGCAGGTCTGGGGCTACCACTACAAGGCCGACACCAGACTGGTGAACGTGCACGTGCAGCGGCTGCGGGCGAAGGTGGAGGAAGACCCCGACAACCCGAAGATCGTCATGACCGTGCGCGGTGTCGGCTACCGCGCCGGCGCCACACCCTGACGGTCGCCCCATGCTCTTCGGCGTCGACTGGCGACGGTGGCGGGAGTGGCCAGCCCGTTTCGCGCACGTGTGGCGCACCTCGCTGCAGTTCCGCACCGTGCTGCTGACCGTGGCTCTCACCGGGGCCGCGGTGCTGGTCGCCGGCTTTCTGGTCTCGTTCATCGTCGGCAACGGCCTGTATCAGTCCAGGCTCGACCAGGCCTACCACGACTCGGCTCGGGCCACGACGGAGGCGCAGAAGAAGCTGGATGCATCCGACGCCACCGATCCCGAAGCGATCGACAACCTGTTCCTCCAGGTGTTCGGCGACATCAAGAACTCGACGACGAGCGGTCTCGTGGCATCCTTCCGCGTCCCCGGCCAGGGGATCGACGCTGCGGCCCCCGTCGGCGTCTCGACGTTCGGCTCCGGTCGTGACGTGATCACCAAGGATCTGAGCAAGGCCGTGCAGTCGGCCCCGCACTCGGTGTTCGCGCAGTCGGTCGCCCTGCCGTCGTCCGACGGCTCGACGCATCCGGGAATCGTGGTCGGATCGCAACTGCAGCTGCCCTCCGCCGGCCGCTACGAGCTCTACATCGGCTACGACCTGTCGGACTCCGAGCAGACCCTCCTGTTCGTCCAGCACACTCTGCTCATCGTCGGGCTCGTGCTGCTGCTGCTCATCGCCGGCATCACCTACCTGGTGGTCCGGCTCATCGTCACCCCGATCCGCGTCGCCGCGCAGACCAGTCAGCGGCTCGCGGACGGCGACCTCGAGGTGCGTATGCCGATCGCGAACGAAGACGCGTTCGCGACACTCGCGCGCTCGTTCAACGGAATGGCGGATGCCCTGCAACGGCAGATCACGCAACTCGCGACGCTCTCGCAACTGCAGCAGCGTTTCGTCAGCGACGTCTCGCACGAACTGCGTACGCCGCTGACCACGATCCGCCTGGCCGGTGACGTGATCTACGACCAGCGCGAGGACTTCCCACCGGCCACGGCCCGCACGGCGGAACTGCTGCACGCGCAGGTCGAGCGGTTCGACCGGCTGCTCTCCGATCTGCTGGAGATCAGCAGGTATGACGCGGGATCGGTGGTGCTCGAGCTCGAGCCCACCAACCTCGTGCGGCTGGCCGAAGAAGCCGTCGACGACATGCGGCCGCTGGCGGTGACGAACGGTTCCGAGGTGCGCCTGGAGGCGCCCGGCGGCTACTTCGAGGTGGAGATGGACCCGAGGCGTGTTCGCCGCGTGCTGCGCAACCTGCTCGGCAACGCCATCGAGCACGGCGAGGGCAAGTCCATCGTCGTGACGGTGGACAGTAATCAGTCCGCGGTGGCGCTCTCGGTTCGCGACTACGGCCTCGGCATGACCGAGCGCGAGGTCGCGCACGTGTTCGACCGGTTCTGGCGCGCCGACCCGTCGCGCAAGCGCACCATCGGCGGAACGGGGCTGGGTCTTGCCATCTCGCTCGAAGATGCGGCGAAGCACGACGGGTGGCTGGATGTCTGGTCCAGCCCGCACGAGGGGTCGAACTTCCGCCTCACCCTGCCTCGTGTACCCGGGGAACCGATCGCGTCCTCTCCGATCCCGCTGGCACCGTCGGATGCCCCGCGCGACGCGGAGGACCGTCCGATCGGCCATGAGCTGATCGGTGCCCAGCACGACGGCGACGACAACGGAAACGGAACGTCGGGAGGCAACGGCCGGGCATCCGGCCGCGAACGCCGGAACGCTTGGTGGCGCGGTGACAGTCGCAAGCAGGACGCGCACGCCAACGGACGTGACGGGCGAGGAAACGGACGCGAGGGGACGGTGAAGGCATGAGGGGCGACGGCACGACGAGGGCGGCGAACGGAACGGGACGCAGGCGCGGGCTGCGGGCATCCGTCGTCGCCATGGCCGTGCTTGCGCTCATCGCCGGATGCGCACAGATACCGCGCACCAGTGCCGTCAAAGAGGTCGGTCCGATCAGCGCCCAGAACGACGGACTCGGCCAGGTGGACTTCCTGCCCAGCGGGCCAGCGCCAGGGGCGACACAGGACGAAATCCTGAAGGGCTTCATCCAGGCGCAGGTGTCACCGCAGAGCGACTACCAGGTGGCCCGCGACTTCCTCGCGACGAGCTTCCGCAGCAAGTGGAACCCCGACGCATCGGTCACGGTCGACACCGGCTCCGACCGCGACTATGAACCCGCCGGCGGCAACCAGATCATGCTCACGCTCACGCCGGTTGCGTTCGTCGACGCCGACGGCACCTACAGCAGGGCCGAGTCGTCCACGGGCATCCAGCAGCAGTACACGTTCGTCAAGAACGACGGGCAGTGGCGCATCGCCAAGGCGCCGAACGGTGTCATCATCGACAGCTCCCGGTTCCCGAGCGTCTTCGCGCCGCATCCGCTTTATTTCTTCAGCCCCGATCTCGCCTATCTGGTGCCCGACGAGCGCTGGTTCCCGAACTCACCCGCCTCGCTGCAGACGCGCGTGGTCAAGGAGCTGGTGCAGGGCCCGGCGAGCTGGCTGTCCGGCGCCTACGTCAGCGCGTTCCCGCAGGGATCGCAGCTCACCTCCGACTCGGTCACGGTCAACGGCGGCGAGGCCGATGTCGACCTGAACAGCACGGCCGGAGCGGTGGATGCCACCACCCTCGCGCGCATGCAGCTGCAGCTCTCGGAATCGCTGGCCTCGGTCGCCGGCATCAATAACGTGCGCATCTCGATCGAGGGCGTGCAGCGCCCGGTGTCGAACGCGCTCTCACCGCAACCCGTTCAGAATCCGGTGGTGGATTCCAACGCACTCGTACTTCGTGGCGGCAAGTTCGGGCTGCTCTCCGGGGCAACCGTGACGGAGATCCCGGATGTCTCGACCAAGGTCGAACAGCTCGCACCGCGTGCCGCGACGCTCTCCGCCGACCACCGAACGGCCGTGGTGCTGGGCCAGAACGCCAGCTGGGTGGTGCGGGCCGACACGGATGATCCGGTACAACTCGACACAAGGCCCGGCCTAGTGGCTCCCACGCTCGATCCGCAGGGGTACGCATGGAGCGCCACGAGCGGGGCGCCGTCCGAGTTCGTGGTGCTGGGAGCCTCGGGTACGCCGGTGACGCTCACGGCGACCTGGCCGGATGCCCGCTCGCTCGTGGCGATCGCGATGTCGCGCGATGGCACGCGGCTCGCGGCGCTCGTGCGCACCGACTCCGGAACCGACATCATGGTGGCCGGGGTGGTGCGCAGCTCCAGCGGCCGGCCTGAGAGCGTGGCCACCCCGATCGACCTGGGATCGGTAGCCGGCGGCTCCGCGACCTCCCTCAGCTGGTTGGACGACCTCACCCTCGGCGCCCTGGCCACCGGATCAGGCGGGGAGAGCTCGATCGATGTGCAGACCGTCGGTGGCGACTCGCAGCCGGCCCCCGGTCCCAGCAACGGCGTCAGCCTGGGCCCCGTCGGCTCCACGCCGTACTACTGGGTGCTCACCTCTGACGGCTCGCTGCAATGGCCGCGCGGAACCGGCTGGCAGCAACGCGCGGACGGCGTGCAGTTCATCGGGCAGCAGCTCGGCAAACCGCAGTGACGCTGGGCGACGGCCGGCTGCGGTTCCTCGCCGTCCGTCCGCTCTCCGTCCCCAGTCTCGGCACCGGATCAGCTCTGCGCCGAGGCGGCTGCGCGCCAGTGTGACGCACGCATCGTCGTCCACGCTGGACGAATGCCGATGCAGACAGGAATCAGGCTGAGGTCCGCTCTGCTCGACGCGCTCGCCGTCGTCGCGCCCACGACGTGCGCGGGCTGCGGCGAGCACGACCGCTCGCTCTGCGACCCGTGCGCAGCCGCGTTGCGCCCTGCCGCGCGCGAGGTCGATCTCGACGGCCTGCGCGTCGTCTACGCGAACGACTACGACGGCATCGTGCGTTCCGCGCTCGCCGCCTACAAGGACGGTGGCCGAACGGATGCCGGCGCGCACCTTGCGCCGTCTCTCGCGTCGGCGGTCGCGCACGCTCTCGGTTCGACACCTTCCACGGGCTCCGTGCATCTCGCGACCGTCCCGTCGTCTCGCGCCGCGTTCCGTGCCCGCGGCTACACCCCGGTCCGACTGCTTCTGCAGCACGCCGGGCTGCGGGCCGAGCCCGCGCTGAAGGCGAGGCGCCAGGCCGCGGACCAGTCGGGACTGACGGCGGCGTCGCGTCTTCAGAACCGCTCGGGGTGGCTGGAGCCGCGCGGCTGGATCGCGGGACGCCGTGTGCTGCTCGTGGACGACATCCTCACCACGGGAGCCACTCTCCTGGAGGCGAGGCGGGCACTGGCATCCGCGGGCGCGCACGTCATCGGGGCCGCTGTGCTGGCCAGAACACCGCGTCGTCACCCTGGCCCCATCAACGGGCGGGGGTGATCGTCGTCACAAACCGCGCGCTTGCTGGACACCCGTGAAGTCGTCCGTGACATCCATCGAGGCCCGGTCTACGGTTAGGGGAAAGGTGTCGGTCCAGCCGCCCCTTCCGTACGGGCGACGGCCGCACTGGAAGCAGGAGGTCGCCATGGAAATCAACATCTTCGGACTCGGCGTAGGCATCACCGATCGCTTCCGCGAATATGCGACGGAGAAGGCCGCGAAGGTCGGCTCGCTCGCCGAGCGAGCTCTCTCGCTGGAGATCAAGGTCTCCCGCCACAACGAGAAGTCCGGAGGTCAGAACGGCGACGACCGAGTCGAACTGACGCTCGTCGGCCCGGGACCCGTCGTTCGCGCCGAGGCCACAGCCGCCGACAAGTACGCGTCGTTCGACCTGGCGATCGGGCGGCTGCTGGAGCGCGTGAGACGCGCTAAGGACCGCCGCAAGATCCACCGGGGCCTGCACAGACCGCCATCGGTGCGCGAGGCGTCCACGGTGGGTCTCGGCCGGGTGGATGTCACGCCCGCCCCGGTCACGGTGCTCGAGCAGGTGCGCACCGGCGCCGTTCCCGTGGTGGAGGAGGCAGCAGCGGCGGAGGAAGCCGATGAGTACTGCCCCGTGGTCATCCGCAAGAAGGTGTTCGCCTCCGTTCCCATGTCGGTCGACGACGCGCTCTACTACATGGAGCTGGTCGGCCACGATTTCTACCTCTTCATCGAAGAGGAGTCCGGGCGCCCCTCCGTGGTGTACCGCCGCAAGGGCTGGGACTACGGCGTGATCGCGCTCGATGAGAACGCCGACGAGTTGCAGGAGGTGGCCACCGCCTCGCGCAAGCTCGGCCGCGTCTGATCGATTCAGGCGAGGGAGGGCGCGCGCCGACGCACGCGCCCTCCCTCGCGTTCACGCGTGGACGGGTTGCGGCGAACCTCCAGCGACCGCCCAGAGGTCATCCGGCATCGCCAGGTCACAGCCCGGTAACATGAGTGGCGTTGCCGTCCGGCGGGCCGGCACCGTCAACCCGGGACGACGGATGCCTCGAGGCATCCCCCGCGAAAACACTTGGAGTGCATCAGTGGCCTCAGTTCTCGAAAAGGTGCTGCGTGTCGGCGAGGGTCGCACGCTCAAGCGGCTCGAGGCATACGCCCGAGCCGTGAACGCGCTCGAGGAAGACTTCCAAGCCCTCACCGACGAGGAACTGCGCAACGAGACCGCGGAGCTGCGCGAGCGTTACGGCAACGGAGAGTCGCTCGATGACCTGCTGCCCGAGGCGTTCGCTGCGGTGCGCGAGGCCGCTGTGCGAACGCTCGGCATGCGGCACTTCGACGTGCAGATCATGGGCGGCGCGGCGCTTCATCTCGGCAACATCGCCGAGATGAAGACCGGTGAAGGAAAGACGCTGGTCGCCACGACGGCGGCCTACCTCAACGCCATCGCCAGCCGTGGTGTGCACATCGTCACCACCAACGACTATCTGGCCAGCTACCAGGGCGAGCTGATGGGTCGCGTGTTCCGCGCCCTCGGCATGACCACCGGCGTGATCTTGGCCGGGCAGACGCCCGACGAGCGCCGCGAGCAGTACCTGGCAGACATCACGTACGGCACGAACAACGAGTTCGGATTCGACTATCTGCGCGACAACATGACGTGGCAGGCATCCGACATGGTGCAGCGGGGCCACTTCTTCGCGATCGTCGACGAGGTGGACTCCATCCTCATCGACGAGGCCCGCACCCCGCTGATCATCTCGGGTCCGTCCAGCGGCGAGGCGAACCGGTGGTTCAACGAGTTCGCCAGGCTTGCGACACGGTTGCAGCCGGATGTGGACTACGAGGTCGACGAGAAGAAGCGCACCGTCGGCGTCCTCGAGCCGGGCATCGAGAAGGTCGAGGACTATCTCGGCATCGACAATCTCTACGAGTCGGCCAACACGCCGCTCATCTCGTTCCTCAACAACGCGATCAAGGCGAACGCACTGTTCAAGCGCGACAAGGACTACGTCGTGATGAACGACGAGGTTCTGATCGTCGATGAGCACACCGGCCGCATCCTGGTGGGCCGGCGCTACAACGAGGGCATCCACCAGGCCATCGAGGCCAAGGAGGGCGTGCCGGTCAAAGCCGAGAATCAGACGCTTGCCACGGTGACGCTGCAGAACTACTTCCGCCTCTACAAGAAGCTGTCCGGCATGACCGGTACTGCCGAGACCGAGGCGGCCGAGTTCATGTCGACGTACAAGATCGGCGTCGTGGTCATCCCGACGAACAAGCCGATGATCCGCAAGGACATGTCCGACCTCGTCTACAAGAACGAGGAGGCCAAGTTCCTGCAGGTCGCCGAAGACATCCTGGAGCGCAACAAGAAGGGCCAGCCGGTTCTCGTAGGCACGACCAGCGTCGAGAAGAGCGAGTACCTTTCGCGCCTTCTGGCGAAGAAGGGCGTACGGCACGAGGTGCTGAACGCGAAGAACCACGCGCGTGAGGCTGCCATCGTCGCGCAGGCCGGAAGGCTCGGCGCCGTCACTGTGGCCACGAACATGGCCGGCCGTGGAACGGACATCATGCTGGGCGGCAACGCCGAGTTCATCGCCGTGGCCGAGATGAACGCCCGCGGCCTCAACCCGGTCGAGACTCCCGAGGAGTACGAGGCGGAGTGGGACGCCGTCTTCGACCGCGTCAAGGCGACGGTGGCCGAAGAGGCGGAGAAGGTCATCGAGGTCGGCGGACTCTACGTGCTCGGCACCGAGCGACACGAGTCCCGGCGCATCGACAACCAGCTGCGCGGACGTTCCGGGCGTCAGGGCGACCCGGGCGAGAGCCGCTTCTACCTCTCGCTCACCGACGACCTGATGCGGCTGTTCAACGCGGGTGCCGCCGAAAGCCTGATGGGGCGCAGCAACGTGCCCGACGACCTGGCGATCGAGTCCAAGGTCGTGAGCCGCGCCATCCGTTCCGCCCAGGCACAGGTGGAGGCGCGCAACGCCGAGATCCGCAAGAACGTGCTCAAGTACGACGACGTGCTCAACCGGCAGCGCGAGGCGATCTACAACGACCGGCGGCACATCCTCGAGGGCGACGACCTGCACGAGCGGGTGCAGCAGTTCCTCGAAGACGTGATCACCGAGGTCATCGACCAGCACACTGCAGAGGCCAGCGCCGACGACTGGGACTTCGACGCGCTGTGGGCCGATCTCAAGGTGCTCTACCCGGTGGGGATCTCCATCGACGAGGTCATCGCCGAGGTGGGGAACAAGGGCAGGGTCAACCGCGAATACATGAAGCGCGAGGTGCTCTCGGATGCCCGGCTCGCCTACGAGCGTCGCGAGGAGCAGCTCGGCTCCCCGGCCATGCGCGAGCTCGAGCGCCGGGTCGTGCTCTCGGTGATCGACCGCCGCTGGCGCGACCACCTCTACGAGATGGACTACCTGAAGGACGGCATCGGCCTGCGTGCCATGGCGCAGCGCGACCCGCTCGTGGAGTACCAGCGCGAGGGCTTCGCGATGTACCAGCAGATGATGGGCGCGATCCGCGAGGAGTCGGTCGGGTTCCTGTTCAACCTCGAGGTCGAGGTCACGCAGGCGGCAGGTGAGATCACCGAGGTGGAAGCGAAGGGCCTCGCACCCGCCGCGGACGAGCAGCAGCGGCTCAGCTACTCTGCTCCGAGCGACGACGGCAGCGTGGAGGTTCGCAACCAGCGTGGACAGGTGGAGCGTGCCGCAACTGAGCGTGCTGAGCGCGCGCGGCGCCGCCAGATCGCCGCGCAGGAGGAGGCCGTCGCCGAGCAACAGCAGCAGAGCGCCTCGCGAGGCGCGTTCGGCCAGCGTGCGGAGACGGACCAGGAGCCGATGAACCGTGCGGAGCGTCGCGCGCAGGAGCGCCGCCGCCGCTGACCGTGTAAGCGCGTCAGAGCACGCTGATGGCAGAGGCGCGCCAGCGCCGGTCCAGCCCCTCGAGGCGGATGGCCACGGCCCGCACCCTGACCGGATTGCGCACGACGACCGTGGCCTCGACCACACCGTCGCGCGGTTCGCTGATGTGCGTGCTGAGCACGCTGAGCGCGGGCCGCACCGCCTTCAGGCCCTTCACCCGCCGGGCGCGCTCGGCCAGCACCGTGCGGTGCAACAGCGTTGCATAGACCTCGTCGGTGACCCAGCGGTTCAACTGTTCCAGTTCGCGTGCGCCGGCCAGCACCTCGAGGATGCATCGCGCGAGGTTCGTCAGCAGCGGCTCGGGATCGGGCAACTCTGCTCGGCGCGACGGCTGCGCCATGAAGAAGTCGTCGCCGAGGCCGTGACTGAGCGGCACCCGGCTGTGCGACGTCGTGCCTCCCGACGCCTGCCGCACATCCCCTGGGTCGTCGTGCGACGGAAGCGGCAGCGTTGCCTGGCTCATCGGTACTCCCTGCGGTCGGGTGCCTTGGCGGTCGCGAAGGCAGGCGTACACGGCGCTTCGGATGCGCCACCACCCCGCCTTCGGGGGTGTTTGGCATGTCACTCAACCAGCGGCCAGACAATTCGGTCCACGGCGTTGGTGCCCTGTTGATAATCCCTTCGCGTATGCGCTTCGCCGCACTACGTTGGCTTCTCATGCGCTGGGACAAAGTATGCTCAAGCAAGTGACGAGAAGGAGGCAACGTGTCGCAATCTGAAACTCAGTACGCCGAGCCCGTAGTGCTCGATCCCGAGACCTCGCCGCTCCTTGCTGTGCAAGCGGTCGGTCGCCTCGGGCGATGTGTTGAGATACGCCAACTCGACGCAACGATCGTCCTTACGCCCACCGAGATTGAAGCCCTCGCGGCGTTGGTGAACGCGTGACTCGGCGCCGCGCAGCCATCTACTGCCGAATCAGCAAGAAAGACCCGAATGTCCCGAGCGTCAAGAACCAAGAGGCGGACTGTCGGCGGCTGGCCGATCAACTCGACGCCGATGTCATCGCAGTATTCGTTGACGACGGAATCAGCGCCACCAAGGGCGAGCGTCGACCAGACTTCGAAGACCTCCTAGAACGCACCAAGGCCGGCGACTTTGACCTTCTCATTGCGAAGGAACAGAGCCGGTTCGAGCGCTCACCGATGGACCGCGAACGGCTCGCTATCGCATCGGTGGCAAACGATATCGTCTGGCACACAGAGTATGAGGGCGAGATCGACCCTGCCAACGACGATGACGACTTCATGAGCCTTGTCCGCTCTGGCATGAACAAGCGGGAGTCACGCCGCATCGCTCGCCGCGTTCGCTCGGCAAATGATCACATCGTGGCGAAGGGGCGCCCGATCGTCACCAAGCGCCCGTTCGGATGGGAGCCGGATGGCGTTACCGTGCGCGAGGACGAAGCCGAAGCGCTTCGGTGGGCCGTCGATCATGTTCTCGATGGCGGTTCGCTGTGGTCCGTCGCAAAGCAATGGAACGCGGACGGCATCACGCCCGTGATTCCCCGGAAGGAGTTAGAGGCGGCGGAACGCGAGGACCGGACGCCGGTAGCGGCTCGCTGGACGGCGGGATCTACACTCAACCTCCTTCGTCGCCCTCGTAATGCTGGCCTGATCGTCCATCGGGGTGAGGTCGTTGGAAGCGGTGACTTCGGCATCATCGACGCCGCAAAGTTTGATCTGCTCATGGCAGTCCTCAACGATCCTGGACGACCGAACACGTTCAGCCGTGAGGTCAAGTACCTCATGACCGGTATTGCCGAGTGCGGCACGTGCGGCGCTGCCATGCGACCTACCACGACGCGCACGGCCGTGCGGGGCGGTGGCTGGAGGCATTACGCGGTCTACCGGTGCGGCGCTGTCGAGAAAGAGCCGGGATCGCACCACGGAACGGTGCAATGCGACGTGCTCGACAATCTCGTACCGGGTGAAGTGCTGAGCGTCCTCAGGCATCGAGCGGAACAAGGGGACGACGATGAGGCTCCGACTGAGCGTGTCGCGCCGCTTATCGCTCAGCGAGCCGAACTTGAGGCGCAGCGCATTCAAGCACAAGAGATAGCGCTCATGCCGGGCGCCAACCTCACGCACATCCGGCAGAAGCTCGCGAAGATTTCCAACGATATTGACGAACTTGGCACACGCATTGAGCAGGCCAGAGCATCCAGCTTGGGTGCAGTTACGGGCATCGCGAAGGAACTAGCGGAAGAGGTAGCGCGGTTCGCATATGCCGCGATGGAAGGTCAGCGGAATAATGCCGATCTCATATCGGCCTCTCTTTCGGCTAGTGAGACATTCCGTGAGCGATGGGATGCCTTGCCGCTAGAAGATCGGCGCAATCTCGTGCGTGCAACCGTGCATGTCGTTATCAATTCAACGCGAGGTCAGCCGCGCAAACCTCTTTGGCTGACAGATCCCGATAACCCGCGAGCGTTCGGCGGAAAACGGAAGATCGAATTCCACCCTATCGAGCGCTCTTAGCAGAAACTGGAGAATCAATAATGCTCACTGCAATCATCGCTGCAGCATGCGGTGCCATCTTCTGGGCCGTCATCCGAGCCTCACGGGGCAAGCGGTGACCGCCGAGGAACACGCGCAGTCCCATGGAGCGGGCTGGCACATCATCGAGCCTGACTTGGAGTGCCAGCGCTGCCAGGCGGGGGAGTTGCCGACGGTCTATGAACTCGCCCGCGCGCTGACCTTTGAACGTTCGCAGCACATGAAGGGCGACTACCGGAAGCGACTCCTGGAGTGGCTTGACGCGGAACACTTCGCCGAACTCGTTTGGGCGGGGGAGCGTGTGTGAGTAGTCGATGAATCGCAAGTAGGATGGAGTTAGTTGGATTCCTAACATCCTTCTTTTTCTCCCACATGGAGAACCCCCGAGTTTGCTGGCGCGCTCGGGGGTTCTTTCATATTTCAGCCATGTGAGTAACCGCACTCCCGGCAGTAGCCTTGACATGGGAGAACCAATGGAAAAAGCAAACAAGAGATGTTAGGAAAACAATTGCCGTACCGAGGCGAAGGATCTTTCCAGACCCTAAGCGCGGATATCATCCGCGTAGCATTCACCGACCAAAGCGACGCCATCCGTGCGTGGCTGCCACTCTCACGATTCCTCGAGCGGGCAGCCACTCAGCTGGAGGTCATCGGCGCGCATAAGGCCCTCTGGCGGAACAGCCGCGCCGATACCCTCATGCGCGCCTCGCTCGAAGCCGCAGCACATGATGAGTTCCCGGATGCACCCGAGCTCTGGGCGCTGACAGCCAACGCCGTGATGAACATACTGCACGAGGACGGGCACGCGCAGCGCACGCCCGAGCAGGTCGCTCAAGATGAGCGGGACGCAGAGACCTCGGCACGGCAGCATGCGGCCTGGGCTGAAGAGGAACGAAAGTCAGACGATGCCATATGGCTCGCTCGCCAGAACCGGAAGTTCCTCAACCGGCTTGGCGCGCCGGGCACCGTTGACCGCATCGCGGCTCGCATCGTCCTGGGCGGCGCGGAAACAGAGTGGGTGAAGTGATGGGCGACATTATCGACTTCATCCCGGCTGGACTCCGGCACACGATCGCAGCGGCGAACATGGCGCGCGGCGAGGCACCGAACCCCGAAGCTGCACTAGAACTCCAGCGCCTCAAGAATCGGCAATGGGCGCAGCGTGAGATCGACCAAGAGACCGCAGCTGACATCGAGATCCCGCTGCACTCAGTGGCCGAGATCCGCGCCCGCAAACGCCCCGAATGGCTCGTGGAAGACATCATTCCCGAGTCGTCCATCGTGCTCATGGCCGGACCGCCCGGAATCGGAAAGAGCTTTACGGCTCTGGGCATCAGCCTCTCGGTAGCCTCCGGCTCGTCGTGGCTCGGTCGGCCCGTCAAGCCCGCGCGGGTGCTCTACATCGCGGGTGAGGGAGTTAGCGGCTTCCCTGGGCGCGTAGAGGCGCATGAAGCGTTCCATGGCGTCACCGTGCCAGATGATGGCTTCATGCTCGCCGAGACGGGCGTGAACCTTTCGAGTGAGGCGAGCGTGGAGCGGCTAGCGGAGATCATCAAGCGCGAGAGATTCGGCCTCGTAGTGCTCGATACGTTCCGCAAGTTGTCAGCCGTGAAGGATGAGAACGATTCGGCGCTCGTCACTGAAGTCTTCCGTAACGCGCTGAGGCTCCGTCAGGCCGCGCCGGACTGCTCCGTCCTGATCGTTCATCACGCGAACAAGACGGGCGACGTGAATGGCTCCTTCGCCTTCCAGTCCGAGCCGGATGTCGTCTGGGTGCTCGAAGGCAACTCGGAGGGGTTCAGCATGTCGAGCCGGACGGAAGACCACGGCAAGATGAAGGACGCGCCAGGCGACCGCATCAAGGGTCTAAGACTGCGGCCAGCGCTCGATTCTGCGGTAGTCACGTCATCGCCCCGGCTCGTGGTCGATCCGCTCACAGGCTTGATTACAAGTCAGACGTACAAGACCGCCAAGCTTCGCGAGACCATCATGCTCAACGGAGAGTGCAGTCGCAATACGGCTCTGCGCACCATTGAGAATCTGATGGCGACCGGTCGGCTACTCAAGGTGGCACACGGCACCTACCTCGTCGCCGCCGAGTCCGAGGCACAAGCCGCCTGACCCATCACGACCAACGCCCCAGGATGCTCCAGAAGGAGCGCCGGGGCGTTCGTCGTCTCGCCGAAAGTCCCAAAGTCTCACGAGACTGAGACTATGGGGCATCTGGTCAAGAAAAATACCTGGTGAGAAGGCGATTCGACTTCGAAAATCTCAAAGTCTCAGCTCGTAGTACTTAAGTACGGAGAGTGAGACTTTGAACTGAGACTAAAGGCCGCTATCGCTGCCGTATAGCGTGAACGATGGCGGCAGCCGTGAGGGTGAAGAAGAGCCCGAGCGTGCCACTGCCAGCAATGCCCGCGCCGAGCGATGTCATCAGGACACCCGTAGAGACGTAGCTCGGAAAGATGGTCATGCTCGCGAGGTACATACCCCACAGCAAGAGAACCAAGCCGACCGCGAGTGCAGCAACCGTGATCCAGGTGAGCGCCACGAGTGGCTTGTTCGTCGTCCTCATGCTTCGTGAGGGTAACGGCGAGTGCCCGGCCAGCGCACTGCCCCATAACAAGGGGATGCGCACTCACTGAGAGTAGACTGTGAATATGTCATCACTCTCCTATGTGCGCCGGATTGGGCCAGTGACGTTCGACTGGTCTGGGCTATGCGGCGTTGCGTGGTGCGATGAGTGCGGCTCGCTCGGCGTGAGATTCCACCGTGGCGAGGTGACCGACTTAGCGGTGAAGCATGCAGCAAGGCACGGTGTGACTCGGTCATCCCCTGTGGATATTCCGGAGCCGTCGCGTCGGCTGTGCGCCAGGTGCCATCTGGAGGTTCCGGGGCGCGGAATCAAGAGCTATTGCCGTGAGTGCTTCACGGTGCTACGGCATGGCTACCGGCACGGCAAATACAGCGAGCGGACTCTCAAGCGGCTTGCTGGCGAGTGCTTCGAGTGCGGCGAGCCGATCCATAAGTACGGCCGGTGCTTAACCTGCCTCCGGGCGTACGAGGCGAGAAGGCAGCGCGAATCGTACGCGCGGCGTAGGGCGGCATGATGCAGCGCACATTGCACACCAAGCAGGATGCGCTGCTAGCGATGCTTGACCTCCAAGACGAGCGCAACGAACTCATGGCGCAGTTCGAGGAGGTGCGAGCACGAGCACTGTATCTGCGTGCTCCACTGGGGAGCGAGCTAGACGTGGCCTGGCATGAACTGCGGCGCTTGATCTATAAGAAACTCGCGGAGATGGATGCCGAGATGGAGCGAGTGCGAGCGTGGGGCGCTGCCCTGTGAGCAGGCATCATCGCGCCGTCAAGTGGACCTCGGTCAATGCCAAGCATCGGCAGCGCCTGGCGCGTACACTTCCAGCGCCCTGCATCCATTGCGGTGGCGTGGTCGATATCTCGATGTTGTGGGATGCCGCTCATGTCGTTGACCTGGCGATGGGTGGGCGTACTGATCATGTGGGCGTGGCACATCGGCGATGTAACCGTAGCGATGGCGGCAAGCGTGGCAACGCGAAGAAGAACGGCACTGACTGGCGAGAGCGCGAGCTATGGTGAGTGACGCCGAGCACCTGGCAGGGTGCGATTTTTCAATGCCGTTACTACCCCGGCCTGGTGGCAGCACCCCGTTTTTGTTCGATGGTCGAACTTTCGATTGGAACGCGATTCGGGACGCGGGACTTTCCCCGCGCGCGTTGTCAGACCTCGGCGAATCTGAGGATGATCGGCGTGAATTCCTGCACGGCTGCGAGCTTCTGAGACTGAAGAAGATTCACCCGCAACAGTTGCTTGTAGCGGACGTGCTCAGCGCGGATGGCGTGAACGCTGCCGCATTCCTTCTCCCTCGCCGCTCGTCTAAATCGACCTCGCTCATTGCGCTATCGCTGGGTCGCGCTGCGAATCGGGATGACTACCGCGTCGGCATCCTCACGATGACCTCGGGCAAGGCCGGGCGGTCGCGGTTCGCGAAAGACGTGGTGCCGGTACTGGAGCGCGCGTATCCGGAGAAGGATGAACGCCCGTTCAAGATTGTGAAGAGCGCGGGACAGGAGCGCGTGGAATGGCCCGCAGGCTCCTTCGTCCAGTGGCTCTCCTCCGTCAACGACCTTCGAGGCGAAGCCTTCGACCTCGTGATCCTTGACGAGGCGGGGGAGCCTGACCCCGGCAAGGTAGAGGACACCTTGGCGGCGGCGTTGCCGACGATGGACACGCGCCCCGGCTCACAGATCATCGTGGCCGGAACGGCAGGCGTTTACCGGCGGGGTAACTTGCTCTGGGATTGGCTGGAACGCGGGCGTAGCGGCTCCATCGGCATCATCGACTACTCGATTGCCGATGAACTCACCGTAGAAGACATTCCCGATTGGGGAGCCGTAGAGCCGTACGTACGGCACGTGCATCCCGGCGTGGACACGCTGACCACCATCGAGAGCGTGCAACGCAACTTCGAGTCGATGCCGCCTGACAGATTCCTACGCGAATACCTCGGGGTATTCGGCGACGAGGGCGGCAGCCCCGGCGTGATCCGCCCGCAGAAGTGGAACGCATGCGAACTCGCGGAGGGGCAGCCGGAGCCACCGAAGAAGTTCAGCCTCGGCGTCTCGGCGACCATCTCGCAGGGTTCAGCTGCGATCGTGGCCGCATGGCGTGACGATGACGGCAAGGCGCGTCTGCTGCTGCTCAAGCATCGCCCCGGCGTGGCATGGCTCGCCGGTGAAGCGGTGCAGCTGGCCGCGAAGTATCGCGCGCCGATCGCCCATGACACTCTCGGCGTCATCGTGCCCGAGGTAGAGGCGATGAAGACGATGCAGCCGCGCCCACGCTTCGCCCCGATGGGCACCCGAGACGTAACGGCCGCATCGGCGGCACTTGTGCGCGAGGTGGACACCGGGAATCTTGGCCACTGGCGCCAATCGGAACTCTCGGGCGCCGCATTGCGAGCGAAGAAACGCAAGGTGGGCGTGAACGGTTTCGCCTTCGGTCGCGCCAAGCCCGATGACGATATAGCGGCGATCGAGGCCGCTGCGCTAGCGTTGCGCGCCTACGACACGGAAGCCGGAAGAGTCTCCTTCGTACCCTTCGCTGCATAAGTCTGTGAGTATGCTATGAATATACCGTAAACTGACTGTATGGGTTTGCTGTCGTGGTTAGGCATCGGTTCTAAGCCGATCGACCTTGTAAACGGCGGCGTCAACATCGGCGACTTCGTTAGCCCGTGGTCTAATGGTTCGCTCTCCACGGTCGTCTTCAGTGACATCATCGGCGCGACGCCAGTTCAGCCGATGACGCGCATGGAGGCCATGACGATCCCGGCCGTCGCGAAGGCGCGGAACCTGATTCTTGGCACGGTCCCGACGTGGACTCTCGAAGAGGTCGATGCGGACGGCAATGTCGTTGACCCGGCCGCTGCGTGGATGGCCGACAAGTCGGGTGATATCTCGCCCTTCCAGAGGATGGCGTGGACGTACGACGATCTGATCTTCTACGGCATGGCGTTGTGGGAAGTCACCCGCGACTCGTTCGGCGGAATCCTCACGGCCAGTTATCGTCCGTTCGGCATTCGTGATCGCGGATGGGTGATTGAAGACGGCCAACTGCTCATCAATGGACAGCCCCGCCGCCCCGAGCAGTATGTGCTCTTCAATCCGCCGTACGACGGACTGCTCAATATTGCCGAGCGCACCCTGCGCGGCGCCATTGACACTGAGCGGGCTTGGACCGCTCGCATGAAATCACCAATTCCGCTTCTCGAGATCAACGTGGGCGCCGATGCGAACCTGACCACTGACGAGATGACTGCCATGGTGCAGGACTTCGCTTCGCGCCATGCGGCCGGCACGCTCTCCGTCGCCGCTACGCCTCAGGGCGTGACCCTGATCGATCACGGTCAGACCGCTACGGACCTCTATATCGAAGGTCGGAACGCTGTCCGCGTGGACGTAGGCGCTTTCACGAACATGCGGGCCACGTTGCTTGACGCGACTCTCAACGAGCGCTCGCTTCAGTACTCCACCAAGGAGGGCGAGCGGGAGCAGTTCTACGAGCTAGACGTGAACTTCTGGACCGCGCCGCTCGAGGCTCGACTTTCCCAGGACGACGTGACGCCGGAAGGTCGCACGGTGCGTTTCGTGCCTCCCGCAACGATCCGTGAGCCGAACGACAACGTTCCGCCTGCTCCGCTCACTGCTCCCGACACCTCGGGCGACTCTGCGCCCGTCGACGACATCGAAACGGAGACAACCGAATGACGCCCGAACAGATTCGCACGGAGGCGCTGAAGCTTTCGGCAGACGTGCTCACAAAAGCTCATGGCAACAACACGCGGGCTGACGTTGTGATCAGTCTTGCCGAGGTCTTCTCGGCGTACATCGCCAATGGCGCGCCAAAGAAGGCTGCCGATGCCTGACATCATCCTTGACGCCGGAACCCTCACGGCGAACGCCTCCGATCGGATCGTGTCCGGCCTTCTCGTGCCGTACGGCGAAGAGTGCCGTTCCAACCTCGGTCGGTTCAGCTTCGACGCCGGAGCGGTCGAGATTCCCTCGGACGTGTCCAACACTGTCTCTTTGAATGTCGAGCACGAGCGCGAGAGCCCCGTGGGCCGAGCCGTGACCGCACACGAGACCCCGGCCGGAATCGTCGCAACGTTCAAGATCGCCGAGACCCCCGAAGGCGACGCGGCACTAGAAGATATCGCAACCGGCGCTCGAAAGAACCTCTCGGCAGAGGTATCGGGGGTCCAGATCAAGGACGGCAAAGGCATCGCTGGGCGACTGTTCGCAGCTGCACTTGTCGCGAAGCCTGCATTCCCCTCCGCAACGCTTCTCGCCTCCGCTGTGGACACGGACGAGGCCGAGACCCCCGAGACTCCCTCGGAAACCCCCGAGGAGCAGGAACCGGCCACGCCGGAAACCCCCAAAATCCCTCAACCGGAAGGAAGTACCGACGTGGCAGACACTGAGGTTCTGAACACGCTGACCGCGAGCGCATCCGCGGAAAAGAAGCCGCTCACCAAGAAGCAGGTCTTCGAGATCATGGAGCGGGCGAACGTGGGCGATACCACGCTGCTCGCAAGCCTCACCGAGGTGCCGTACGACGGTACGGGCGGCGTGGGTGTCGATACTGTCGCCCCGCAGTGGATCGGCGAGCTGTGGGGAGACCTGGCTTACCGTCGCCAGATTTCAAACCTCATCTCGCACGCCAACCTCACCGCGACCCAGGTTGTCGGCTGGAAGTTCGAGGACGGCGGTCTTCCGACTGGCGGCAACTGGGCGGGCAACGGCGCGGCTGTAACGTCCGGCTCCGTCACGGTCACCCCGTTCACGCAGGGCATCCAGCGATTCGCTGGCGCCAACTCGGTCGCACGCGAGCACTTCGACTTCAACACGCCGGGATTCCTGGAGGCGTTCTACGCAGCACAGGCACTCGGGTATCAGAAGTGGGTGGATAACCTCGCGGCAACCTCGATCCTCGCTGGCGCGACCGCCGTTGAGGCGGACAACCCTTCGGGCATCGCCGCTGGCCCGGCCATGTCGGCGCTGATCGATGGCGCTACCGAGGTTTTCGCGAACTACTACACGCCGAGCTTCGCCGTGGTCGGTAAGGGCTACTGGAAGTCCATCGCGAAGACGCCGCAGGTGAACGCGCTCGCCTACCTGAACGCGGCGCTCGACCTGGATGGCACAGACTCGCAGATCGATGAGTTCAAGATCACGGTGTCGCCGCTCCTCGGGGACACGGATGTGCTCGTGGGTGCCTCACCGGCCGCGACACTGTACGAGTTGCCGGGGGTGCCGATCCGCGCCAACCTGGCGAACATCGCGAACGGCAATGTGGACTCGGGCATCTTCGGATACGCCTCGGTCGTCATCAACGAGCCGAAGGCGCTCATCAAGGTCACCCCCTACGTCGCCTGATGACTGACCCCACGATCCCGACCACTTGGCACGACACCACGAGTGCGCGTGCCGAGTGGTCGGGCGCGCCCGCCGATGACCTGACCCTGGCGACCCTTCTCGAATCCGCTAAGGGTCAGGTTGTCAGCTATGCGGGCGTGTCGGTCGATGATGCGGCCGTTCCCGTGAACATCCGGCTCGCGCAACTACTCCAAACCCGGAACCTCTGGAACGCATCCAAGGTGGATGCCGGTAACGGCCAGATGGGCGAAGACACCTTCGTCATCCGCCCGTTTCCGATGGACTGGACCGTCAAGGCGCTCATCCGACCGCCCGCAGCCCTGCCCGCGCTCTACTGAGGTGACAACGTGACGACCGCGCGACAGTACTTCATCGATGAGATAACGCCGCTTCTGCCCACAGATTGGCGCGTAGATCCCTTCGTGGACACACTCGACAACATGGACCGCATGACCGTCCTTCTGAAGATCACAGACCTTGAGAAGGCGATCGGCGTTCCGAACGGCTCATACCTGACCACCGCTGACGTGATCCTGATCGCTCCGCAATCCGGGAACATCGTCACCTCGGAAGACGCGCTAGATGAAGCGCTTCTAACCCTTCTCCCGGCCCTCGACTCGGCTCATGTGCGATGGACCAAGGCGAGCAAAGCCACCTTTACCGACCTCCAAGCGCTCGGCTACTCCATCGCCGTGCAATTCGTGACGAGCGCTGACACACCCGAATCCCCCACCCCCTAAGGAAAGCAGTCATGACAGCAACCGTGATCGGCGTTCAGCCGCTCTTCATGAACAATGTTTCGTTCGTTGTCGATACCGATGAGTTCGCAGCGGCCATTAGTTCCGTCACCTTCACTCCGAGCACAAAGAACGTCACCTTCCAGGGCGGAACCCCTGATGCCTCGTTCACGTTCCCGACTCCCGCGACCTGGACGGCTGACCTTGAGTTTGCCCAGGACTGGACCACGCCCAATTCGCTCTCGTTCTACCTCTACAACAACGCAGGTACGACGAAGAGCGTGACGTTCCTCCCTGTCGCCGGTGGCGCAACCATTACGGCGACTCTCGTCATCGCTGAGGGCGCCGTGGGTGGCGCGATCGGTACGGCCGTGCCCACGGCGAAAGTTTCCCTCGGCGTGAACGGTCGCCCGGTCATCACCCCGGCCGCCGTCTAGGCGGCGCGGCTCGGATGGGCATGCGAATTAGCGTTTGGGATTCGAAAGAGCTTCAGGCGACCGTTCTAGCCATCCGGGCCGCCAATCGCGAGCTTCGCGGCAACATCCGCAGGTTCACCCGCGAAGAAATCGCGAACGACTGGAGCCACGACCTCGCCGAGCAGGCTACGACGCACATAGAGCACCGCGTTCTCGTGGACTCAGCCCGCGTCACCGTGAGCAACCAGAACGTAACGCTGAAGTCTGGCGGCGTTGGTGGTCGACTCGGCGGCAAAGGCTCGGCCAAGCCCGCCGACATTGTTTCAGCGGTCGAGTTCGGAGCCGATCAGGGGCACGTGGCTACCTATGCGTCACGTCGACGCAAGGGTAAGGCGTTCGAGGTGAAGAACCGACACACGCACCACCAATTCAAGGCACCGAACCGGAAGGGCTACGTGGTCTATCCCGCCGCAGCTAGGGAGATTCCGCGCTACGCCTCATTGTGGGTACAGACCTGCATTCGCACGATCATGGACGCCGTAGACGGAGGCACCAAGTAATGGCCAAGGGCATCAACATCTCGATTGCTTCGGATGTTCGCGCCTTCCAGTCCGGCGTGGACGACGTTACGAAGTCGCTCGACAACGTAACGAAGGAACTCGACCAGGCCACACAGTCAGGTGACGCCGCTGGGCAGTCAATCCAGCAGGCCATGGAGCGCGCCCAGCAGGCGACTGCTGGCGAGAGCCGACAGGTCGAGCAGGCGGCGCGCACATGGTCTGACTTCCGCCCGGCAGTCCTTCAATCTGACGAGGCGTTGCAGCGTGCCACACACTCGGCGGAGAGGGCCGGGACCACCTACGAGACTGTCGGGCAGAAAGCCGCGCAATCCGGCGAGAAGATCCAGGAAGGCGGCAAGCTCGGCGAGGCCGCAATGATGAACGTCGGCTTCTCAGCGATGCAGGCGGGAACGCTGTTCACGGGCGGCGTCTCCAGCATGACGGAACAGGTGGGCACCTTCGCCGCGTTCATGGGGCCAAGCATGGCCGGTATTGAGGGCGCAATCGGCGGGCTCGCTTGGCCTATTACGATCGCCGGTGTCGGACTGGCCGCGCTCGGCGGCATCATCGGGCAGACCACGGACGACACCAAGGGTCTAACGCAGGCAACGAACGACCTCGTAAACGAGTTCGAAGGCGGCATCAAGGGCATCAACGACTACGACTCTGCACTGCGAGCCTGGGCGAAGGATTCGACCGACTACGGCGGCGAAGGACTCGCAGAGACCGCGCGGGACGTGAAGAGCATCGGCCTCGGCTTCAACGACGTTGCCGGAACAATCACCGGCAAGAGCATCCCCGCCATTAATCAGATGTTGCGCACCCTCGACAACATCAAGGAGATGGACGACAAGCTAGCCGAGTCGCCGCTAGGTACGGCCAAAACGATCAAGGCCGCCGAAGACGAGGCGGCGGCAAACGACCGCGTGCGCGAAGCGCTTTCGAAGCGGCGCCAGGCGCTCCAGGACGCCGAGAACGAAGAGAAGGTCATGGCCGAGGCCATGGGCATGACCGTGGCTCAATACCAGGCATACGAACAAGCCGTTCAGCAGGCACAGACCGATCAGGACAACTGGACTAGCGCCGTCTCTCAGTCCTTCTCTCAGGCGGCCACGGCCAGCGATGACTACCTGAAAGGCCAAGCGGTCAACTGGCAGCAGGAACAGACCAACCTGCAAGAGGTCATCGACGCATACAACAAGTTCCCGGTAACTATCTCCCAGCTGACGAAAGACGGCTTGGATGCGGCGGGCAAGGAGTTCGCCGAATCGAACTTCACCCCGGCTCAGCTCGAACAGTTCATGACGCTTCCTCCCGATCAGCGGGCAAAGATGGTCAGCCAATGGAACGAAGCCGGTAAGGACGCAAAGAAGGGTCTGGCGGACGGCATCAGTGCAGGCGACCTGTCGTCAGTCACCGTGCCAGTCAAGGCGGACACGTCGGCGGCAAAGAGCGAGATCAAGAAGACGGCCGACGAGAAGCACACGTCAACGATCGACACCAAGCTCGACACGAAGGGCGCCGACAACGAGCTCGACTCGATCGCTACCAAGAAGCGCACGGCAACCATCCGAGCGACGGCTGACACCAAGAGTGCTGACGATGGCCTCGATGCCACGGCCTCCAAGAGGCGCACGGCGACGATCAAGACGAAGGCTGACCTCGGCGACGCGACTGCCGCACTCGACGCACTCGCTCGGCGCACGTTCCAGCCCACCGTCAAGCCGACCATCGACATGTCCAGCGTGAATCACGCTCTCGACTCAATCCCTCGGTCGATCACGGTGACTCTTCACGCGCAGCGCGGAAAGGATCTCCAGTAATGACAGTAAGTATCTCCACGACAGACGGAAGCCGTACGGTGTCGGTTGTTCTCGCTAACGGGTACAGCACTCAACAGACGCCCGGCAACATCGTTCACAACATCATCGGTGGGCCGCCTGTCGTCACACTTCGCCCCGCGCAGCCCCGGCAGGGCACACTCAATCTGCTATTCGAGGATGAGCAGACCGCCGAGGCGGCCCGCGCCCTCCTTGTCACCCCCGCACTGTTCGTCTACCGCGATACCGACCTACCGACCGTGGGTATGACCTTCGCCCTTGATGGCCAAGGTGTAGGCCCCGCGCTTGAGAATGAAACCCGCCAATGGTGGACCGTCAGCGTCGGGTACCTCGAGGTGACCGCGTGAGAATCGACTCCATCACCGCAACGCTCGGCGATACGCCTCTACCGCTCATTTCCGGCACGATCACGTTGGACGCGACCCGTGTGCCTTACGCGCAAGGCACCCTAACGACGCCGCTGCCGAATACCGCCGTGCTCGACGCGCTGAATCCGATGGACGCGCCACGCGTGACCGTGACCACCTCAGTTGCGGGTACAGACCGCATGTTCAGTCTCCGCCTCCAAGCTCGCAGCCTCGACACGGCCAGCGATATCGCGACCCTCACCATTGAGTCAGACGAGGGCGCGCTTATGAACCTCGTACTTGTGCCCGAAGTTACGCTGACGCCGTTAGTTGCCGATCCTTTGACAGCCGTGGCCCATGTGCAAGCGCAAGTCGACGCGCTCAATATGGCTACGACGAAAGATCGATCTCGCAACGCACTTGCCAATGCTGTATTGACATCTGCACTGGATGATCTCGTGCCCGAAGTGGCCAAGCATTCGGAAGCGCTACAACCACAGCGTCTCGCCGCCACCGTATCCAAAGTCACGGAGCTATCCGCATTCAGGAATGCAGGATGACCACGCCAAGCGACTACACGAGCCTCCGTCAACTCATCAAGGAGTGGGCGCTTCCGCAGATCGGCGCAACACTCGCCGATGACGACGGGGCGGACGCTGACATTACCCCGTACACCACTGTTCAGAATCTCTTTCCATATCCGGATGCCGCACTTGTCAATCAATATGGATTTAGCGGCCTTAGCTTGCCATCGAATCTTGACGTTGGTGAACTGACTTCCGAATTGATCGGCAGCGCGCCAAACGCAAACGCGTTGCCCTTCGGCATGAGGGCCGGAGGTACATACACCTTCGCCGCCACGGCCCCGGGTGGGGCAACGCAGGCAATTGCGGTCATCGCGTTTGCACCGTCCCTCGGCTCGGATCTCCCCGCCGACTACTCACTCATAAACGAGTCGGCGGGAATCGCCAGCGCAAGCGGAGTCGGCCGCGTGACCGTCACCTTTACCATTCCTGCCGACGCCTACGCATTGAACTTCGAGATGACCGCCGACGCAACCGACACGGATTTTCAATGGTCCGAGTTCATGCTCGCCGAAGGTGACACGGCGCCCGATTACTTCGACGGGAACACGCCCGTCGATGAGCACTACACCTACGCATGGGACGACACGCCCAGCGCCTCCAGTTCGACCCGCACGCCGATCAATCCCCGGTCGGCCGACTCCTTGACGTGGAGCGTTGGTCAAACGCTCTGGGATTTCCTGCAACCGCTCTTCACCGTCGCGGGTCTCCGGCTCTACTGCGACGAGGCCCGCGTATGGCACCTCGTGGACCCGGATGCAGTGAGCCCCGGCGAACCCTTCACGATCGCCCCCGCCGTGAACCTCATCAACGAATCCGACACGCTCGCAGCGGGTGACCCGTCCAACTCCTTCGATGCGGTGCTTGTTACGTACACGTGGAGCGACGCCACTGGACAACACACCGCATATGACTACGCCGGACCGGACGGCACACCCGCCACCACTACATACCAGGTCACTTATCAGCGGCCTTACCCCGGCGCCGGTGCAGCCGCGTACATTCTCGGCCGCGCCGCACGCCGAGCAGGCTCACGGCAGTACGCCGCGCTGACCGATTACGGCGTGCAGCCCTACCGGCAGGTCACGGCGAATGGGCGGCAAGGAGTCGTCGCCTCTGTGTCATTCGACCTCGCGAAAGACGAGATGACCGTGACCACCGAGGCAGCTGCATAGGTTCTTTGCCATCGGCGCCGACACTGTACGGCACTCGATTACCTGCCGATGGATTGACAATCGGCGTGTCGTCACGCTGAGCTTCGAGCGCAGGGTGTGAAGTGAACTCACTCAGGTGGCGCATCCCGTGCTACCTACCCGAGAGAAATGAGCCATTGTGGCTAAGTTCACAGTCAAATTCCGGGCGAACTACGACGGAGTGAAGTCGATCGTCGTCAACGCCAACCGCTTCGAATTGCAAAACGGCACTTACGTGTTCATTGGCCCAGGTGAGGGGACCGTAACTGGCGTCTACTCGGTCGCTCAGGCCGACGTGTTCTCGGTCGAGCGTGAGGGCGCCATAGGGTGACCCGCACTGGGCTGCTCGAACCCCGCACCGTAGCATCGGATCGGTGACAGACAACGACGATTTGCCTCTTGACGGTTTGCGCTGGGACAACCTGTTCGACGACCTGGAGAGCCAGCTCGAACACGAACTCGGCGTTGAAGACCTCGAGCTGCGGGTCGAAGAGGAACGGCTGAGGCTCGGGCGGCTGTCGCTGCGCAACCGGATGCGCGCGGCATCCGGCATCGATGAGGGACGACACGCACCGCTGAGCCTCTGGCTGGCCGACGGAAGCACCGTCCGCCTGCTCCCGGTGACGTTCGGCCGGGACTGGGTCTCCGGCGACCTTGTGGCGGACGAACGAAACGGGACCGGCGTGCGCGCGGCATCCACTCGGGCGCTCGTGCCGCTGGAGGCCATCGCCTCCGTGGGGCTCGACGACGGTCAGGTCGCCGACAGTCTGCACGCTGAACCGGACCCGGATGCCTCGCGCACGCCGGATGCCGCCCCTCGCCTGATCGACAGGCTCGGCCTCGCCTTCCCGTTGCGCGACCTCGCCAGGCGACGCAGCCCGCTCACCGTCACCACGCGGTCGGGGGTGTTGCACGGGACGATCGACCGGGTGGCGAGGGATCACTTCGATCTGGCGCTGCACGATCCCGGCTCGCCGCGGCGCCCCAGCAACGTGCGCGGGACGCGCATCGTCCCGATGGCCTCGCTGATCCTGCTACGGGTCTGACGCGCACCAGCCGGGGCGATGTCAGTCCCGGTCGGGCCAGATGACGCGTCCGCCGGAGAGTTCAGGAATCGACGCCAGATCGGACTGCTCCCACGCCGCACGCCGCCGCGTCTCCTCATACATCGCTGCGATGTATTCCTCGAGCTGCACGCGCTCGATACGCCACGCCCCAGGACGGCCGACGCGGATGGCAGGCAGTTCGCCGGTCTCGATGAGGCCGACGACGTCGCCTGGCGCCACCTTGAGCAGTTCGGCGGCGTCGCCGACCGTCAGGAAGCGCGTCACATCATCCGATCGGTCGGCGGTCATGCCTTCGATTATGGCGGGACCGGCTTTCCCGCCCCGACCGTGTGGATAACTTTCCTACGACTTGTCCAGGATCGGCACGATGGACTCACGCGCGGCCGCAGAAACCCGGTTCCGACGACTGTGAAGACGTTCAGGAGACCCGTGCTCGGCAGGTGGGAAACGTGGTGGACGCAGGCGCC
The DNA here is from genome assembly GCF_054780115.1 of Humibacter ginsengiterrae. Taxonomy (NCBI): domain Bacteria; kingdom Bacillati; phylum Actinomycetota; class Actinomycetes; order Micrococcales; family Microbacteriaceae; genus Humibacter; species Humibacter ginsengiterrae. The sequence continues at coordinate 242,339 of NZ_BAAGWY010000002.1, forward strand.
GGAAGGCGCGGATGAACGGAAACAGGAAGCGGGGAGACGCATGGTCGCGGGAGCGGACGGCAAGGCGAGGAGGTTCTGGGTCGATCCGAGGTTCGCGGTGGGCATCCTGCTCATCGTCGCGTCAGTGGTGGGTGTCTGCGTTCTGCTCAGCGCGCAGAACCGTAGCGTGCAGGTGTACGTCGCCCGCACCACGCTCGTGGCCGGCGACCGGGTGGCACCGGGAGACGTGGAGCTCGTGAGCGTGCGGGTGCCGCAATCCGATCGCTACCTCGCCGCGGGCGGGCTGCAGCGCGACGAGGTGGTGGTGCGCTCGGTGCCCAAGGGCGAGCTCGTGCCGGCATCGGCGCTCAGCGGCGCGTCGGACGTCTCGCTGACCAGTGTGGTGGTGAAGGCATCCGGCCCGGTGGCAGCCTCCGTCACGGCCGGCACGACGGCGGATGTCTGGGCCGCTCACCCTGCGAACGACAAGAACTACAAGCCACCGGCCGTGCTCGTCTCCGGCGCCGTCGTCGTCTCGATCCTGCACGACGATGCCCTCGTCGCCGACCGCGGTTCCGTCTCGGTCGAGTTGCGTGTGCCTTCTGGGCGGGTGGCGTCGGTTCTGCAGGCGATCGCCGACGGGCAGGTGATCTCGGTGGTGCCCGCGAGCCCCGAGGCCGCTTCGCGCACGGCGCCGGAGAAGTCCAGCACGCCACCGGCCGGTACCGGAGACGCCGCCGACCCTGCCGCTCCTGCGCGAGGTGACGGATGACCGCCATCGCGCTCTGCCTCGACCGCCGTACTCAAGAGCGCGTCAGCGCCGAGGCGACGGCATCCGGGCACCTCGTCACCGTGCGCACCACAGTGGGCAGGGAACTCCTCGCGGCCCTTGCCACGCGCGAGGTCGACGTCGCTGTCGTCGGCGCCGGACGCGGGCGCCTCTCGGCCGAGGTGGTCGCTGCATGCGATCGCGCGGGCATCCGGCTCGTCGTCCTGGCAGCGGGGGAGTCCGAGCGAAGGCACGCCCTGGCGCTCGGCGTGTACGACTCCCTGGATGCCACGGCCGACTGGACCGAGCTCGAGCCGAATCTGCGGGGCGTGCGGGTCCCTTCCCGAGCGGGCGGGCCTCTTGGCGGAGAGGATGCCTCGCGCGTGATCGCCGTGTGGGGGCCGGCAGGTGCACCAGGGCGCACATCAGTCGCCGTCACGATCGCCGCCGAGCTCGCGGCATTGGGCCACAGCGTGGCACTCGCGGACGCGGATCCGTACGGCGGGGCGACGGCACCGGCGCTCGGCCTGCTCGACGAAGCGCCCGGCTTCGCCGCTGCCTGTCGTCTCGCGGCATCCGACTCACTCACTCACGACGAGCTCGTGCGCGTCGCTCAGCGATACGCGAGCCCCCGTGGCGCCTTCTGGGTGCTGACCGGCATAGGCCGGGCCACGCGCTGGCCGGAGCTCACGTCGGAACGCGTGCAACGGGTGCTCGCCCAGTGCCGCACCTGGGTGGACTACACGGTGGTCGACGTGGGGTTCAACCTCGAGACCGACGAGGAGATCACAAGCGACATGTTCGCGCCGAGGCGAAACGCGGCGACGCTGGCCGCCTTGCAGGGGGCCGACGACGTCATCGCCGTGGGCCTGGCCGACCCGGTGGGGCTCTCCCGGTTTCTGCGCTCGTTCGGAGACCTGGTCGAAGCGACACCGGAGACGCCGTCGCACGTACTCGTCAATCGGGTGCGGGCATCCGCGGTCGGGGCGAATCCGTTCGCCCAGGTCGCCTCGACGCTGCTGCGTTTCGGCGGACTGGAGCCCGCCGCTCTGATCCCGGACGACCCGGCCGGCTTCGACCTCGCCCTGCTCACCGGGCGCACGCTGCGGGACGCCTCGCCCAAGTCGCCCGCGCGAGCCGCCGTGCGCAGATTCGTCGAGCGCGAGCTGGCGCCAGAGCCCGAACCGCAGCACGGGCGCCGAAGGCACGCCGCGCGGCCGCGACCTGTGAGCGAGCCGGCGTGAATCGGTACGAGTATGCACGCCTATCTCGCGGCGTTGCCGCTCACGGGCTCAGCCGGGTCGGCAGCCGGATCGAGCACCGGCTGCCGACCCTCCGTCGCCCATAGACTTAGGCGATGTCCACGCTCAGTGATCTCGTCGTCGCGCACGGCCGTTCGACCCCAGAAGACATCGAATGGCTGCACCTGCTCGTCGGCGATTGCCAGTTGCTGGCCGACCTCGCGTTCGCGGACATCGTGCTCTGGGTGCCGACAGACGACGGATTCATCGCCGTGGCGCATTCGCGCCCCTCCAGCGCGGCGACGCTCTTCTATCGGGACTTCGTCGGCCAGCCCATCCGTGCGGAGTGGCGCGGCCTGGCGACCGAGGCCTTCGAGACGGGCGCGATCGTAGACTCGCACGCTCCTGACTGGTACGAGGAGATGCCGACTCGTGTGCGAGCCGTTCCGGTGTTCCGCAGGGTGTCGGCATCCAGCGCGCAAGTTGTGCCCGCCCCGATCGCCGTCATGACGAGACACTCCAACCTCAGCGAGGCGCGCACGCCCAGCCGCCAGGAGCTCACGTTCAACGCCTGTGCGAACGACCTGTTCGGCATGATCGCCACGGGCGACTTCCCCGACCTCGGCGCGCCGGCCGGGCCGCGCAGGGGCGCGCCGCGGGCATCCGACGGGCTGATCCGCCTCGACGTGGACGGGGTGACGACGTTCGCCAGCCCGAACGCGCTCTCCGCCTTCAACCGCATGGGCTTCACCGAGGAGCTCGAGGGGGAGTCCCTGGCGGAGGTCACCACGCGCCTTCTCACGGGCAACTCCGTCGTCGACGAGTCGTTGCCGCTCGTGGTGACCGGGCGTGCGCCGTGGCGCACCGACATCGAGGCGCGCGGGGTGACGGTATCGCTGCGCACCATCCCGATCCGCACCCACGGCGAGCGCACCGGGGCGATCGTGCTGTGCCGCGATGTGACCGAGATGCGGCACCAGGAGCAGGAGCTCATCACCAAGGATGCGACGATCCGCGAGATCCATCACCGCGTGAAGAACAACCTGCAGACGGTGGCGTCGCTGCTGCGCATCCAGGCCAGGCGAACGCACTCCGAGGAGGCGCGGGATGCCCTCGGGCAGGCCATGCGTCGTGTCTCGGCCATCGCCGTCGTGCACGACACGCTCTCCGAAGGCCTCGCCCAGATCGTGGACTTCGACGACGTCTTCGACCGGGTGCTGCTGCTTGTTGCCGAGGTGGCGAGCACGCACAACACGACGGTGCACCCCAAGTCATCGGGCAGCTTCGGGGAACTGCCCAGCGAATACGCCACCCCGCTGGCGCTGGCGCTCACGGAACTGGTGACGAACGCCGTCGAGCACGGGCTCGCCGGCCGTTCCGGCGAGGTGGAGATCATCGCGCACCGTTCGCCGGAGACGCTCACGGTGAAGGTCAAAGACAACGGCTCCGGCCTGCCGGAGGGCAAGGTCGGCGACGGGCTCGGCACGCAGATCGTGCGCACGCTCATTCAGGGCGAGCTGAGTGGAACGATCGACTGGCACACCATGGTCGGCACGGGCACCGAGGTGACGATCGAGGTGCCGCTGCGCTACCTGCGCAAGGCCTGACGAACGCGCCGACAGCCTCGGTCGGGAGGCGCGACGCGCTCGTTCGATCGCGACCGAAAGTCAGGAGGCGCGACGCGCTCGCGCGGCGCGTCGTTTAAGCGCGCGGCGCTCGTCTTCGGAGAGACCGCCCCACACGCCCGAGTCCTGGCCGGTCTCGAGGGCGTACTGCAGGCAGGTCTCGGTCACGGTGCACCGGGCGCAAACGGCCTTCGCCTTTTCGATCTGCTCGACAGCCGGTCCCGTGTTGCCCACCGGGAAGAAGAGTTCCGGGTCGGCTGTCAGGCAGGCGGCTTTGTCGCGCCAATCCATGGGGGTGCTCCTTAAATAGCGTGCGTCGTGTGACGCCCGGGCACGACCGAATGGTCGTGAATTCGGGTAAACGACGAGTCAGGGTGATGATCGTGGGCGGATCCGGTACCGACGGGCGCGGTACCTGGTGGACCGTTATGCCTGGTGGATTCGTGTTCCTTTTCGGATAACACCTGCCCACCACCCTGTGAGCGACAACTCGACCAAGAAATGCTCGCATACTGGTAGTGGCAAATCAAGAGTTTCGATTGGGATAACGCTGTGAACACAGACCGGAAACAAACGCCCGATATCGGCGTTGACCGGCCCGAAAAGTCGTTTCCTGTGCTACTCGGATGCCTGGTGGCACTTCTCGCGCTGGAGTCTCTCGCGCTCGTAGCCCTGGTGATCTGGCTGGGCGTCCAGGCCGCGGAGGCCACCGCATCCGATGTCGCGAGCGGCATCGCACTGCTCATCATCGCCGCTCTCTGCGCCCTCTGGCTCGTGCTGACGACGGTCGCCGCGGCCCGCAGGAGGTCGTGGATGCGGGCATCCGTGATCACCTGGCACCTGCTCGTACTCGCCATCGCGGTCGGCTGCTTCACGGGCATCACCGCGGTGCCGCAGGCGGGCTGGGTATTGCTTGTGCTGGCCGCGGTCGGCATCGGCCTCGTAGTGGCTCCGCAGGTGACGCGGGCGACGGCACGCGAGTCCGCTCCGGCGGAGGACTCGAAGGATTCCGAGGCGCCGGCGGAATCCGCGTCATCGCCGGACGGCAAGAAGGACTGACGTTTCGAACCCGTCAGGCGGCGAGGCCGAGCTTCTTCCGCAGCGAGGCGACGTGTCCGGTGGCCTTCACGTTGTAGAGCGCGAGACGGATGCTCCCGTCCTCGTCCACCACGAACGTGGACCGCAGCACACCGGTGACCACCTTGCCGTAGAGCGACTTCTCGCCGTAGGCGCCGTACAGCTTGTGCACCGTGAGGTCGGGGTCGGACAGCAGCGGGAAGTTGAGGCTGTCGCGGTCGCGGAACTTGGCGAGCGTCGCCGGGTCATCCTTCGAGATGCCCAGCACCTGATAGCCGGCCGCGGCGAGCGAGTTCAGGTTGTCGCGGAAGTCGCACGCCTCCTTGGTGCAGCCGGGCGTCATCGCGGCCGGGTAGAAGTAGACGACGACGTTCCGGCCCGCGTAGTCGTGCAGCGACACCCGGTCGCCGTCCTGGTCTTCCAGTGTGAAGTCCGGGGCGGCATCGCCGGCAGTCAGTCGGGAGGGCGGGGTGGGGGAAGCGTCGCTCATGGCTTCACGGTATCAATGCCCCGCGAGCCTGACAGCGAGAACCGTGTCGACGGAGTCAGGCAGCGGGTAGGTGGAGGTCTGATCGGGCCCGAACGCGACGAGCGCGTTCTCGGCCCGTTCCGGCGAGTGCCACCCGCCCGCCAGCGGCAGATCGGTGCCGTCGGCGACCAGCCGGATGTCGGCCACCTGGTCCGGACGCAGCGGAGTGAGGGCGAGCGGCCCGACGGGCGCTTCCAGGACATGCGCGTACACGGTGTCGTCGCGTCGCGTGTAGCGACCCCATTCCGGTTTCGGCAGCGTGCTGGCGCCCGCGCCATACACGCTCTCGCCGTTCTCACGCAGCCACGCGCCCACTTCGTGCAGGATGTCGACCGCCGGCTTCGGGAACCGGCCACGGGCATCCGGCCCCACGTTCAACAGCAGGTTTCCTCCCTTCGAGACGCACTCCACCAGCTTGCGCACGACGAGTTCGGACGGCTTCCACAACGTGTCGAACGCGTTGTACCCCCAGTGATTGTTCAGCGTGATGCATGCCTCCCAGGGAACGGCATCGCCGCTGCCGGTGCGAACGCCCTCGGTGGGGATGATCTGCTCGGGCGACGCGAAGTCCCCGCTGAAGGGAGTGGGGGAGTCCGTGACGATGCTGCCCTTCTGCGACCCGGATGCCTCGAGCCGGTTGTCGATGAGCACTCCCGGTTGCAGTTCGCGCACCATCTCGACGAGCTCCTTCGCTCGCCACTTCTCGGCGGTCATGTCGTCGTAAGAGAAGTCGAACCACAGGATGTCCAGCTGTCCGTACCGCGTGCACAGCTCACGCACCTGGCCGTGCAGGTACTCGAGGTAGCGGTCGAAGTCGTGAGTGCGGCCCTGCCACTCCGGGTTCTCTCGCATCGGATGATGCGCATCGCCATACGCCGGGTAGTCGGGGTGGTGCCAGTCCAGAAGCGAGTAGTAGAGCCCGACCTTGAGGCCGCGGGATCGGAACGCGTCGAGGAACTCGGCCACGACGTCTCGACCCAACCCGTTGTGCGTCGTGCTGTAATCGGTCAGCTGCGAGTCGAAGAGGCAGAACCCATCGTGATGCTTCGCCGTAAGCACCGCGTATTTCATGCCGGCGGCCACAGCGGCATCCGCCCACGCGCCGGGGTCGAACGAGTCGGGCTGGAACGCGTCGACGTGCTGCTGGTAGTCCTCGACACTGATCCGTTCGACAGAGCGCACCCACTCGCCCCGCGCCGGCACGGCATACGCGCCCCAATGGATGAACAGACCGAACCGGTCGTGACGGAACCACTCGGACCGGGCGAAGCGCTCGTGCATGACACTCCTCGTGCGGAGATTGATCGGATGTTTAGGCATCAATCCTGCCATGAACTTCGTGGGCGCGCCGAAGGATGGCCAGCGTCATCTGATGTCTTTCCTGCACTTGGCTGCCGATGCAAGGAAGACGAAAGAAACCCGGGCGGCGGCCGCAAGACCGCTGCCCGGGCTTCATTGGGCGAAGACTTCCGAGCTAGTCGTTGCTTCCGGACGATTCGACGACGGAAGCGCTGTCGGGAGTGCTGAAGGCCTGGATCTCAGCCAACGACATCCGGTAGCTGCCTCCATCGTTGGTGAGGTCGGTCCCCTCGACACGAATGTAACGGGCTTGCACGGGATGCTCGAACGCGAACGACTCGCCCGTGCTCACGCTTGTCGGTCTCGGGTAATCCGTTTTGCTGACCTCGGTCGTCCACGTCTTCCCATCCGCCGAGGTTGCGATGGTGAAATCACTCGGGAAGTTCGCGCCGATCGACGAGGCCTTGGCGTCGTAGTCGTCCGGCCACAGCGTGACATTTCCAACCTGCTGCGTCGATCCGAGATCAACGATGGCCGATTCGGTGTGATTCTGGGTCAGATCGGAATTGCTTGCCCATCCCATCGAGCCATCGACGCTGTACGGCATGCCGTCGACGAGCGATGCCGCGCTCCACGCCTTCGAGGGCGGATCGCCGGGCAGCGGGCCCTCAAGGCTGCTGGACGTGCTCACCGACTTGCCGTACGCCAGGTCGTCCGGTGCGCTGGGAAGCGTGTACCCGGCGGCGTTTCCGCCCATGAGGACGACGGTGTGCTCTCCGCCGGCCGCAAAGCGATATTCGACGGAACCCATGCTGTCCGCGGTCACAGTGTGCCGAGCTCCGTTGTCCGAGACGACATAAGTGGCGTTCGCTGACTGTCCAGACCATTGCATCGTCACGAACTGGCCGGGCGCGTCGTATCGCACGGTCTGCTCCAGTTCGCTGCGGTAGTCGACGGTGAGCTCTCCCTGACTGTGGATCGTCTTCGTGACGCGGGTTCCGTCCATCTGCTTGGGGATGTTCGGCGCGATCCTGACGCCATCTGCGGTCGGCTGGATGCCCAGCATGTCGCTGAAGAGGCCCGCAGCGCCGTTCGCGTTCGACGGGAACCATGCCTCACCAGTGCTCGGCGTCAGTGAGACCGAGTGGAGGAAGCTGAAGCCGTTGAACCCGTCCTTCGTGTAACGGGCGGCTGTCCGGTCCAGGTACGCGAGCGACTGGTTGCGCTCGCCCACGATCGCCGCGGCGCGCATGTATTCCTCGGTCATCAGGGGGTACACGGATCCGTCTTCGATGCCGTCGCTGAAGTGGTCGCCGGTCCAGTCCTCGGTGGTCGGCGCGAGTGGAACGAAGTTCTCCGGAAGCAGCTGGAGATGCTGCAGTGCCATCTCGCGGTCGATCCCGTCGAGGATCTGCCGTGCACGGTCCAGGCTCACCATGCCGAACGATATTGCCTGCAGGTTGATCTGGGTCTGCTCCACGTTTCCCTGCACCGTGCCATCCGGGCAACGCCAGTAGGCGAACATCCCCGTCGAGGGTTCCCAGAGTCCGCCGGAGTCGGCGTCCTTGTTGAAGGCGGTCTTGAGATCTGCGGCCAGCGAAGCGTAGTGATCGGCGAGGGTCGGGTCGTGGAATGTCGTTGCCTCGAGTGCAGACCAATCAGTCAGCGCCTCGTACATCAGCTCGTTGACGTATCCGCTCTCGTACTTCACGTAGATGCCGTCATTCCACTCACGCGCACCCTTCGTGGATGTGCAGCTCGTGATGTCGTTGTGGAACAGCCCGTCCTGGGCCGCGTACTGGTTGTCGATCATGTAGGCGAGCGACTTCTCCACCGACGACCTCATCGAGGTGAGCCAGGACTTGTCGGCCGAGTATTGGTACATGTCGGCCACAGCCATCGCGTAGGACGGGTCCGCATCGTAGAGGCTGTTCGTGCCCCAGGGATGATCGAGGTGGAAGGTTCGTCCGTCCATGTGACCGTCGGAGTTCTGCGCATCGTCCTTGAAGTAGGTGAGCAGATTCTCCTGCGACTTCGTCATCGGCGGGTCGAAGTATCCCTCGACGGTGCGGTCCGCGTAGACCATGTCATACGGGCCGACGCCCGGATACCGCAGTCCCACGGTCGACATCCCGTAGCCCTTGTCGATCACCCCCGAGCGTCCGAAATCGTTGAGCAGGGATGAAACGGCGGCGGTGTCAGCCAGTCCGTTCACGGTGCCGCCCAACGAGTAGTACTTGGCATAGTCGTCGGTTTTGAATGTGTAATCGATCGAGTCGGTCTGTTTCTGCGCGACGGCCACGGGAGCGTAGATGTACGCATCCGTGCCGTTCGACGAGTGCCCGCCGTAGACGAGCCCACTTGCCGCCATGCCCGCCGTGTAATCCCACGTAGGTGCGGCCGACAGCTGTGTCTCCTGGTATGTGTTGCCGTCACCGGTGTATGCGAACTCGGTCGCGATGTTCCGGTTGCTGGTCGCATTGACATCCAGAGCCTGTTGCGAGGAGTTCTTCAGCATCACGAAGTCGGACTCCTCGACGCCGTACCTGTCGTTCGGTTGCGAGAGGAAGAAGTTGTTGCTGCCGGTGTACGCGTTCCCGATGGGCAGGTCTCCGCCGTCCTGCGGGCGACGGATGTTGTCCCAGATGCGTGCCCACCCGAACGTGAGCATTCCGTTATGGCGCACCTTGGGGTCGGCCGCGTTCGTCCAGTCGTAGGTGCGGCTTACCTGCAGGTGCACAGTGTCCCGGGTGACGACGAAATTCCAGCGTTCCGAGACGGACAACGCGTCGTCGCTCATCACGAACGATGCCATCACGTTATCGCCACGCACTTTCACCTCGGGGCTCGAACTGAGGGCACGGCTGTCCAGGGTCGATCCGTCGCCGTCGAGTTGAACGGTGCTATACATGCCGCCGTTCATCAGCTGTGTGCCGTTCATCGTGAACGAGGAGACCTTCGACTGACCGTCGTAGTCGTAGACCATCGCGAAGTCGCCTCCCCTCATCGTGATCGTCTTCGCCGTCGTGTCGTTCTGAATTGCGATCGGCGAGTCCGCCCGAGCCGAAGCGGGCGTGGATGCGAGCCCGCCGCCGATCGCGGCCACCGTAGTCGCCACCGCGAGCGCGGCCAGAGCGCTGCGACGACGCCGTCGCCGAGGAGTTGTCATCGTTCTGTCCTTCTTCCTGTCGACGACGTCGTCTCCCGTCGACGACGTCGGTCCGAGCTTCTGCATCGAGTGGGTCGTGATGACAGCCGTGTGCATGCCGACCTCGCCGGAGCGTTAGCGGGAAAACCCGAGTCGGACCGGGGGCCGATCCGCGGGTTCATCGCCAAATATGGCAACCGTGGTGAATCTCGGGCAACAAGTTTCCGGATCTTTCCGAAATGTGCTGTCCAGTGCTCTTCGGCCGGGCGGACTGATGGGTGCTGTCTAGCAGTGCGCCCGGCTTGCGTCAGAACGGTGCGGTGGACTCGCGAATGATGAGCTGGCAGTCGACGTGCCGGACCCCCGGCTCGAGGTGGCCCTCTTCTATCGAATCCAGGAGGAGCCGGGCAGCGATGTTCCCGACTTCGCGAAGGCTCATGTCGATGGTCGAGAGTCGAGGTCGGCTCGCCTCGACCATCACGTCCCAGTTGTCGAACCCGATCACGCCGACCTCGCTGGGCACCTCAATCCTCTGCTCGCGCAGTGCTTCGGTGACCCCACGAGCGATCTGATCGTTGGCACAGACCACGCCATCGAATTCCACGCCGGACTTGACGAATTGGGCAGCCGCCTGCCTTCCCCACCGCTCGCTCCACTCTCCGAACACGGGCGGGGATGCGAGAGCTAGCCCGTTGCGCTGCAGCTCGTCTTCGACAGCGGCGCTTCGCGACCGGGAGGCGTCGTCCTTCTCCGGCCCTGAGATGAACACGATGTGCCTTCGGGAGGTCGATAGCAGGTGCCTGGTGGCCATCCGCGCGCCTTCGGCGTCGTCCGGAACGACCGAGGCGTCGGCGGGATTTGTCGACCACGCCATGGCATATACGACGGGAACCGGCACGTCGCCGCGCACGGGTTCACGAGAAAACTCGCCGGCACCAGTCATGAGGATTCCGTCGACATCGCGCTTCAGAAGGGACGCGATGAACTGCTGCTCTCTGATGGGGTCTCCTCGCCCGTCGAGAAGAAGGAGCGCGTAGCCGTCGGCGGCCAAGGTCTCCGTCGCTCCGAGAAGTACCGGTACCGTCAGACGCCCGACGTTGTCGCTGGTGATCACGCCGATCGTCTCGGTTCGCCGCACCTTCTGGCTGGACGTCGAGGCACGTGGGATGAAGCCGATCTGCTTGGCTGCCGCAAGGATCCGATCGCGGGTCTCCCGGCTCACCGCTCCGTTGCCCGAGAGCGCCTTCGACACTGTGCTCACCGATACCCCTGCACGGGCTGCCACGTCTGCGCTCGTGACCCGCTTCTCGGGCTTGAACCGTGCCATTCTCGTGAGCGTATACCGCCTCGGAGTCGTCATGAGCAGCTAGCTCATGGCGGTCGACTCGCGTGGGACCAACTGACAGTCGATCCGGTGGATGCCCCTTGCAACGTTCGGCTCGCCCTTCATCGCGTGCAGAAGGGCGAGGCCGGCGGCCACGCCGACGTCGTGGAGGCTCAGATCGACGGTCGTCAACGGCGGTCTGCTCGCCTCCACCATCACGTCCCAGTTGTCGAAACCGGTGACTGCGACGCTTTGAGGCACCCGGATCTCGTTCTCCCGCAGCACCTCGAGCGCGCCCCGGGCGATCTGATCGCTCGCACAGGCGATGCCGTCGAACGGCACACCGGAATGGATCAACTGAGTTGTCGCTTGACGGCCCCAAGCCTCACTCCACTGACCGAACAGCGGCTCGTGCGACAGCTCCGAGCCGTTGTCGCGCAGCACCCGCCTGATCTCAGCGAGCCTGACCTGCGACGCGGTGTCGCGCTGCGGCCCGGCGACGTAGGCGATGCGGCGCCGACCGGTCGCCAGCAGGTGCTCGGCGACGGCGGCGGCACCCCCGGCATCGTGAGGAACGAACGACGTGTCGTGCTCGTTGTTGGACCAGGCGAGCGCGTACACGATGGGAACCGACCCTTGGGTCTGGAGCGCCGGCCTCGGGAACGCGCCGCTGCCCGCGACGAGGATGCCGTCGATCCGCCGTCGCTGGAACATCTCGACGAAATACTGCTCGCGGATCCGGTCGCCGCGCCCGTCGCAGAGAAGTAACGCGATCTCGTGCTGTGCAAGGGCTTCGAAGGCGCCGAGGAGCACGGGCACAGTGAGTCGGCCGAATCGGTCGTTCGTGATGACCCCGATCGTGCGGGCCTTAGTACCATCGGATTCGCCTTCGCGCAACGGCGGGCGATAGTGCAGCTCCTTCGCCGCTTCCAGCACGCGAAGTCGCGTCTGCCTGCGGACGGGTCCGTTTCCGGACAAGGCCTTCGAGACGGTCGATGTCGACACGCCCGCGAGCCGAGCGACATCGCTCGCTGTGATTCGGTGTTCCGTCCCCCGGTCCATGACGACACCCTAGTGTAAGCCGAGGCATTTCGGAAAGAAATGGAAACTAGTGGAAACGTTCGCCAACTTTCCACTAGCCTCCCGGAGACAAGTCAATCGTCCTCAACAAGGGAGTTCGAGATGTTACGGCGCATCAGGATGGTCGGGGCAGCGGTAGCGGCGGCGGCGGCACTCAGTCTCTGCATGAGCGGCTGCAGCAGCGGATCCGGTACGGGATCGTCGGCGTCCGGCAGCATCGTGGCCAAGAACGACGGCGCGAAGCTCACGATGTGGGTACGCGCCGGCAATTCCGCAGTAACCGCGGCGGTGGTCGATGCGTACAACAAGACGCACAAGAACCAGGTGCAGCTGACTCAGGTACCTGCTGACCAGTACGTCACCAAATACGCGCAGGCGGCGCAAGCCGGATCGCTTCCCGATCTCCTCGGGTCCGACCTGGTCTTCATGCCGCAGATCGTGAAGAACAAGACGGTCATCGACCTGACCGGTCTGTTGAAGACATCCGGAGCGTACGGGCACCTCGCTGCCGCGCACGAGCAATCGGCCACAGCGGACGGCAAGGTGTACGGCGTTCCGTTCGACACGGACACATCGCTGTACCTCTACAACAAGACGCTGTTCGAAGAGGCGGGATTGGATCCCAACACACCGCCGAACACCTGGGCGGGCTTAGTCAAGGCAGCGGACGCCATCACGGAGCTCGGCAACGGCATACACGGTGCGTATATCAGCGGTGACTCGCCCGGCTCGCTGGCCTACGACGTCACCCCGCTGATCTGGGCCCAGGGTCAGCAGGTGGTCACCAAGAGCGGCAGCTTCGACTTCTACAACAGCGCTACCCAGAAGGCGCTCGGATTCCTGCAGACGCTGTACCAGCACGGCGATATCCCGACCTCCTCGAAGACGGACCAGGGGAACGGCTTCTTCGCGGAATTCGCGTCAGGCAAGATCGGCATCAACTTCTCCGGCGCGAACGGCATCAACACCGCCGGCATCGGGACGAACCCGAAGTTCGATTGGGGTCTCGCCAAGATTCCCGGTCCGGAGGCCGGCCAGTGGGCGACGTTCTCGGGCGGTGACACGGCAGCGATCACGACCCAGTCTCAGCACAAGAACGAGGCATGGGACTTCATCGACTGGCTGACGTCGAAGCAGACCAGTGAGAAGGTGTTCCTCGGACTGCCCTCGCTTCCACCTCGGACGGACGTGACCATCCCCTCGTCCCTGGGCGACTCCGTCAGCGTTCCTTCCGCCATGCTCAGCAAGGGCGAGACATACGACTCCGTCTACTACAACGACGTCGTGTCGAGCAATCAGGGGCCGTGGCTTCAAATGATCCAGTCCGTCGTCTTCGACGGTGCGTCGCCCGTCGAGGCGACGGAGACCGCTCAGAAGGCGGCCGACGCGATTACCTCGCAGAAGCAGTAGCGGTCGGTTCGAGGGAGGGACGGATGAACGCCATGCTCCAAGTCCGTGTCGCCGGCCGGCACGAGACCCGTGCGAAGACGAAGGCCAAGAGGCACGCCGCCTTCGCACGGGGAGAGACCGCGGCCGGATGGCTGCTGGCCTCTCCGGCGGCGGTGCTCGTCGTGCTGTTCTTCGCGCTGCCGTTCGTGCTGACGATCTACATGTCGTTCTTCGACTGGCCGACGTTCGGAACCCCGAGCCCGGTCGGGCTGAGCAATTACGAACACGCGCTGAGCGATCCGGCATTCGGTCGGGCCGTCTTGTTCACGGTCTCGTACACCGTCATCGCTTCAGCGTTGGGAGTCGCGATCTCGCTCGCTCTCGCGCTGTTGGTCCGGCCCCGATTTCCCGGTCGGACGGCGGTGCGTGCACTGCTGTTCGCACCGGTCACCATCGGGTTCGCCCCTGCGGGTCTGCTGTGGCTCTCCATGAGTAACTCTCAGACCGGTGTACTCCCCGCGATCGCGATGTCGTGGGGGATCGCGCCCTCGGGCACCGACTGGTTCGCGCACACGAACTCGACACTGGTCCTGGTCGTCATCATGACGATCTGGAAGACGGTGGGTCTCGCCATGCTCGTGCTCCTCATCGGAATGGACTCCATCCCGTCCGAGATCTATGAGGCAGCCAGGCTCGACGGCGCTCGCTCATGGGCGACCCTCACGCGCATCACGCTGCCGCTCATCTCGAAGCCGCTGTCTCTGGTCGTGCTGCTCACCGTCACGCAGACGTTCCTCGCGTTCGACCAGTTCTTCACAATGACGAAAGGCGGCCCGAACAACTCCACCGTCACGGTCGTCTACTACCTCTACAACGCGGCGTTCGTCGCGCTGAACCGTGGTTACGGGGCGTCGATCGCCGTCATCATCGTCGTCATCATGGCAGCGATCTCGATCTTCCAGGTGCGACTGCAACGAGGAAAGGCCTGAACATGACCGCTCAGCACACGATCTGGCCGGCTCCAGCTCGTCACAGCCGTCGTCGCACCGCTCAACGCGAATCCTCGCGGAGCCCGCTCCGCATCGGGATCTCCGTGGCGCTGGCTCTGATCTTCGCGTTCCCTATCCTGTGGACCTTGATCGGGGGCTTCAAGCCAACCGGCGAGGCCAACGCCTCGCCGCCGGTCTGGTGGCCGTCGCAGTTCTCCATCGAAAGTTTCACGAAGCTGAACGGTCAGGGATCGTCGCTCTGGAACTACGTACTCAATTCGGCAACGGCCACGTTGCTCACGGTCGCCATTACGACGGTCGTGGCAGTTCTTGCGGGCTATGCCGTCTCGCGACTCCGATTCCCTGGGCGAGCCGCCTTCTTCGCCGTCACCGTCGGAATGCTGCTCGTCCCGTATCCGGCTCTGCTCGTCTCACTCTTCCAGGTCATGATCTGGTTCCACCTGACGAACTCGCTGTTCGGGCTGTCGCTGATCTACTCGACCTTCCAGCTTCCCTTCGCCATCTACATGATGCGGAACTCGTTCGATTCGCTTCCGGCAGAGCTCGTCGAGGCGGCGGAGATCGACGGATGTACGAAGATCACGGCTCTGCCCCGCGTCCTTCTACGCCTCGTCTCACCCGGCATCGTCACGATTGCTCTGTTCGCATTCGTCGCAGCGTGGAACGAGTTTCTGGCGGCGCTCGTGCTTTTGAACAACAACCCCGATTTCACGTTGCCCGTGGCACTGATGAACGCGCAGTCGGGCCCGATGAACACGATCGACTGGGGAGCGCTCCAAGCAGGCATCACCGTGATGATGCTTCCCTGCGTTCTGCTCTTCATCCTGCTGCAGCGCTATTACGTGTCCGGACTGGTGTCGGGATCGGTCAAGTGACGTCCGCGGAGCCGAGCAGCACCGATCGAGTGCGCACTCCGGTACGCAACGACACCCTGGAGATCGCACCTTCGTTCCAGGAATCGAGGTTCGACGCGCTCGCCGTGGACTGTCCCTTCGTGTTCTCGCTCAATGGGCGCCAGGGCATGACCTTCGTCGGTTGGGACGGCATCGGCTACCAGACAGCGATGACGTGGAAGGACGCGGATGGCTGGCGGAGCCCCGAGGTGGTCCTCCCGCGAGATCCAGAGAGCGAGGCCCGCAAATACAACTCAGCATTGACCTGCATCGTTCGTGACAACGATATGGGCTCGGCGGGGGAACTCCGATTGTTCGATGGATGGTATCTAGGCACGTATCACGCGTACCCGGCTCCCGGGTACGAGGCCGGCCCCGGAGTCATCGGATTCGTGCGCAGCCGAGACCTGGTGCACTGGGAGGAGACCGGAGCAAGGCTGAACCCGGCGGATGGCGGCGCCTGGGAGCATGGCGGGTTGTACAAGTCGTGGCTGATGGAGCACAACGGACTGTTCTACGTGTTCTATAACGCGAAGAACCGGGATGTCTTCGGAACGGTCGCAGTTCCACCGCCGTGGATCGAGCAGACCGGGGTGGCGGTCTCGAGCGATCTCGTCAACTGGCGACGACTCCAGGACGAACCGGTCCTACGAGTCGGACGCCCGGGCGACTTCGATGAGATCTTCGCATCCGATCCATGCGTTCTCCGCGACGGCGATCACTGGGTCATGTTCTACTTCGGACTCGCGGCCGACGGGCACGCGCGGGAGGGGTACGCCACTTCCGACGACCTCATCCACTGGGAAAAGCCTGGCGAGATCCTCGTCGATGTCGGGGTGGCTGGGAGCATCGACGCGACACACGCTCACAAGCCCGCCGTCATCACCTGGGACGGTCGCCTGGAACACTACTACTGTGCAGTCGCGCCGCGACGTCCCGTCCTGGTGGGCGGTTTCGAACAACGCGAGCACCGGGGAATCGCGAAAGCCGTGGCTTCCGTGCCCACTTTCGGTGTCGAGAGACCAGCGGTAGACATGGCGGCGAGCTGAGCGCGACCAACCGGCGACCTGCTCAGCGGAACGTCGCCAGCAGACGCTGCAGGGAGTCGAGGCGTGCGAGGCCGCGATCGCCGAGCTCGCCGGCATCCACCGCCTCGATGATCGCGCAGTCCGGCGCATCGGGGAGGTGCGTGCAACCGCGCGGGCAGTTCTCGGCGATCGCCGCCAGGTCGGTGAATGCTCGCAGGATGTTGGCGGGATCGACGTGCCCCAGTCCGAACGAGCGAACCCCCGGGGTGTCGATGATCCAGCCGTCGCCGTATGGCGAGCGCATCCTCAGAGAGACCGTCGACGACGACGTGTGCCGCCCGCGACCGGTCACCTCGTTCACGTGACCCGTCGCGCGGTCGGCGCCGGGCACGAGCGCGTTCACGAGCGTGGACTTGCCCACTCCCGAGTGCCCTACAGCGACGGTGTCGTGGCCGGCCAGCGCGAGGAACAAGTCGTCGAGCGGGATGCCCACGGCGCTCGTGGCGGCCTCTTCGGCGGTTTGCGCGTCGCCAGCTCGTCGGTCCGGCGCCCCGGCGGCCGAGCTGAGGAACACGGGCAGATCGAGCCCGGCGAAGTTCGCGAGGAACGGAGCCGGATCGGCGAGATCCGTCTTGGTGACCACGAGCAGGGGAGCGATGCCGGCGTCGTACGCCGCCACGAGATACCGATCGACCAGCCGGGTTCGCGGCTCCGGGTTGGCGGCGGCCACCACGATGAGCATCTGGTCGGCGTTGGCGACGACGATGCGCTCCACGGCATCCGTATCGTCCGCGCTACGACGCAACAGTGTGGCGCGGTCGCGGATGCGCACGATGCGGGCCAGCGTCCCCTCATCGCCTGTGGCGTCTCCGACCAAGTCGACGCGGTCCCCGGTGACGACGGCATGCTTCCGCAGCTCGCTCGCGCGGGCGGCTGTCGCTTCGTGCTCGTCGGGTGTGCCCTCGTCGACCAACACGGTGTAGCGGCCCCGGTCGACGCCCAGCACCCGGCCGACGACCGCGTCCTCGTGCTCCGGGCGGGTCTTCGTGCGAGGACGGCTTCCCTTCGGGTTGGGCCGGACACGCACCGACGACTCGTCGTACTCGCCGTACGGCTCATCCTCGTCGTCGTCCGTCTCCCACCAGCTCACGCGGCGTGCACTCCGCTCACGTCGCCGGCCGGGCGTCGGAGACGACGGCGCGGCCGACCATCGCCTGCCACAACTCGGTGAACTGCGGCAGCGTCTTGTGCGTCGCCTCGACGTTCTCGATCCGAATACCCGGCACCGCCAGCCCGATGAGGGCACCGCTGGTCGACATGCGGTGGTCCTCGTAGCTGTGCCAGACGCCGCCGTGCAGGGGGCGTGGCGTGACGCGCAGCCCGTCGTCCAGTTCGTCCACCTCGCCGCCGAGCGAGCGGATCTCGGCGGCCAGTGCGGCGAGCCGGTCCGTCTCGTGGTGACGGATGTGCCCGATCCCGGTGATGGTGCTGGGTGAGTCTGCTAGGGCGGCCAGGGCAGCGACGGTGGGCGCGAGTTCGCCTCCGGTCGTGAGGTCCAGCTCGACACCTCGGATGCCATCTCCGCCGTGGACGGTCAGGGCGCGGTTCGCGCGCTCCACGCTGGCGCCGAACGCTGGAAGGATGCCTGCAAGGTCAGCGCCGACCTGCGTCGTGGCATCCGGCCAGCCGGTCACCGTGACACTGCCGCCTGTGACGAGCGCGGCGGCGAGGAACGGTGCGGCGTTGGAGAGGTCCGGCTCGATGTCGACCTCACGGCCGCCGATCGAGCCGGGTTCGACGATCCATTCGCCCACTCCGGGGCTCTGTACCGCCACCCCTCGATGCGCGAGAGCGTCGATCGTCATCTCGATGTGCGGAAGGCTCGGCAGCCGGTCGCCGACGTGCGTGAGCCGGAGGCCAGCGTCGAAGCGCGCGGCCGACAGCAGCAGCGCCGAGACGAACTGGCTGGATGCCGACGCATCGATCTCGATCGCGCCCCCGGCAACGCGGCCCGTACCGTGCACGGTGAAGGGGAGCCCGCCGCGGCCATCGTCGTCGATATCGACGCCAAGGGCACGCAGAGCTGCGACGATGCCGCCCATGGGACGCCCGCGTGCGGAGTCGTCTGCGTCGAACGTGGTCGGGCCGAGCGCCAGCGCGGCGACCGGGGGCACGAAGCGCATGACGGTGCCGGCCTGTCCGCAATCGATCGTGGTGCTCCCGGTGAGTTCGCCGGGCGTGACGAGAAGATCGGGACCGAACGAGCCCGCGCCCTCGCGCTCCTCGATGCGGGTGCCGAGGGCACGCAGAGCGCCGATCATGTTCGCGCTGTCGCGGGAGTGCAGGGGCGCACGCAGCAGCGACGGGGCATCCGCAAGGGCCGACAGTACGAGCTCCCGGTTCGTGATGGACTTCGAGCCGGGCATGGCGAGGCGCGCTCGCAGGGGACCGGCCGCCGTGGGTGCCGGCCAGAGCGCATCCGGTTCCTCAGGTTTCTTGTCGCCGTAGGGATCGAAGTCCGGCGCGGAATATTTCGAGATCAACATCGCTTGTCAAGAGTATCGATCGACCGGACGACGCGGAGGTGAATGCACGGATGGCCCAGGCGCTGCTCGAAGCCCCGCTGACGACCCCGTCGCTCCGCCCCGTGACCCTTCGGCGCGGCCTTCGCACGACGCGGCCCGGCCTAGACTGGGCCGTGATGTCGACTCCACACGAGGAAAACACGCGCGACGAATCAACCCAGGACGTCGGCGCGCTGTTCGAAGAGCAGGCGCTCCCGTTCATGGACCAGCTGTACGCAGCGGCGTTGCGCATGACGCGCAACCCGGCGGATGCGCAAGACCTCGTGCAAGAGACGTTCGTCAAGGCGTACGCGGCGTTCGGTCAGTTCAAGCAGGGCACGAACCTGAAGGCCTGGCTGTACCGCATCCTGACGAACACCTTCATCAACACATACCGCAAGAAGCAGCGCGAACCGTACCAGAACCCGATCGACGAGCTCGAGGACTGGCAGCTCGGCGGCGCTGCATCCGCCACGTCGGCGACATCGCGTTCGGCCGAGGCGGAGGCGATCGATCACCTCCCCGACTCCGACGTGAAGGACGCGCTGCAGGCGATCCCCGAGGACTTTCGCCTCGCGGTGTATCTCGCCGACGTCGAGGGCTTCTCCTACCAGGAGATCGCCGACATCATGAAGACACCGATCGGCACCGTGATGAGCCGTCTGCATCGTGGCAGGCGGATGCTCCGGGAGCTGTTGACGGACTACGCGCACGAACGCGGCCTCAGCGCTGTCAGGAACGACAGTGCTGTCCGAAACGATAAGGCCGACGCCGTGCACAACACCGGGAGCACCACATGAGCGACTGCGGCTGCGACAAGGCCAAGAAGGACATCGAGGAATACCTGCACCACGAGCTGCAGGCTGACGATGCCGCGGACATCCGCGAGCACCTGGAGAACTGCAGCGACTGCCAGGGCGAGGTGCACGTGGGCATGGTGCTCACCGAAGTCGTGCAGCGGGCGTGCAAGGAGACAGCACCGGAGGAGCTGCGCGTGCAGGTACTGGCGCGACTGCGGAGCATTCAGTCGACTCATCTGTGAGGGTGCGCGGCACGGGCATCCGTCTTCCAGGAGACATGCCCCTGCGGCGCTTCGCGTCGCTCCTGCCAGACCCGATGCCAGCTCCTGGAAGACGGATGCCCGAGCCGCTTTGCCGTGCACGTGTCAGACCCAATGCTCCCTATCGCTCGGCCGGACGATGCGCTTCGAGCCCCGTCCGCAACCGGCGACGGGGGCCCAGTCTCTCGGGCGAGGCACGCCTGCGCCCGGCATATCCCATAAAGGCCTGCTCGCTCTTCGCGTGAGGGGTTAAAGAAGGGGGACCGCGGCCGTTCGGCGCGGTCCCCCTTTCTGTGGTTGAGCGGTCAGAGCGTGAGGGAGCGCTTGATCAGGTCGGACTGCTCCTGGGCGTGGCGCTTGGCCGAGCCGGTTGCCGGCGATGCGGACGCGGCGCGCGAGAAGACGCCGAACGGCGGCAGCCCCGCCTTCGCGGCCGACAGTGCCATGTAGATCCAGGCGCCCTGGTTCTCCGGCTCGTCCTGCAGCCAGAAGAACTCGGCATTCGGATACGAGGCCAGCACCGACTTCAGCTCGTCGCCCGGGAACGGGTAGTACTGCTCGACCCGCACCAGCGCGACGCGGTCGTCAGGGTTCTTGTCGAGCTCCGCCTTGACGTCGTAATAGACCTTGCCGGCCATGAGCAGCACACGCTTCACCGCGTTCTTGTCGCCGCCGCGCGGATCGTCGATCACCGGACGGAACGAGCCCGACGTGAATTCGGACACCTCGCTCGTCGCGCCCCGCAGACGCAGCATCGCCTTCGGGGTGAACACGATGAGCGGTCGGCGCGGGCGTGAATAGGCCTGTCGGCGCAGCAGGTGGAAGTACGACGCCGGCGTCGAGGGGCGCGCGACCGTCATGTTGTCCTCGGCGCACAGCTGGAGATAGCGCTCGATGCGCGCCGACGAGTGGTCGGGGCCCTGACCCTCGTAGCCGTGCGGAAGCAGCAGCACCAGGGAGGATCGCTGACCCCACTTCTGCTCGGCCGAGGAGATGAACTCGTCGATCACCGTCTGGGCGCCGTTGGCGAAGTCGCCGAACTGCGCCTCCCAGGCCACCAGGGCATCCGGCCGCTCCACGGAGTAGCCGTACTCGAAGCCCATCGCGGCGTATTCGCTGAGCAGCGAGTCGTAGATCCAGAACTTCGCCTGGTTGTCGCTGAGGTTGGCCAGCGGCAGCCATTCCTGGCCATTCACCCGGTCGTGCAGAACCGCCTGGCGCTGCACGAACGTGCCTCGGCGCGAGTCCTGGCCGACCAGACGCACCGGCGTGCCCTCCAGCAGCAGCGAGCCGAGTGCGAGCAGCTCGCCCATGGCCCAGTCGATGCCGCCGTTCTTCGTCATCTCCACGCGCTTGCCGAGAAGCTGCTTCAGCTTGGCGTGCACGGTGAAACCGGCGGGCGGGTTGTCGAACGCCTGCCCGATGGTCTGGATGACCGCATCCGAGACGCCGGTCGTCGCCAGTTCGCCGCGCGCGGCATCCTGCTGCGAGTCCGGGCGCTCCAGATCGTTGATGGCATCCGGGTCGCCGGAGACGACGGGGATGGAACCGGTCTGCGCTGCGTGGGTCTCGGCGAACGCACGCTCCAGGCGCTCCTGGAAGTCCTTGTGCGCCTGCTCGTACTCCTCCTCGGAGATGTCGCCGCGGCCGACCAGCGCCTCGGTGTACAGGCGGCGCACGGAGCGCTTCGCCTCGATGAGGTTGTACATCAGTGGCTGCGTCATCGACGGGTCGTCGCCCTCGTTGTGCCCGCGGCGGCGGTAGCAGATGAGGTCGATGACGACGTCTTTCTTGAACTCCTGCCGGAACTGGAAGGCCAGTTGGCCCACCCGCACGACGGCCTCGGGGTCGTCGCCGTTCACGTGGAAGATCGGCGCCTGGATCGCCTTCGCGACATCGGTCGCATACACCGACGAACGGCCCTCGCTCGGCGGGGTGGTGAACCCGACCTGATTGTTGATGTTGATGTGGATGGTGCCGCCCGTGCGGTATGCCCGCAGCTGCGACATCTGCATCGTCTCGATGACGACGCCCTGGCCGGCCATCGCGGCATCGCCGTGGATGAGGATCGGCAGGGTGAGGAACGTGCCGGCCGGGCGGCGATCCTGCTTCGCGCGGGTGATGCCCTCCAGCACGCCATCGACCACCTCGAGGTGGGACGGGTTGGCGGCCAGGTACACCGCGATCTCCTCGCCGTTGGCGCCCGTGAAGGTGCCCTCGGTGCCGAGGTGGTACTTCACGTCGCCGGATCCGCCTACGGTCCGCGGGTCCAGGGCTCCCTCGAACTCGCGGAAGATCTGGCCGTACGTCTTGCCCGCGATGTTGGTGAGCACGTTGAGACGGCCGCGGTGCGCCATGCCGATGGCCACCTCGTCGAGTCCGTCCTGCGCGGCCTCCTGCAACACGGCATCCAGAAGCGCGATGGTCGACTCGCCGCCCTCGAGACTGAATCGCTTCTGCCCGACGTACTTCGTCTGCAGGAACGTCTCGAACGCCTCCGCCTCGTTCAGCTTGCCCAGGATGCGCAGCTGCTCGTCGTGCGTCGGCTTCTCGTAAGGCACCTCGACGTGATCCTGGATCCACTTGCGCTGCGCCGGGTCCTGGATGTGCATGTACTCGATGCCCACTGTGCGGCAGTACGAGTCGCGCAGCACGCCGAGGATGTCGCGCAGCAGCATGGTGCGCTTGTCGCCCCCGAAACGTCCGGTGACGAACTGCCGGTCGAGGTCCCAGAACGTGAGGCCGTGGGTGGCGATGTCGAGGTCGGGGTGGGTGCGCTGCTTGTACTCCAGCGGATCGATGTCGGCCATCAAGTGGCCGCGCACCCGGAACGAGTTGATCAGCTCCTGCACTCGCGCGGTCTTGTCGACCGAACTGGCCAGGTCGACGCTGATGTCCTCGGCCCAGTGAATCGGGTCGTAGGGGATGCGCAGCGCGGCGAAGATGTCCTCGTAGAAGTCGCGCTGGCCGATGAGCAGCTCGTGCACGACCTTCAGGAACTCACCGGATCCCGCGCCCTGGATGACCCGGTGGTCGTAAGTGCTGGTCAGCGTGATGGTCTTGCCGACGCCGAGCGTGGTGAGGGTCTTCAGTGACGAGCCCTGGAACTCAGCCGGATACTCGAGAGCGCCAGCGCCGATGATGCAGCCCTGGCCCTTCATCAGGCGCGGCACGGAGTGCACGGTGCCGATGCCGCCCGGATTGGTGAGCGAGATGCTCGCGCCGCTGAAGTCATCGGCCGTCAGCTTGTTGGCCCTGGCGCGCTTCACGAGGTCTTCGTAGGCGGCGAGGTACTCGCCGAACGTCAGCGACTCCGCACGCTTGATCGCCGGAACCAGCAGGGCGCGCGAGCCGTCGGGCTTGGGCAGGTCGATGGCGATGCCGAGACCGATGTGCGCGGGGGAGACCACCGACGGCTTGCCGTCCACGACGTCGTAATAGACGTTCTGGCTCGGGAAGTCCTTGAGCGCCTGGATGAGCGCCCAGCCGATGAGGTGCGTGAAGCTGACCTTGCCGCCGCGCGTGCGTCCGAGGTGGTTGTTGATGACGATGCGGTTGTCGATCATCAGCTTCGCCGGGATGGTGCGAACGCTCGTCGCCGTCGGCACGGTGAGGCTGGCATCCATGTTGGTGGCCAACGTCTTGGCCATGCCGCGAAGCGGCGTGACGACCGGCTTCGGCTCCACGGGAGCCTCTTCGCCCTCGCGCACGACGCCCTGCGGCGCGGTGACCGGCGCGTCGGCGGGCACGGGTGCCGGACGTGGCGCGATCGAGGTGGTGCGGGCGACGGGCTGCGTGGGAGCGGGTGCGGCGGGAGTTTCCGCGGTCGGAGCCTGAGCGGGCACCGCCGTGGGCTCGGCCGGTGCCGCGGCCGGCGGCTGAGGCGCTGCCGGAGCCTGCGGGGCTACGGCCTGCTGCGGCGCAGCAGCGGGAGCCTGCGCCGCGGCGGTTTCAGCGATGCCGTCGGATTCCGTTTCGGGAGTGGCCACGGCGCTCTTGCCGGGTGTGTAGGTCTCGAGAATGGGCCACCAGGACTTGTCCACCGAGTTCTTGTCGGCGATGTACTGCTCGTACAGTTCGTCGACGAGCCACTCGTTGGCTCCGAATTCTCCTGACGCTCCCTCGTCTGTTCCTACACCGGTCAACTGGCTCGACACAGCCGTTTCGCCCACTCTCTTCGTTGATGGCAATCTGCAGCGGAACAGCAGTCGCTGAGGGCACATACGACGGCCGTTCCGGCCAGGGATCAAGCCTAATCGAATCGTCTCAGTGCCGCGTCTGCCCGCGCGGCGGGCTTGGAACGACGATCCGGTGGATCCTCGCAGTGCTGGCAACACGTCGAGCGGGCCAGTGCGGCCCGCTCGGGCACCGCATAACGTTGGCTCCATGCAGTTCTATGGAACGGCGCCGACGCACGACCTGACCTACTCGGACGTGTTCCTGGTGCCCAGCCGCTCGAATGTGACAAGCCGCCTGGATGTCTCACTCGCTCCCGAGGACGGGACAGGCGCGAGCATCCCCATCGTCTCCGCCAACATGAACTCCGTCACCGGGCCGCGCCTTGCAGCAACGCTCGCCAGGCGGGGAGGGCTCGGCGTACTGCCGCAGGACATGCATCCGCAGGATCTCGAAGCGGCCATCGATTGGGTGAAGACGCAGCCGACGGTCTTCGACTCGCCGTTCGCGATGAGCCCGGAAGAGACCGTCGAGAAGGCGCTCACCGTCGTGCCACCACTGCCCGGTCGCGGCATTGTTCTGCACGATGACACCGGCAAGTACATCGGATGCCTCGCCGCCCGCGACCTGGCAGGCGCGCTTCCCGACGCACGCCTGGGCGAGTTGCTGCACGGATCGCTTCCCTCGATCGATGCCGAAGACGTTCCGGATGCCCGTGCGGCGTTCGATCTGCTCGAGGCGGCCGACCTGGATTTCGCGCCGGTGCTCGATCACGGTCGTGTGGTCGGCACCCTGAGCCGTACGAGTGCGCTGCGCTCCACCATCTATCAGCCGGCGCTGGATGCACACGGCAGGCTCCGCGTGGCCGCCGCGATCGGCATCAACGGCGACGTCACGGGCCGGGCACGTGCGCTGGTGTCGTCGGGCGTCGACGTGCTGGTGCTCGACACGGCGCACGGCGACCAGGACGGAATGCGGCGGGCCATTCATGCCGTCGCGAAGCTCCACCTCGGTGTTCCGATCGCGGCCGGCAACGTCGTGACCGACCAGGCGGTGCGCGACCTCGTCTCGGCGGGTGCAGACATCCTCAAGGTCGGCGTCGGTCCTGGCGCGATGTGCACGACGCGGATGATGACGGCGGTCGGGCGGCCGCAGTTCTCCGCTGTGCTCGAGACGTCGGAGACGGCACGCGAGCTCGGCGCGCACGTCTGGGCGGACGGCGGCGTGCGGTATCCGCGCGACGTGGCGCTCGCGCTCGCCGCCGGTGGGGCATCCGTCATGATCGGATCCTGGTTCGCGGGCACGGTCGAGGCGCCAGGGCGCCTTCAGACGGATGAGACGGGCAGGCTCTACAAGGAGAGCTGGGGGATGGCGTCGACCAAGGCGGTTCAGCAGCGCTTCGAGCGACTGGACCCGTACGAGCGTGCCCGCAAGGAGCTGTTCGCGGAGGGCATCTCGAGCTCGCGCATCTACCTCGACCCGTTGCGCCCCTCGGTGGAGGATCTGCTCGACATGATCACGACGGGTCTGCGCAGCTCGTTCACGTATGCGGGTGCGCGCACGCTGAAGCAGTTCCACGACCGGGCGCTGGTGGGCATCCAGTCCGCCGCCGGGTACGAAGAGGGCAAGGCGCTGCCGGTCAGCTGGTAGCGCCGGTGCTGTCGGTGCGAGCCTTCGCGCTACACGTATCGGCATCCGCCACAGAATTTTCCTGTGGCGGATGCCGATTTCTGTGGCGGATGCCGATATGTGTAGCGCCAAGCATCATCAAGGCCGCGGCTTGAATGAGCGAAGGCCGTCTTGGGTGAGGATGTCGTAGATGTCTCGCGGCCGGTCGGCATCCATCGCCTCCCAACGGGAAAAGCCGCGGACCTCGCGGCGGATCTCGTTCTCCCGGTTCTTCTCGTCGATCACGATCTGAGCGGGATCGCGCTCCGCTCCGAACTCCGGGCTGAGGTACTTGCCGTGGCCGTCGATCTCGCACCAGTGGTCCTGCTCCTCGAAATAGAGGTCGGCGATCGCGAGCCGACCGCTGCGGAGGATGCGCCGATACTGCACGAGCGGCCGGGGAAACCCGAGAGACACGACGACGACGAAGTTCTGTGACTCGCGCACGTTCGACGACTCCGGGTTGGCGAATGCAACAACCCGCCGCGCCTGAGCGTCTCCGCGCCGCGGTCGATTGACATCCAGGAGCCCGGCGATCTCCTCGAGGGTCGTCAGAGCGCCGCCTGGCCGCCCCGTCCAGATCGCCTGGTCGACGGCCGTCACCGCGACGACGAACGGGAGCGTGCGAGCCAGATCGAGTGCGGTCTGAGCCGGCGTGGTCACCTCGTGGTCCCCCAGCGATTCTCGCTGTACGCCGGCGAGGCCCGTTGCGTGCCGACGTATCGCGCCCGTCGACCGACCGCCGGAAGCGTGATCAACGATGACGTCGACGTAATCCGGCCAAGCGCCGAGCACATCGATGTCGTGGTGTGCGGCGGCGGCCCTATGAGAGATCACCGCACCCGGCTGGATGCGCCGCAGTGCTTCGCTCACGCGTACCCGGTGCTGCTCGATGGGGCTTAGCACACGCCACTCGGCCGTGCGGACGTAGCTGCCGGAAGCCACGCGGAACCATACGCCCGACGCGACCGAGCGCCGACGACGGCGATCGTCCACCGGGTCGAGTTGCTCGCGGCGTCGAACGATCGTCAGAGACGTTGAGTCGGTCGGAGACATGTCCCGCATGGTGTCTGACTCGGCGGCGGTTTCGCCTCGAGCGACGTAGCACTGTGGAAGCGGAGCGATCTCGCTGACCTGGGCACGGACAGGACGACAGGGCAGGCTTGCGTCACAGAAGCCGACATCCGCTACACCTTCCGGCATCCGCTACTGAAACTTCGTGTAGCGGATGCCGGAAGGTGTAGCGCCTCGAGAAGGGACGGCCGCTCGGGCCGGGAGCGCGCGGGAGCCGGGGCAGCCGGATGCCCGCCGGTATACTTTCGAAGACAATGGACGACCCTCCTTCTGCCAGTTCGCCCACGTTGTCGAGTCACCGGACGTCGAGTGCCGGTGAGTGGCGCAGCCGGAGGCGGTGACGACCGTGACGGAATGGCTCATGCTCGTCGCCGGCCTGGTGCTCACCGTCGGCACAGGGTTCTTCGTCGCCAGCGAATTCGCGCTGGTGAACCTCGACAGGGCCGATCTGGAGGCGCGGCGGAAGCGCGGCGAGACGCGGCTGGCGATGACGATCGCCGCTCTCAAGATCACCTCGACGCATCTCTCCAGTGCGCAACTCGGCATCACGCTCACGACGCTGCTCACCGGCTACCTCATGGAGCCGTCCATCTCATCGCTGCTGACCGTGCCGCTGGAGTCGATCGGGCTTCCGGGTGCCGCGGTGCCGCCGATCGGCACGGTCGTGGGCATCCTGGTCGCCACACTCGTATCGATGATCCTCGGCGAGCTCGTACCGAAGGGTTTCGCACTCGCCCTGCCACGGGCCACGGCCAAGATCGTCATCCCGTTCCAGACCGTGTTCACCACCGTGTTCCGGCCTGCGGTCTTCGTGCTCAACGCCAGCGCCAACGGCGTGCTGCGGCTGCTCGGGGTCGAACCGAAGGAGGAGCTCTCCGGCGCCCGCAGCGCCGAGGAGCTGGCATCCCTCGTGCGGCGATCCGCGAGCGCCGGTCTGCTCGAATCCGACACCGCGACGCTGCTCGGCCGCACGCTGCGGTTCTCCGAGCACACGGCATCCGACGTCATGACTCCGCGGCCTCGCGTCGCGAGCGTACATCGGTCAGATCCCGCCACCGAGGTTCTCGCACTCGCGCGACGCACCGGGTTCTCGCGGTTCCCGGTGATCGATGACGACATCGACGACATCGTCGGCATCGTGCACGTGAAGCAGGCGGTCGCGGTGCCCATCCAGCGCAGGCCGCTCGTGCCGGCATCCGCTCTGCAGACGGACGCGGTGCGCGTGCCGGAGACGATGACCCTCGACACCCTGCTCGGCGAGTTGCGCGGCAAGGGCTATCAGATGGCCGTCGTGGTCGACGAGTACGGCGGAACAGCCGGCGTCGCCACATTGGAGGACCTCGTCGAAGAGCTTGTCGGCGACGTGGCGGACGAGCACGACCGGGCTCGAGCGGACATCGTGCGCGGCGCCGGATCGATCACGATCTCCGGGATGCTCCGACCCGACGAACTGGAGGACCGCACCGGCATCGAGATTCCGGAGGAGGGGCCGTACGAGACGGTCGCCGGGTATGTGATGAACGAGCTCGACCGGCTGCCGGTCGTCGGCGACGAGGTGCACGTCGACGGCGGAACGCTGCGCGTCGAGCGCCTCGACGGCAGACGCGTGGACCGGCTGAGGTTCACTCCCGACCCCGACACCGATCCGGCTCGCTACACCGAGCGCCGGAATGCGGCCAGGTCGACGGAACACGCCTCCGAGCACGGGCAGGAGGCGGACCGTGCCTGACTGGGTGGGCATCCTGCTGCTCTTCGTGCTCCTGGCGGGCAACGCATTCTTCGTCGGCGCGGAGTTCGCCGTCATGTCGGCGCGCCGCTCGCAGATCGAACCGAAGGCCGAGCACGGCGGCCGTGCCGCCCGCACCGCGCTCTGGGCGATGGAGCACGCGACGCTCATGCTGGCCACGACCCAGCTCGGCATCACCGTCTGCTCGCTGCTGATCCTCAACGTCTCCGAGCCGGCCATCCACCACGTGCTCGAGGCGCCCCTGAAACTCACCGGATTATCGGATGACTGGATCGCCGGAATCGCGTTCGGCATCGCGCTCGTGCTGGTCACGTTCCTGCACGTCGTCTTCGGCGAGATGGTGCCCAAGAACCTGTCGTTCTCGCTTCCGGACAGGGCCGCGCTGTTGCTGGCCCCTCCGCTGGTCGGAATCGCTCGCGTGCTCAAACCCATCGTCGCCGCGCTCAACGCCATGGCGAACGGCATCGTGCGCATCTTCGGCGTCAAGCCCGTGAACGAAGCCGTCAGCACGTTCACCCTCGACGAGGTGGCGACCATCGTCGACCAGTCCACCAGGGAAGGCGTGCTCACCGACCGCACCGGCACGCTCAGCAACGCCTTCGAGTTCTCCGCCAAGAAGGTGACGGATGTCGCACTCGACCTGCAGACACTCGTGTGCCTTCCCGAGACGGCGACTCCGTCGGATGTCGACCGCGCTGTGGCGAAGCACGGCTTCTCCCGCTACGTGATCGTGGACTCCACCGGCGAGCCGATCGGATACGTGCACCTCAAGGACGTGCTCGACCTCGAACGCGACGGGCACAACGAACCGATTCCCGCGTGGCGATTCCGCAGGCTCGTGCCGTTGGAACCCGAATCCGACATCGAAGACGCGCTCGCCGTGATGCGCCGCTCCGGAGGACACGTCGGCCGCACCGTCGGACAGGACGACGAGACGCTCGGCGTCGTGTTCCTCGAAGACATCATCGAGGAGCTCGTGGGGGAGGTGCAGGACGCTACGCGCCGGTCGTGACGTGGATGCGCCGCCGGGACGTCAGCGCCAGCGGGCCCTGAGGTACTGGCCGGGCCAGTAGTCGAGGTCGACACCGAGTTCGTAGGCAGCGCGCAACGGGAAGTGCGGATCTCGCAGCAGCTCGCGGGCGAGGGAGACGGCATCCGCCTGCCCGGACGAGACGACCGCGGATGCCTGCCGTGGCTCCGTGATGATCCCGACCGCCGACACAGGCAGACCGGTGAGCTCCTTGATGCGGGCAGCGAACGGCACCTGGTAGCCGGGGCCGACCGGGATCTCCGCGCGTACGTTGCCGCCGGAGGAGATGTCGAAGAGGTCGGCGCCGGCATCCGCACACCAGCGGGCGACGGTGGCGCAAGCATCCACATCCCAGCCGGTTGGCGCCCAGTCGCTGGCGGAGAACCGCACGAAAAGCGGCAGGTCGCCGATCGCCTCCCGAACGGATGCCACCACCCGCAGAAGCGGCCGGGCCCGGTTCTCGAGGCTGCCGCCGTACGCATCCGTGCGGAAGTTGCTCACGGGCGAGAGGAACTCGTGCAGCAGGTAGCCGTGCGCCGCGTGCACCTCGACCATGCCGAAGCCTGCATTCACCGCTCGCCGGGCCGCCGCGGCGAATGCGCCGACGATGCGGTCGATGCCTTCGGAGTCGAGGGCGCCCGGAACGGCAAGGCCCTCGTACGGAACCTCCGACGGTGCGACCGTCGGCCACCCGCCCTCTCGCGGCGGGATCGTGCCGTGGCGGCCGTCCTCGCCCCACGGAGCCCAGGTCGAGCCCTTGCGACCGGCATGCGCCAACTGGATACCCGGCACGGCGCCCTGGGATGCGATGAACTCGGCGATGGGCCGCCAGGCGTGCGCCTGTTCGTCGTTCCAGATGCCGGTGTCGCCGTCGGAGATGCGTCCCTCAGGGCTCACCGCTGTCGCCTCGGCGATGACCAGCGAGCTTCCGCCCGCCGCGATCGAGCCGAGGTGCACCAGATGCCACGGTGCAGGCACCCCGTCGCGGCGCATCACGGAGTACTGGCACATGGGCGCGGTGAAGATGCGGTTGCGCAGCCGCGTTCCGCGCACCTCGATCGGGTCGAACAGGCCGGGCAACGCCAGCCGCCCTACGCGAGCGACTCGAGGAACGCGCGCAGACCGCTCGCGCTCGTGAAGACGTGACCGGTGATGCCGAGCGTCTCGGCGCCCAGGACGTTCTCGGGCTTGTTGTCGATGAACACGGCGTCAGCGGCGGGGACGCCCAGTTCGTCGAGTACATGCTGGAAGATCGCGGCATCCGGCTTCACCAGCAGCAGCTCGCCGGAGACGAACACGCGCTCGAACAGCGATCCGATGAGTCCCTGTCGGAAATAGCTGCCGAAATCGGCGCCGGCGTTCGACAGCAGGGCGAGTCGCGTGCCGCCGTCGCGCAGGTCGACGAGCACGTCGATCGTTCCGGTGTCGACACTGAGCCAGCCGCGGAAGTCTGTCACCCACAGCAGGTGCAATGTGCTCTCCGACCAGCGGGCGCCGGTATCGGCCTCGACCCGACGCCAGTAATCGTGGATGCTCAGCGTGCCCTGGTCGAGCTCGGCGCGATGCTTCCAATACGACGCCCAGAACGCGTCCCGGTCGACGTCGGCGATCTCGATGAGCGCCTCGCGGTCCGCCTCGGTCGGCGTGAGGGAGATGACCTCGCCGTAGTCGAAGATGACCACTCGGCCTGGAAGCGAAAGGGACACTCGGCTCTCCTTGGCTGTTTATTCAAACGCCTGCCAACCTATCGTGAAGGCATGAGCGACGACGGGGAATCGGTGTCGGGAGCGCGCTGGTGGCTGAAGGACTGCAAGCAGTGGATCGCGGTGCCCGGCGTGGGGGACGACAAGTACAGCAGGGGAGTGCTCGGCGTCGTGACGGGGTCGGACGAATACCCGGGCGCGGCGGTACTGGGCGTCGAGGCGGCATCCCGGACCGGGGTCGGAATGGTCCGTTACGTCGGCGACGACGTTCCGGCGCGTCTCGTGCTGCAGCACCGCCCTGAGACGGTGACCGCCCCTGGCCGGGTGCAGGCATGGCTCCTCGGCTCCGGAATGGATGCCGCGCACCGCGACCGCGCCAACACCCACCGGCTGCACTCCGCGCTCGAGCAGGATGTTCCCGCCGTCGTCGACGCCGGCGCACTCGACCTGATCGGCTCGGCGGCAGGCCCCGTCGTGATCACCCCGCATTACCGAGAGCTCGCAAGGGTGCTCGAGGCTCACGGCCTGACAGCATCCGCAGACGAGATCGCGACGGATGCCCGTGCCTGGGCCGTTCGCGCCGCCGAAGCCACGGGCGCCACCGTGCTGCTGAAGGGACACCTCACGCACGTGGTCGCTCCGGGAGGTGACCCGATCGATGTCTCGACGGGACCGGATGCCGGATGGCTGGCCACGGCGGGGAGCGGCGACGTGCTGGGCGGCATCCTGGGCGCGCTCGTGGCGACACATGCTGATGCCGTCGCCCGGGACGGACACGATGCACTCGCGGCGCTGGCAGCGACGGCGGCCGCCCTGCATGGAGCGGCGGCGAAGGCTGTGGTCGGCGCACACAACGGTGGCCCGCTGATGGCGCTCGACCTCGCCGAGGCCATGCCGTCGGTCGTCGGTCGTGCGCTGCGCGGCGAGGACCCGCGGGGCCGGCACACCTCCGATCGATAGCATGAGTCACTATGGCGACCGACACCGCGACCGATGCCGCAGGCCATTCCTTCGACGAGGCGCCCGGTGACGAGCGGGGCCTCGAGCCCCGCAATGGCCGGCGGAGTCGCGGGCAGGCGCTGCTGCGGATCAGGGGCAACGTGTACGCGCTCTGGGGCAACGTGTACGCGCTCTGGGGCGCGTTCCTGCTCGTCCACGTGGTCCTGTGGCTGCTCGCCCTGTTCGGCGACGGCATGCCGCTCGGCGACGTCACCATCGTGTACCTGCCGTGGGCGCAGCTCGCCCAGCACGGCTACGCATTCATGGGTGTGACCGCGCCGTGGGTGTATCCGCTTCTGGCCATGGTGCCGGTGCTCATCCCGTTGATCGCCGGCGCGGGCGACTACGTCGTCGCGTGGCTCGCGATGGTGACCGTCTTCGATGTGATCGCCTTCGCCGTCCTGACAGCCCGCGGGCGCCGTCGTGCTCTGAACGCCGCCTGGTGGTGGCTCGCGTTCCTGCTCCTGCTCGGGCCGATCGCTGTCGGCCGGTTGGATGCCGTGTCGGTGGCGATCGCGATCGTCGCAGTCGTGTGGCTCGCGGCCAGGCCGCGTGTCGCGTCAGTGCTGCTCGCGGCGGCGACGTGGATCAAAGTGTGGCCGGCCGGGATCGTGCTGGCCGCCGTGGTCGCGATGCGGCGGCGCTGGCTCGTGGCCGGCTATGTGCTCATCACGAGCGCGGTGATCTCGATCGTGGGTATCGCGTTCGGCGGCGCATCCGACCTGTTCGGCTTCGTGACGCAGCAGACCGGTCGCGGTCTTCAGATCGAGGCGCCGGTCAGTGCGCCGTGGCTCTGGGCTGCCGCGCTGCACGCGCCCGGCATCATCGTCTACTACGACCAGCAGCTTCTGACGTTCCAGCTCACCGGAAGCCGCTGGATCACCGCGACGAGCGCGGCCATGACGCCCGCTCTCGCGATCGCCGTGATCATCATCGCCCTGATCGGCGTTCGTGCCGTGGTGCGCAAGGCGCCGTCGGCCCTCGTGCTGCCTCAGCTGTCGCTGGCGATCGTCACGGGACTCATCGCGTTCAACAAGGTCGGCTCGCCGCAGTACGTCGACTGGCTGGCGGTGCCGGTCATCCTGGGCATCCTGACGGCCGGCCGTCGCTTTCTCACGCCGGCCGTGCTCGTGGCAGTGACGGCGGCGCTCACCCAGCTGTTCTATCCGTATCTGTACATGCAGGTGCTCTACCTCAACGCCTGGATGATCGCGGCCGTCACGGCGCGCAACATCATGCTGTTCGTCGTGCTCGGCTGGGCGATCGTCGCATTGTGGCGTACCGGAAGCGCGCGCAGGAGGGATGCCGGCCCGCAGCGCGCACACGCCGCCGCTGAAGAGACGGCCAGAACCGGCTCATGGCCGCTCGCCGACGGCGTGAATGCACCGCCGCCGGATGCCTCGGCCGCCCCGCCGGCCGAGGAGCTCTTCCCCGATCAGGCCAAGTGAAAGGAACCATCATGCTCGTCGCATTCTCCGTCGCACCCAGCGGAACCGGTACGGAAGGCGACTCGGTGCACGACGCCGTCGCTGCCGCCGTCCGCGTCGTGCGCGAGTCCGGACTCCCGAACCGCACCGACTCCATGTTCACCACGATCGAGGGTGACTGGGACGAGGTGTTCGATGTGGTCAGACGCGCGACGGATGCCGTCGGCGCGTTCGGCTCGCGCGTCTCGCTGGTGCTGAAGGCGGACATCCGTCCCGGTCACACCGGCGAGCTGACCGGCAAGGTGGAGCGGCTGGAGGCCGCCCTGAAGGCCCAGGACCGCTGACCGTCAGTCGTTCTGCAGCAGGATCCCGTCGAGGATCGCACGCTTGCGCAGCGCTACCTTGGTGCCCACGTCGAAGCCGGCGACCCGGTACTTCTCGCGAATGCGCTTGAGGTAGCTCTTCGCCGTCTCGTCGGAGATGCCGAGCTTGAACGCGACCGACTTGACAGGCTCGCCCGCGCCGTACAGCGCCATCACGCGACGCTCCTGCGCGCTCAGCTTCGGGGATCCGGTCGTGGTCTGGCTGAGGGCCACATCGAGCTCCTCGGAGATGAACGAATCCCCGCGCATCGCCGTGCGGATCGCCTCCACGATCATGTCGGCCGTCTCGCTCTTCACGATGTAGCCCTGAGCGCCGGCGGCGAGCGCCTCCCGCACCACGTTCGGGTCGGAGTACGCGCTCATCAGCATGGTGCGCACCCCTGCCGCCTTGAGGGCCTGCAGCTTGATCGACACCGGGATGTTGTCTTTGAGGTCCAGGTCGAGCAGCACGACATCGACCGGGAACCGCTCGTGCGTGAGCAGTTCGGGCCACGTGGCGACGGCGGCGACCATCTCGATGTCGTCGGCGGCGCTCCTGATCCATTCGGTGAGCGCAGCCAGGAGCATCCGGTGATCGTCGACGATGGCGATCGTGATCGGACCTTCTTCGGTTTGGTTCACCTGTACTACCTTCTTCCGGCTCGGCGGGCGCTCCCACCCATGAACTTCACTCATCGATCGGCCGAAGCGTCGACAAGGCAGTCCACCTCAATGCGCACCATAGCCGATTGCCCGGTCTCGGTGTATCGCCCCACTCTCCGAATAGCTTGCCACGCCGCGGGGTCGATCAGGCGTCGCGGGATGCCCGTGGCCTCGATCCGGATCTGAAGGCCGTGCACGTGCGGGCCGGCATCCGATCCTCTGGTGATGTGTATGAGCAGCGACTTCGCCTTCGTCGTACTTCCGACGAGGAGCCAGATGGCTGAGAACAGCCCGTCCCGCTGCCGGGAGGAGAGCGACGCCGCAAGGCCGTCCGGGTCGTCGATCCGGGTCACGGGGTCGAGCACGGCCGACTCGGTCACGGCGTGGTGCAGCCACGTCTGCCTGCGATCCTCGACGAGGTGCAGCCGCAGCTGCATCGCCAGAGAGGATGCCCGTGCTGCTGTGGCCTCGTCGAGCGGGAGCGTCTCACGCCCAGCAGCGACGTCGTCGAGCAGGCGTTCGGCCGCGAAGTCGAGCCGCTCGAGTTCCTCGGACGCGAGCATCCCGACCGCGTAATCGCTGCTCGTGGTGCTCTGCGTCTGGGCGATCTCGGAGTGGAACTGAACGATCGACCGGAAGGAGCGCACGAGGGCCACGCCGATGAGCGGCGGCGCGCAGGCGATGGTCACGAACGCGAGGCGAGGTGCGATGTCGAGCGGGTCGCGCACCTGGAGTGCGAGAACGACGAGCAGCGTGAGCGCGAAGACGCCGGTGGCGAGCAGGATGTCGCGCGGGGGCCGTGTGGTGACGGCGGCGGCGAGCAGGCCGCCCACTCCGATGCCGGTCACCGGGAGCACGCTCGTGGTGCCGGGATCGAACGAGCCGGCGAGGTCGAGTCCCACGATGACGGCGCATGCGATCATCAGCGCGGCGAACCGGCTCTGTTCGACCTGCGCCTCGCTCGCCGCGGGCATGACCCACATCAGAACGGCGACCAGTACCAGCAGTGCGACGGCCGCGATACCGAGTCCCATCACCGGGTAGAGAGATCCCCAGCTCAGGAACCGAAGAACCGACGCGCCCACCAGCACGTCGGCGACGACCAGCGTTCCTGCCCGAAGACGGCTCACCCCGGTATAGACGTGGGTTGCACGGGCATCGAGTCTGCTGCTCATGCCTTGGGCACCTCCAGCACCACGGTGGTACCGGAACCGGGGGCGCTGAACAGGCGCGCGTTGCCCCCGACGTCGCGCACGCGAGCGACGATCGACTCGGTGAACCCGAGCCGTGCTGGCGAGACCGTGCCCATGTCGAAGCCCACCCCGGAGTCCGTGACCATGGCACGTACGGTGACGTCGTCGTCGGTGATCGTGACGTGTGCCTGCGTCTCGCCGGAGTGCCTTCGCACGTTCTCGAGGCATTCGGAGAGCGCGAGCAGGAAGGCATCCAGGGTCTCGGTAGGCAGCAGCACGTGGCCTGTGCCGTGCCAGGCGACGTCGAGCCCCATGCGCTCGAAGCGCTGTTTGACGGTTTCGAGCGTGTTTCCGAGCGTGGACTCCTGAACCTGCTGCAATCGGTAGTCGCCGGATGCGGCGGGATCGGGCGTGTAACCGAGGCGCAGCTGACGCAGCAGCGCGGCATCCTCCGCGGCCTGTGCGCGCAGCGCCTGCTCGCCCACACCACGTCCCGAGTGTGCGAGCAGGGTCAGCGTGGCCAGAACCGTGTCGTGCAGCAAGCGGGCGCTCTGCCGCCGCCTGGCTTCCAGTTCCGTCGCCTGGCGTTCCATGCGGTAGGCGTCGCTCATGCCTTCGATCCGCTCGACGGTCTGCGGCACCAATCGGGTGACCCACACCGAGATGCCCGTGCAGAACGCCCAGCTGCCTGTGGTGATCAGCAGGGCCGCGACGAGCTGCCCGTGCACAGACAACAGGGTCGGCACGGTGACCGCTATGACGATCACGAATCCGATGCCGAGGATGACGCGGCGCTGCGGTTCTGCGCCGAGGAGGAACGCGCTGCTCCCCGACGCGGCGGCGAGCATCGAGACGACGGCCGTCGCGGCAAGGCCATCCGCCTGGGAGTTCAGGCCGACGACGCCGATACCGATCGCCGATGCGGCGAGCGTGACCACGACCGGTATCGGCGATGTGCGCCGTTGCATCGCGAACGCGGCCGCGAGGATGAGCAGGCAGAGAACGACGACGCAGATCTCGTCTTCGAAGCCGCCCAATGCCCCGGGCACGAGGGCGCAGACAAGCGCGACCGATGCGGTGAGACCACTCGCCGTGCTCGACGCGACCCCGAGCATCCGGTCGCGTTCTTCGACGGTACGCGTCATCGATCCTCCGGTCGGGGCGTGCCCGAGATGCGCCACACCCGGCAGCGCCCGTTACGCGACCGGGCCTGCTACAGACAGATTAGGACAACGCAAGACTCGTCGAGCCGCACACGGGTCGAGGAGGCCCGACCATACGAGCGTTCAGGACTCGAGCAGGCGTCGTAAGGGCGGCCCGATGAGATCGTCTTCGATGAGGAACGCGTCGTGTCCGAACGGCGAATGGATCACGATGGGGTGCGCGCTGTGGATGCTGTTCTGCAGGCCGGCAGCGATGATGCGCTGACCGTCGACGGTGTACAGCCGGTCGCTGTCGATGCCGAGCACCAGCGAGCGGGCCGTGACCCGGGCCAGGGCGGCATCCACCCCGCCCCTGCCGCGCCCGATGTCGTGCGAGGTCATCGCGTTCGCCACCGTGATATAGCTGTTCGCGTCGAAGCGGCGGGTGAACTTGTTGCCGTGGAAGTCGAGGTACGACTCGACGGCGAAGCGTCCTCCCGCGCCGAGCGGGCTGATGCCGCTCTGCCAGCTGCGCTGGAATCGTTCGTTGAGCTCGTTCGCGCTGCGGTAGTTCAGCAGCGCCATGCGCCGTGCCAGCGCCAAGCCTGCATGCGGGCCGTCCCCGTCGTCGGCGTCGTAGTACCTTCCGGCACGGAACAGCGGATCGGTGCGGATCGCCTCGATCTGCACCGAGTTGAGCGCGATCTGATCCGCGGTGGAGAACGGGGGAGCGGCGATCACCGCAACCCGTTCCATGCGCTCGGGAAACGCCACGGCCCATTCGAGGGACTGCATGCCGCCCATCGAGCCGCCGATCACGGCTGCCCACCGGTCGATGCCGAGCTCGTCGGCGAGCGCCGCCTGCGCGTTCACCTGGTCCCGGATGGTCGTGAACGGAAAACGGGGACCCCACTCGAGTCCGTCGGGGGCGAGGGATGCCGGCCCCGTCGAGCCCTGGCATCCACCGATCATGTTCGGCGCCACGACGAACCACTCATCGGTGTCGACCGCGAGCCCCGGCCCGACGATGCCGTTCCACCAGCCGGAGGTCGGATGCCCCGGCCCTGCCTCACCTACCACGTGGCTGTCTCCGGTGAGCGCGTGCAGCACGAGCACGGCGTTGCTGCGGTCCGCGTTGAGCGTGCCCCACGTCTCGTACGCCACGACGCCGCCCGAGATGCTGCGTCCGCTTTCGAACGACACCGTTCCGATACGGGCGAAGCGGCGTTCGCCGACGGGGTCGCCCTCACGCCAGGCGCCGGTCGCGCGGGGCTTGCCGAGCAGCGATCGCGCCTGCGCGTCGGTGATGAAGCTCGACGGCACGGTGTCTTCGGAGGTCTGCCAGTCCATGGTGGGTCAATTCTCGCCTGTGCCGAGGCCTCGGCCGCACCGTGTTACGACACGGTCTCCGCCGTTCAGGTCGCTCAGACGGCCCTTATTGGCGCTTCTTAAGGGCCATCTGAGCGACTTTAACGGAAGGGGAGTGGCGCCGTAACGAGCGAAGGGACCCGGCGGTTGCCGGGTCCCTTCGAATCGATGGCGCGATCAGGCCGTGACGGTGTCCGCCTGTGTGACGGCGCGGGCCGCGGCGAGACCGGCCTCGAGGTCGGCCTTGAGGTCGTCGATGTTCTCCAGGCCGACGGAGAGGCGAACCAGGCCCGGCGTGACGCCCGCACTGAGCTGCTCCTCCGGAGACAGCTGCGAGTGCGTGGTCGAGGCCGGGTGGATGACGAGCGAGCGCACGTCGCCGATGTTGGCCAGGTGGCTGAAGAGGCTGAGGTTGTCGACCAGCGCGCGGCCGGCATCCACTCCGCCCTTCAGCTCGAACGACAGCACGGCTCCGACGCCCTTCGGCGCGTACTTGTTCGCCGCCGCATACCAGGGGCTGGTGGGCAGGCCGGCGTAGTTCACCGACGCCACATCGGGGTGGCTCTCCAGGAACTCCGCGATCTCCTGCGTGTTCTGCACGTGGCGCTCGACGCGCAGCGACAGCGTCTCGATGCCCTGGATGAGCAGCCAGGCACTGTTCGGCGCGATCGCTGCACCGAGGTCGCGCAGCAGCTGCACACGGGCCTTGATGATGTAGGCGAGACCGTCGCCGACCGCCTGCGTGTAGCTGACGCCGTGGTACGACTCGTCCGGCTCGGTGAGGCCAGGGAACTTGTCGACGTGCTTCGACCACTCGAAGTGCCCGCCGTCGACGAGCACGCCGCCGATCGTCGTGCCGTGGCCGCCGAGGAACTTCGTCGCCGAGTGGATGACGATGTCGGCACCGTGTTCGAAGGGGCGGAGCAGGTACGGCGTCGCGATGGTGTTGTCGACGATGAGCGGCACATCGTTCTCGTGCGCGATGCCGGCCACCGTCTCGATGTCGAGGATGTTCACCTTCGGGTTGCCGACCGTCTCGGCGAAGAACAGCTTCGTGTTCGGCCGGACGGCGCGCCGCCACTCCTCGGGGTCGTCCTGGTTCTCCACGAACGTCGTCTCGATGCCGAGCTTGCCGAGCGTGTACTTGAAGAGGTTGTACGTTCCGCCGTAGATCGAGCTGGACGAGACGATGTGGTCACCGGCCTGGGCGATGTTCAGCACGGCGAAGGTGGAGGCCGACTGGCCGGATGAGAGCAGCAGCGCTCCGGTTCCGCCTTCGAGTGCGGCGACGCGCTCTTCCACGACGGCCTGGGTCGGGTTCTGGATGCGCGTGTAGATGTTGCCGAACTCGGCCAGCGCGAACAGGTTCTTCGCGTGGTCGGAGTTGTTGAACACGTACGACGTGGTCTGGTAGATCGGCGTCGCCCTGGCGTTGGTCACCGGGTCGGGCGCGGCACCGGCATGGATCTGCTTGGTCTCGAACTGCCACTGCGCGGAGTCGGTCATGTTTCTCATTCCGATCGGTACTCGGGTGTGCCATTGGCACGACGTGAGGGTTTGTGTTGGTTCGGCACGCCTGACGCGCCGGTGATCTGTACAGGCTAGGCGCCAGGCATCCGCGGCCCAAGGCAAGTGCAACACGACGTAACCGCGCGCTGGAGCGACGGCCGTCTCGGCCGTCGGTTGCAGACGTCGGTGTTCCGGCGGCCAGAATGGTGGGCATGGCATCCAGACGGGCAGTGGTGACGGGAGCGAGCACGGGAATCGGCGAGGCGACGGTTCGCCTGCTGCGAGCGCACGGATGGGAGGTGGTCGCCGTCGCGCGCCGCGCAGAGCGTCTCGAGGCCCTCGCCGAGGAGACCGGAGCCGAGGCGTTCGCCGCCGACATCACGGTGCAGGCTGACGTCGATGCGCTGCGCAATCACGTGGCATCCGTCGGCGGTGTGCACGCGCTCGTCAACAACGCGGGCGGCGCCCGGGGGCTCGACTCGATCGAGACGTCGTCTGTGGATGACTGGGCGTGGATGTACAACGTGAACGTGCTGGGCACCAAGCGCGTGATCTCCGCCCTCCTCCCGTTGCTGCGCGAGGCAGCGGATGCCGACGGGCACGCAGACATCCTCAACGTCACGTCGATCGCTGGGCACAACGTCTACGTCGGCGGAGGTGGCTACAACGCCGCGAAGTTCGCCGAGCACGCACTCACCGAGGTGCTGCGGCTGGAGCTGAACGGGGAGCCGCTGCGCGTCATCGAGGTCGCGCCCGGAATGGTGCAGACCGAGGAGTTCTCGCTGTCGCGGTTCGGCGGCGACAAGGAGCGCGCGGATGCGGTCTACGCGAACGTGCCTGAGCCGCTCACTGCCGATGACGTGGCCCACACGATCGTCGACGCGCTCGAGCGGCCGCCGCACGTCGACCTCGACCTGATCGTCGTCAAACCTGTGGCGCAGGCCGCGTCGTACCGTTTCCACCGCGGTCCCTTGCGCGTGGCGGGCAAGGACGACGAGAAGGGAAGCCGATGAGCGTGTTCCTGGTCGGCGGCGGCTTCCGAGACGGATCGGAAGAAGCGGTCTACGGGGGCTTCGTGTCGGAAGCGCTCGCGAGAGCCGCATCGGCCCACCGTACGGCGCAGGCATCCGACGGCGACGCACGCCCGGCCCGCATCGTGGTCCTCACGGTGCGCGAGGATGCTCACCCGGGTCACGGCATCACGCTGGCATCCGTCGTGCAGAGCGTGGCGGGCGAGCGGCCGGTCGAGCTGACGGCCACGGTCGTGGCTGAGGGCGAACTGATGCCGTCGTCCGCCTTGGACGGTGCCGACGGCATCCTGGTCGGCGGCGGCCTCACACCCGCTTACCTCAGCGCGTTCGCTCCGCTGGCGTCGCACATCCGTCGCCAGGTGGAATCGGGCGTGCCCTACCTCGGGTTCTCGGCCGGCGCGATGATCGCTCCGGATCGCGCGCTGCTCGGCGGATGGCTGATCGGCGGCATCGAGATCGTGGATCAGGATGCCGCCGAAGACCTCGACGAGCTCACGATCGAGGAGGGTCTCGGGCTGATCGACGTCACGGTCGACGTGCACGCCGTGCAGTGGGGCAATCTCTCCCGCGCGATCGCCGCCGTGGACTCCGGAGCGGTCGACGAGGTGATCGCCATCGATGAGGCCACGGTGCTCGCGGTGGGATCGGGGCCGCTGCGCGCCAGCGGTGCCGGGACGGTCTGGGCGGTGACCAAGGACGACCGCGGCGTGCTCGTGCGGAGCATGCGGTGACGGGCACGACGGGCAGCGCAGCGGGGAGCCCCCGGTAGATGGCGAAGACACTCGCCGAGCTGGCCACGGACGGCTCGATGGATCCGGGGTGGGCCGAGGCGCTCCAGCCCGTCGCGGCCGATATCGCCGCGATGGGTGACTGGTTGCGCAACGAGGTGGCATCCGGGCGTCAGTATCTGCCCGCCGGGGCGAACGTGCTGCGTGCGTTCCGGTATCCGCTCGCCGACGTGCGCGTGCTCATCGTCGGGCAGGACCCGTACCCGACGCCCGGGCATCCGATCGGCCTCTCCTTCGCCGTCGAGCGGCACGTTCGGCCGATACCACGCAGCCTGCAGAACATCTACCGCGAGCTGCGCAGTGACATCGGACTGCAGACGCCCGACCACGGCGACCTCACCGCGTGGAGCGAGCACGGCATCATGCTGCTCAACCGAGTGCTCACCGTGCGTCCCGGAGCGCCTGCGTCGCACCGCGGCGTGGGCTGGGAGCGCGTGACCGAGCACGCGATCCGTGCGCTCGTGGCCCGCGGCACTCCGCTGGTGGCGATCCTCTGGGGGAGGGATGCCGGGGGTCTGCGGCCCCTGCTCGGCACCACCCCGGTGATCACGTCTCCCCACCCCAGCCCGCTCTCGGCCGACCGAGGGTTCTTCGGCTCGAAGCCGTTCAGCCGGGCGAATGAGCTGCTCGTGCGGCAGGGCGGACAGCCGGTGGACTGGGCGCTGGGATGAAGCAGACCTGAAACAGAGGTGCAACAACCGGCGGTTACGCTGGTCGCCGTGCTGGAAGAGGAATACGAGACCCGCCGGGTGCTGCCGCCGCACCTTCGGAGGCCCGAGGCCCCGGAGCCCCCGTTCACGTATGAGCTGCGGGATGCCCGGCCGAGCGACCTTCCGCACGTGCGCGAGATCTACAACTACTACGTCACCAACAGCACGGTCACCTTCGACGAAGACACCATGTCGCTGAAGGAGTGGAAGTCGAAGTACGCCTACCTGACGAAGCTCGGCATGCCGTTCCTCGTCGCCGAGTCGCCGAACGGGCAGATCCTCGGCTACGCGCTCGTCACGCCGTGGAAGCAGAAGAAGGCGTACCGATTCACGGTGGAGAACTCGATCTACCTGGGGCAGGCATCCACCGGCAAGGGGCTCGGCACGGTGCTCATGCAGGCGCTGATCGAGCGGTCGAAGCAGGCGGGTCTCAAGGAGATGATCGCCGTGATCGCCGACCAGGGAGCGGATGCCTCCATCGCCATGCACAAGGCGTTCGGCTTCAAAGAGATCGGCAGCATGGGCCACGTGGGCTACAAGTTCGGCAGATGGCTGGGCACGGTCCTCATGCAGAAGAGCCTCAAGGACTAGCTTGTGCACGCCGTTCCTATGGATTCGCCCCATCGTCGTTATCAATCCGTGACAACCCCCTGACGGATGCCGGTGGCCGGTCATACAGTGATCTCACCTCCGCCGATGGTCGCCCGAACGGGTGGTCGATAAGGCGCTGTACGAATCGAGGCCTGCCGGCATCCGGGATGGATGCGGCAGGCCTCGTCCAATTCGCAGCGGTGGATGCCTGTCAGGCCCGGGACGGCGCCTTTCGCAGCACGAAGTATCCAGCGACTCCGGCGATGACGGTGGGAATAAGCGACCACGCGACCACGCCGACGGTGCGCATCTGCAGGAACCATTGGCCCACCGCGGGCCATGAGCCGGCCAGCGTCGCAGTGGCGACGAACGCCACGCTGAGCACCGCAACGATGGCGCCGAGCAGGTAGAGCCCGTTGACCCGCCACCGTACGAATACGCTTCCGGCAATGGACCCGAGCGCGAAGCAGAACAGGAACGCGCCGAAGCAGGTGAACAGCCGTTGCCATAACGGTCCCGAGCCGAAGTACACGTTACTGAACATGTGCCCGTTCATGCCGAACCCGTGTGTCCACTCCTCCACATACGAGAGCACGGTGCACACGATCGTGATCATGGCGCCCAGGATGACGAACGCGAGCAAGGTTCCCAGGAAGTAATCGCGTCTGGTGGCCGACAGGCCCATCGCGAAACGGAAGGTCAGATTCATTGCCTGGACCGCCACGACACCGAAGTAGACGTAGAAGTAGAAGGTCGAGCCCGACCATTGCGTGCCTTCCAGCGGCTTCCCCGTTGCGGAGAATATCGAGA
The DNA here is from genome assembly GCF_054780115.1 of Humibacter ginsengiterrae. NCBI lineage: Bacteria > Bacillati > Actinomycetota > Actinomycetes > Micrococcales > Microbacteriaceae > Humibacter > Humibacter ginsengiterrae. Next base: position 286,345 of record NZ_BAAGWY010000002.1, read on the forward strand.
TCCAGATCACGATGTTCACCAGGTAGATGAACCCGAGGACCATCCACGGCAGCGCGATCATGCTGAACCGGTTCGCGAAGTGCAGTCGCGTGACATTCCAGACGCGCCGACCCGCGCTGGGCACGGCGGCGCCATCCACGAGGGCCGCGGGCGAGCTGATGACGGTCATGACCGGACTCCATTCATGGCCGAAGCGGATTCGGCGAACTCGGTGGCGGTCGAGTTGGTCGTACGAACGATGAGCTGCTGCAACGAGACGGGGGCGAGCTCGAGACCGGCGGCGACGGCATCCCGGCGCTCGTCGGCATCCAGTCGCTCGACAGTCACGGATGCCAGCCCGCCGACGCCTTCGCGATGCAGCACCTTGCGGGTCGCGACGAACGCGTCGACGGCCGCACGCGGACCCACGACGGTCGTCGCCGATTCACGGGCCGACTCCGCAGACTCGTCCATGATGATGCGGCCCTTGTCGATGACGACGACGTGCTCGAGGATGTTCGCCACCTCGTCGATCAGGTGGGTGGACAGGATGATCGTGCGCGGGTGCTCTCCGTAGTCGGCGATGAGACGGTCGTAGAAGATCTGCCGCGCGACGGCATCCAGCCCGAGGTAGGGCTCGTCGAAGAACGTCAGCGGCGCCCGGGCGGCGAGCCCGACGATGACGCCGACCGCCGAGAGCTGTCCGCGGGACAGCTTCTTGATGCGGCGGTTCACCGGAAGCTGGAAGTCGTCGATGAGCTGAGCGGCGAAGTCCGCGTCCCAGTTCTCGTAGAACCAGGGCGCGCAGGCGAACACGTGCTTCGGCTTGAACTCGTCGGGGTACTTCTGGCTCTCCTTGATGAACGAGATGCGCGAGAGCACCTTCGCGTTCTCCACCGGATGCTCGCCGAACACGCGAATCGTGCCCGAGCTCGCGAAGTCCTGCCCGGTGATGGTCTGCATGAGTGTGGTCTTGCCGGCGCCGTTGCGCCCGAGCAGGCCCGTGATGGCGCCCGATCGCACGCTCAGCGTGACGTCGTCGAGTGCGACGACGTCACCGAAGCGCTTGGTGAGGCCGTCGACCTCGACCACGGGGGTGGCCGTATCGGTCACGATGCTTCTCCTTCTTGAGTGATCAGGTTGTTGAGTTCCGCCGGCGAGATGCCGAGCTTCTTCGCTTCCGAGACGAGCGGAAGCACGAAGTCGGCTCTGAAGCTCTCGCGTCGCTTCGCCAGCAGCTGTTCGCGAGCACCGGACGACACGAACATGCCGATGCCCCGCTTCTTGTAGAGGATGCCGTCGTCGACGAGCATGCCGACACCCTTGCCGGCCGTCGCCGGGTTGATCCGATGGAACGCTGCGAACTCGTTGGTCGACGGCACCTGGCTCTCCTCCGGCAGCGCGCCGGAGATGATGTCGTTCTCGATCTGCTCAGCGATCTGCTGAAAGATCGGCTTGCCCTCGTCGATCACGGCGCTCCTTGTTGGTTCACTAGTACAGTAACTAACCCACGAAGCGTTGTCAACGCTCCGTTCATAACTCCTGCAAAACCGGCGCCAGTCTCGACGGCTGCGCGCGAACGCTGGGTGATGCACGACCCCGGCGACGTTCTGCAGGAGTTATGAACCGGGGAGGCCGGCCACCATAGGCTCGGGGGATGACCGAGCTGCACGAGCTGACCGCTCTCGACCAGTGGAACCTGCTGCAGCGCGACAAGATGACGCCGCTCGAACTCGCCGACCACTACCTGGCGCGCATCGAGGCGTTGAACCCGGTGGTGGGAGCGTTCGTGACCGTCACCGCGGATGCCGCGCGCGAGCGGGCGGAGCGGGTGCAGGCATCCGTTCCCCGGTCCGCGCCGCTGTGGGGACTGCCGATCGGCGACAAGGATCTGTGGCAGCGCGCCGGCGTGCCGACGGGCTTCGGATCGAGGCTGCTCACCGGATACGTGCCCGAGGAATCCGACGAGATCGTGCAAGACCTGGATGCCGCGGGCGCCGTCAGCCTCGGCAAGACCGGTGCTCCGGAGTTCGGGCTTCCGTGCTATACCGAGACGCTGGTCGCGCCACCGGTCCGCACACCGTGGGATCTTGAGCGCGGCGCCGGCGGCTCCAGCGGCGGAGCGGCGGCCGCCGTGGCGAGCGGGATGCTTCCTTTCGCACCGGGGTCGGACGGTGGTGGGTCGATTCGCATCCCCGCTGCGGCGTGCGGGCTGGTCGGGCTGAAGCCGTCGCGCGGAAGGGTGCCCTCCGGCAGCGGTCTCGAATCGCTCGGCGGGCTCGTCGTCGACGGCCCGATCGCGCGCACGGTCGAGGACGCGGCTCTGCTGCTCGACGGCATGATCGCGCGCCAGAACGGGCGGGTCGACCACCGGTTCGCGGTGGCGGCGCCGGGCGACGACACAGCATTCCTCGGCGCCGCCGTGCGCGGCGAAGGTCGTTATCAGCTCGGCGTGATGACGACGAGCGCGTGGGACCTCGACTACGAGATCGAGCTCGAGCCGGATGCGCTCGCCGCACTCGATTGCGCCGCCGACGAGTTCGCGGCGCTCGGGCACGGCATCGAGCAGGCCGCCCTGACCCCCGACCCCACGTACGGGCCGGCGTTCATCACGCTGTGGAAGGCGGGCGCAGCACGCATCCCCGCGGACGGCGAGGCGATGGCACTGCTCGAGCCGCTCACCCGCTGGCTCGTCGAGCAGGGCAGGGCAGTGGGTGCGCGCGAACTGGGCGCAGCGCTCGCCGCGCTGACCGCGTACGAGCGCTCGCTCATTCGGCAGCTGTCCTCGTTCGACGCGGTGCTGACGCCCGCGCTGGCGATGACTCCGCGTCCGCTCGGTTGGTACGACGTGGAGGATGCCGAACGCAACTTCGCTCAGCAGGTGCAGTACACGCCGTTCACGTCGATGCTCAACGTGAGCGGACTGCCGGCCATAACGCTGCCGGTGTGGCAGACATCCGAGGGGCTTCCCATGGGTGTTCAGCTGATCGGCAGACCCGGGGGAGAGGCCGTGCTGCTTTCGCTCGGAGGGCAGCTGCAGCGGCGCATCCGCTGGCAGGACCGCCGGCCACCCGTGTGGGATGCGCCCTCAGCACACCTTAGGTAAGGCTCGCCTTATACTGGAACCACCATGTACCAGCCCGAACACTCCGCTCACACCGGTGCCACCGCGCACCGGGACGACCGCGTGCAGTTCCTCGTGACGGCGGATGAGACATCGCTCGCCGAACTGCAGAGCCAGCTCGCGCTGCTTCCGCTGTGCGCGAAGGGCCGGGTCTTCGTCGAGGTGGCGGAGCCGAAGGATGTCTTCCCGCTCCAGGTGCCGATGCGCATGACGGTGACGTGGCTGCCGCGGTCCGTTCGCGGCGGCCGACCGGGCACCGGGGAAGGCTGTGCACCCGGTCAGGCATTGCGGCGGGCCGTGCGCGCCTGGACGGCGGAGATGCTGTGCGACGGGCCGGGCGACACGCAGGCGATCCTCACCGGCGACTTCCGCGGCGTGAGCGAAGTGTATGAGGTGCTGGCCGGCGCGGTCGGCATGCCCGAGGATCACATCGCGGCTCCGGAGCGGTACGGACTGCGGCACGGCGCTGACCGACACTGAGCATCCCGCCGCGAGTAGCACACAGCAACGCAGGCACATCACGCGAAAACAGGTAAGATCTGCCTGCGTTCGCGTGGAAGGCGCTTTCCTGCCTGTTCTCCAGGGTGGCGGAACCTCTGGGATCCTGAGCTCTCGGCGCGAGGGGGGCGCTAGCGCTGAAGGCCGAGGATGCGCTCCGTCGCCGTCCAAAGGTCACGTGCGAGTTGCGGATTGCGGGCCTGCTTGTTCACGCGGCCGTTCGCGGTGAAGCGGTCGAAGTAGGTGCCGGTCGGTTCGCCCACCGTGCGGGCGCCGGCGAGTGCGACGAGCGGTCCAGCGCCGCTGTCGGCGGTGCGTCCGTATCGTCCGCCGGTCACGAGGTTGCCGAATCGGATGAGCGGCGACTGCCCGCCGAAGCGCGTCACGATGGTTCCCGGGTGGAACGAGTACGCGGTCACGCCGGTGCCGGTGAGGCGCTCGCCGAGCTCCCGTGCGAAGAGGATGTCCGCCAGCTTCGAGGTGCCGTACGCCTGCCATCCGCCACGCCAGGGACGCCTCTCCCAGTCGAGGTCGTCGAGGTCGAGCGATCCGAACGTGTTGGCCATGCTTGCCGTGCTGACGACGCGGACCGACGCATCCTTCGCGCTCTCCACCAGCCGATCGCGCAGCAGGTGCGTGAGGAGGAACGGGGCGAAGTGGTTGGTCTGGATCGTGCGCTCGTGCCCGTCCACGGTCATCGCGCGCTCGTGGTAGAGCCCTCCGGCGTTGTTGGCGAGCACGTCGATGCGTTCGAGACGGTCGAGCAGCTCGGATGCCAGCCGGCGTACGTCATCCAGCCGTTCGAAATCGGCGATGAAGGCATCCGCGCCGATCCTGTCGGCCACCGCCCGAGTGCGTTCCGCATTGCGGCCGACGACGGCCACGTGCGCGCCCTGCTGCGCCAGCGTTGCCGCGGCGCTCTCGCCGATGCCCGAACTGGCACCGGAGATCACGATCGTGCGCGCTCGCCCTTCCGCCGGCTCGTGGTCGCTCACCGGTATCCGCCCTTCTCGAGGCCCGCCTCGATCTCGAATCGGTTGTGCTGCGGGTCGCGTCCCGCAAGCCCGTACAGCACCGGGAACAGCATGCCGTATCGCTGCCACTGTCGTTTGTGCACGGCTTCGTGCTCGAGCACGTCGTCAGTGACGTTGTGGTCGGTGAAGTAGCAGCCGCCGACGCAGGAGCCTCCTCTACCGAAGGTGCGACGCGGCATCTCACGAAAAACCCACAGTCCCTCGCGTCGCTCGACGCGGCCCACACTCCAGAGGAAGCCCCAGACGAAACCGACGGCGGTGGCATAGCGGTAACCGAGGTCGGACAGCGCTGAGTCGACCAGCAACAGTCTCGGCAGGCGCCGGTACTCGCTGAGCGCCGCGCGTAGCGACCGCGCGAGACGGCGCGCATGCGATGGCGCGGTGCTCATGCCGGCGGGATCATTCGGTGGGGCGGCCGTACGACTCGAGCAGCCGCAGCCACACCTCGCTGAGGGTCGGATACGACGGCACCGCGTGCCACAGCCGGTCGATCGTGACCTCGCCCACGATCGCGACCGTGGCCGAGTGCAGCAGCTCGCCCACCTCGAGCCCCACGAACGTGGCGCCGACCAGAACCTTGCGATCCTCGTCGACCACGATGCGCGCCTTGCCGACGTACCTGTCGCTCGCGATCGTCGCCCCGGCCACCTGCGAGATGTCGTAGTCGACGACTCTGGTGCGGATGCCCGCCTTCTCCGCCTCCGCGGCGCTCAGCCCCACGGATGCCACCTCGGGATCGGTGAACGTCACCTGCGGAACTGCTGCATGGTCGGCGGTTGCGGCGTAGGTGGACCACGGCGTCAGCGACAGCGTCCTGCCCGCGGCGCGGGCCGCGATCGCGTCCCCGGCGATGCGGGCGTCGTACTTGCCCTGGTGGGTGAGGAGTGCGCGGTGCGTGACGTCGCCGACGGCGTACAGCCAGGCATCCTCGCCCGCACCGTCGAGCACATCCCCGTCGGCATCGAGTACCCGCATCGAGTCGTCGACCTTCAGCCAGTCGCCAGAGGTCAGACCGACGTTCTCGAGCCCGAGGTCTTGGGTTTGCGGAACGCGGCCGGTGGCAACCAGCACCTCCTCGGCCGCGACCCGGCCGCCGTCGTCCAGTTCGATGGTGACGGCATCCGTCTCATCCCTCGTGACCCGCACGGGAGAGACGCCGATGAGAACCTTCGCTCCGAGTTCCTCGAGGGACTGCTGCACGAGCTCGCCCGCGAACGGCTCGTTCTTGCCCAGCAGCCCGCTGCGCGCGATCACCGTCACGTCCACGCCGAATCCGGCGTACGCGGTGGCCATCTCGGCGGCGACGACACCTCCGCCGACGATCGCCAGCGACGACGGGATCTCCTGGGCGCTCGTCGCGTCGCGACTGGTCCACGGATCGGCGTCGATCAGGCCGGGGACATCGGGGAGCATCGACGCGGATCCGGTGCACACCGCCACCGCGCGCTTGGCGACGAGCGTGGTGATCCCGCCGTCTGCGCCGGTCACCTCGACGCGCTTCGGCGCTGCCAGGCGGGCGTGGCCCCGTACGAGATCGATGTGCGCGCCGTTCAGCCACTCGACCTGGCCGTCGTCTTTCCAGTGGCTGGTCACCTTGTCCCGTCGACGCAGCACGGCCGCCACATCGAGGTCGCCTGCGACGGCTTGCTTCGCGCCGTCCACGTTCCGCGTCGTGCGCAACAGCGCTCCGCTGCGCAGCAGAGCCTTCGAAGGCATGCACGCCCAGTACGAGCACTCGCCCCCGACCAGTTCGGACTCCACCAGCACGGTGCGCATCCCGCCCTGCACGGCGCGGTCCGCGACGTTCTCACCGATCGCACCGCCGCCGATGACGACGACGTCGTATTCGATCTCGCTCATTTGGGCAGACTATCGGCGCGCTCCCGAGCATGTACCGCCGAAGAGTGACGCCCTACGGATTCTGTTTGGTGAGCGCGCCGAGAATGCGCAGGATCACTGGCAGGTCGTCCGAGGCGGCATCCGGGCTCCGCGGCGCGAACTCCATGATGCCGGCCCCGGCCAATTCGAAACGGCCGCGTAGGGCGAGGATCGCCGCCACGAGTTCGTCGGGCGTGAGCCCGAACGGCTCCGGGAACTGCACGCCCGAGACAGAACCAGGGTCCAGCACGTCCAGATCGATGTGCACATACACCGCGGTGGCGCCGGTCGCCTCCACGGCGGACACCAGCGAGTCGGTGGTGTGCAGGCGGTCCGGCGACAGCATCCGGATGCCTGCCTCATCCACGTACGTCGCCTCGCCGTCGTCGAGTTCCCGCGTTCCGGCCAGCACGACGGTCTCCGGCGACAGCTTCGCGGATCCTGTCGCAGCCAACGGCTCAGGCGCTTCGCCGAGCAGGGCGCGCAGCACCATGCCGTGGAACGCGCCGGAGGGCGAGGTCTCGGGCGTGTTCAGGTCGGCGTGCGCATCCAGCCACACGAGCGCGACGCTGCCCTGCTCGCGGGATGCCACGGCGTGCTCCACGCTCGCCAGTTCCGCCCCGCAGTCGCCGCCGATCGTCACGATCGTGCCGTCGCCGATCGCGGACAGCTCGGTGAGCGCCGCGAGCGCGCGATCCCGGATCGCGGCGATCGACGACATTCGGTGCACGCCCGTGCCGAGCGACTCGCCGGCCTCCATCGGCACGTCGACGGTCGTGGTGGCGGATGCCGGCAGGTCGCCGGCGATGGCCGTCGCGCCGTCCAGCAACTGCATCGCCCGCGACGAACTGGACCCCTGCCACTGAGGGACGATCAGAAAGCGAGTCGGCACGGGGTTCAGATTAGCCCCGCTTCTGCTCGAGACCGGCGCGTCACTTCGTCGCCGCGGCGAGGGCTGCGCGCAGCTCGTCCGCGGTCATCCGCGGTCCGTATCCGGGGGTGTCGCGCTGGATGCGCCAGCTCTCGTCGAGAGATCCGCCGTCGACCACGTCGAATCCGATCGTGTCGATGAACTCGGAGACGGTGCGCTTGGCCGCTGCGTCGTCGCCGAAGATCGCGAGCGCGCGTCGGTCCGCAGTGCCGGCATCCTGGGCTTCCTCGGTGATCGCGGAGGCGAAGATGTGGTTGAACGCCTTCACCACGTGTGCTCCCGCCAGGTGGCGCTGCAGCTGACCGGAGCTCGTCTCGCTGAAGTCGTCGAGCTCTGGCCGGTGCCCGTCGCGCTCCCAGTAGTAGTTGTTCGTGTCGATGACCGGCTTGCCGGCGAGCGGTTCGGCCGGCACCTTCTCGATCGCGTTGAACGGTATGGTGACCACCGCGATGTCCGCGGCCTGTGCCGCTTCGGCCGCTGTCGCTGCCCGCGCGTGCTCACCGAGTTCGGCCACGAGGTCCGCGAGTGTCTCGGGCGAGCGGGAGTTGCTCACCACCACGTCATACCCGTGCGCGACCGCCTGGCGGGCGATCTGTGATCCGATGTGTCCTGCTCCGATGAGTCCGATGGTCGTCATGGCAGCGGCAACCGGATGCGCACGAGCTTCATTCCCGCTCCGCCATGTTCATAACTCCTGCAACTCGGTGGTGCCGCTTGATCCATCGATCCGCCTGCGCCCGCTATCGGGATCGCCGAGGGCGGTCACCGAGGGAATTGCAGGAGTTATGAACGGCAGGAACTCGTCAGGCGGAGGGGATCGTCACGAGCATCCGTTCGAACGAGGCGTCCAGGTCGGGGTCGAAGTGCTGCCGGTCCGGGTGCGCGTCGTACCACTCGACGATCTCCGCCGCACCCCGATCGAACGTGACGGTCGTGGCGAACTCGGGCACGAGCGACTTCACCTTGCTGTTGTCGAACACCATCGAGTTCGCCTTATCGCCGATGAGCCCGGGACCGAGGTCGGGCTCGAGGCGCGCGATCGTGTCGGATGCCACGTGCGCGAGTACCGGCTGCACCCCGGCTGCCTCGCCGAGCCAGGTGTAGATCTGGTTCCAGGTCGGTGCGTGATCGCCGGTGATGTGGAACGTATCGCCCACCGCGAGCGGGTTGCCCAGCAGCCCGTGGAACGCGACCGCGAAGTCGGTGTTGTGGGTGATAGTCCACAGGCTCGTGCCGTCGCCGTGCACGACGACCGGCTTGCCCGCGCGCATGCGGGCGATGTCGGTCCAGTGGCCCATGGTCGGGATGGAGGTGCGGTCATACGTGTGCGAGGGCCGAACGATCGTGGCCGGAAACCCGTTCTCGCGGTACTCGCGCACAAGCAGGTCCTCGCACGCGATCTTGTTCTGCGAATACGTCCAGAACGGGTTCCGCAGCGGAGTCGACTCCGTGACCGGCAGCCGCTCCGGCGGCGTCTGATAGGCGCTGGCTGAGCTGATGAACACGTACTGGCCCGTGCGCCCCGCGAACCGTGCGATGTCGGCGGCAACGTGCTCTGGCGTGAACGCGAGGAACTCCGCGACGACATCGAACTCGCGTGAGCCGAGCACGGCATCCACGGAGGCGGCGTCGCGGATGTCTGCACGCAGCTCCTCCACACCGTCCGGCAGCGGGCGCAGGTGGGACTCGCCCCGGTTCAGCACCGTCACGGATGCCCCATGTGCGACGGCACGCGCCACGCACGCCGAACTGATGGTGCCGGTGCCGCCGATGAAAAGTATCGTCTTCGAAGCCATGCATCGATCCTGGCAGGGATGCCTCGGCACGTCTCGCTCCAGACCTGGCCGGCACCTCGTACCGTGTACCGGTGACCTTCGACGACCCATATGGATCCGACGTGCTCTCCGGCAACTGGCGTGCCAGGGGCATCCAGCAGCCGAAGACCGTGGCGGCCGAGAACGACCTCGTCGTCGAGCTGGCCGACACCGGATTCACCGGCGCGATCGTCGGAATCGAGAACCGGCTCGTGCAGCTGGAGGACCGCTTCGGCAAGGTGCGCGCTTTCCCGCTCGGCAGCGGCTACCTCATCGACGGAAAACCCGTCGTGCTCGTGGCACCGCAGGCGGCCAAGCCGAAGGGGCCGGTGCGCACCGCTTCCGGTTCGCTGGCGGTGAAGGATGTGCCGGCGCGCGTCGCCCGCGCCAGCCGCATCTTCGTCGAGGGCAGGCACGACGCCGAGCTGGTCGAGAAGGTGTGGGGCGACGACCTGCGGGTCGAGGGTGTGGTCGTCGAGTACCTGGGCGGCGTCGACGACCTGGCAGGCATCCTCGACGAGACCCGGCCGGGGCCCGGCAAGCGCATTGGTGTGCTCGTCGACCACCTCGTGACAGGCTCCAAGGAGAGCAGGATCGCGGATGCCGTCGCCCGCGGGCCGCACGGCGCGCACGTGAAGATCGTCGGGCATCCGTACATCGATGTCTGGCAGGCGGTGAAGCCGGAAAGACTGGGCATGAAGGCGTGGCCGCAGATCCCGAGGAACATCGAGTGGAAGAAGGGAATCTGCGCGTCTCTTGGCTGGCCGCATCGCGACCAAGCGGACATCGCCAGGGCGTGGAAGCGCATCCTCTCCACCGTGTCGACCTACCGTGATCTCGAGCCTGCGTTCCTCGGGCGTGTTGAGGAGCTCATCGACTTCGTCAGCGAGTGAGCAGAGGATCGATGCCGGCTTCCTGCCATAGTCCGCTCGCCGCCAGCCGTTGGATTTCGTCGGCGACGTCGGCCGGAGCGACCCGGAAATCTGTCGACACCCACCAGATGAGCACACCGATGACGGCGCTGAGGTAGAACTCGCGTGCGATCGCGGTCTCGTCACTTTTGCCTGCAGAGGGCAGGAAGCGGTCGAGAACGGGGAGCAGGATGCGGCGAAGGTGGCGCTGGACGATACCGCTCGCCGAACTCGCGCAGATTGCCCGGTAGACGCGTTGATGGTCCCAGGCGTGATCCAGGAGCACGCGCGGCGGAGTGGACGCTGCTGCCGGTGCTGAGGTTCCGGAGGGCGTGCTCGCCAATGCCGCCTCGACCTCGCCGAAGCAGGAGAGCAGCACCGACTCCTTGTCACGGAAGTGCGCGTAGAACGTCGAGCGGCCGATGTCGGCGCGGTCGATGATGTCCTGAACGGTCACCTGCCCGTAGTCCTTCTCGAGCACGAGCTCCGTGAACGCATGGCTGATCAGGGTCTTCGACCGCCGCACTCTGCGGTCTTCCACGACGATCGGCATGCCTTCTCCTTCGTCCCGACCGCTCGCGGTTTCCGGACGGATTCGCTGGTGCGTTCGGAAAGCGACGACACAGTCCGATTGACTCTGTCGGGCTGGGATCATATCGAGCATAGTCGAACATCATGTTCGGTATGAAACATCACGTCCAGGTGAGGGTTTGCTCATGACATCGCTGCCCGGATTCTTCTTCGTCCTGGTCGCAGTGCCGGTGCTCGGCATCCCCGCGGCCGCACTCGTGGTCGGGTACAGCGGCGCACGCGCGAATGGCACGAGCCTGGGCACCGCCACAGCCACGGTGACCGCCTCGGCCCTCGTCGCAGTGGGCTGGATGATCGCGCTCGGCTGGGGAGCGGCTGCCGGCGTGTTCTCACGGATGACCGTTGCAATGCCGATCGCAGCGGCGCTGTGGCTCGCCATCGTGCTCGCCTGGTCGCGAGTACCTGTTGTCGCGCGCGCTCTCAGGGGGTCAGGTGCGGCATCCGGTCTGATTGCTCCGCAGGCGCTGCGTGTTGCGGGCGTGATCTTCTTATTGGCGATGCTGTTCGGGGGTCTTCCATGGCTGTTCGCCCTGCCCGCGGGCCTCGGCGACATCGCGATCGGCCTCACCGCGCCGTTCGTCATGCGTCGCGTTGCGAGAGGCTCTTACCGCGGCGCCGTCTGGTTCAACATCTACGGCTTGCTCGATCTCACCGTCGCACTGGTCCTGGGCGCATTGACCGGGCTCAGTGCAACAGCGCAGCTGATCAATGTCTCGCCCACGAGCGCGGAACTGACGGTGTTGCCGCTGGTGCTCATCCCCGCCACTGCAGTGCCGTTGTCTATCGCGCTGCACATCTTCGATCTCGTCGCATTGCGACGCCTCAGCACGACGGGGCCGGGCTTACCGAGCCCGGCCTCGCAGGTCGAGTACACGTAGGGTTTCGGGCTGTGTAGTGACGAACTGAAGTTGGCATTCGGACATGCTCGTGGCGACCTCACGAACGATGAGATGGATGGTCGCGTGCTACCGTTTTGGCCATGGTTACGCGTGTTTCCGTGTATCTCCCGGCTCTGGTCAGAGCCGGAGCCGCATAACGCGCGTTCGAATCTGGTCAGAGCCCAAGGCAAGGACGATCGTCCTTGCCTTTCGTGTATCCGCGGGAGGCTCTGGGCCGTCTATCCCTCTCGCTTGATGGAGAGGAAAAGCGAATGTCGCGCGCGGATGACGTTCTCGGTCCGATGTGGCGAACGATCGACTCGATCGTTGATGAAGCGGCGCTCAGGCGCGGATTGGAAAGCGGCAAGCAGCTGAGGATCAAATACGGCGTCGATCTGACTGCGCCCGACTTGCATCTCGGTCACGCTGTGAACCTTTGGCTCATGCGGCATCTGCAGGAGCGAGGTCATAAGGTCGTCTTTCTGCTCGGCGACCTGACGACGCAGGTGGGCGACCCGACCGGCAAGAGCGAGACTCGCCCCGTGCTTGCCCGCGAGGCGATCGAGGAGAATGCACAGGCGTTCCTTGAGCAGGTCTCGATCGTGCTTGACACCGATCCTGGGGTCTTCGAGGTGCGACGCAACTCTGAGTGGTTCGGGTCAATGCCGATCACACAGCTCCTCGGCCTGTTCAGCATGACCACCCAGGCGCAGCTCATGGCGCGCGACATGTTTCGCGAGCGCATCCGACAGGGGCGCGAGATTGCTCTGCATGAGCTGACCTACCCGGTGCTTCAGGGGTACGACAGCTTCGCCATGAACAGCGACCTGACCATCGTCGGTTCCGACCAGCTGTTCAACGAGATGATGGGGCGCCAATACCAACAGCGCCTTGGAGCACAGCCCCAGGCAATCATCACCACCGTCATCACTCCTGGGCTCGACGGCGGCCCCAAACAGTCGAAGTCGCTAGGCAACTACGTCGCGCTCACCGATACCCCGGTCGACAAGTTCGGCAAGATGATGAGTCTCTCGGACGACCTGGTTAGCGCTTGGGCGCAGGCATACACGACCCTCGGTGACGAGCACCTTGAGCAACTGGAAGCCGCGGTGAGAGAAGGTGGGCGGGCTGCCCGAGATGCGAAGCTGACTGTGGCAGCCGCGGTCGTCGAGCGCTACCACGGGATCGCAGCGGCCCAGAGGGAGCGCGAAGCGTTCCTGAGCGTCTTCTCCGGTGGCGCTGTACCCGGCGACATTCGCGACATTGTCGTCCCGACGGACACGATCGCAGTGCTCGACTTGCTCAATCTCGTCCGGCCCGAGCTTAGCCAGTCGGCTCGGCGGCGCCTGCTGGCCCAGGAGGCGGTTCGCGTCGACGGATGCCTCGTCGTCAACCCCGAAGAACAGCTCACGATCAGTGACGGAAGCCTTGTTCGCACTGGAAAACGGGACTGGGCGCGAACTCGTCTGCGCGACAGCGCGCGCGTGCAGCGCGAGGGCTTGCTGTGGCTCGACGGAGATGCCCCGGAGATGACAGCGGATGATATTCGGAAGCTGCGCCAAGCCGATCAGCGCTGAGTCGCTGCCCGGCACCAGCTCACGCTCGCAGACGTTCGGGCGCGGCGGTCACGCGCTCGGATCGTGGATCGCGCCGCAACGCCAGCATGGGGTGGCCGTGCTTCCCTCGACGAGAGCGCCGCACTCCGTACACACGTGACTGAGCCAGCAGGCAGCGTCGCCGCCCTCGTCCGCGACCGGCTGGATGAGCGATCTGTCGCGTTCTTCCGCTGAATCCTGCACGATGCGCCCTCCCACTCCATTGTGCGTGTGAGAGCCGCAGGGTGTGCCCCCAGAAGGATTCGAACCTTCGGCCTTCTGCTCCGGAGGCAGACGCTCTATCCCCTGAGCTATGGGGGCTCAGTGCCCGTCAAGGCTAGCATCCGATCGCGGGCCCGATTCAACCGGGCGGGCCTCAACCAGGCAGGTTGCCCAGCACGTCGGCCATCACGGGAGCTGCGGCGCCCGGCTCGATGAAGTCCTTCGAGCTGACTGTCACCCAATAGCCTCCGGTGAAGGCCTGCGCGACACCGACCGACGCATCCACGGTGAAGTAGCCCATCACCTTCGGCGGAACGCCGTAGGTCGGCACCACATGGCTGCTCGTGATCGCCTTGTTGTTCAGTTCGGTGAGATCTGCTTGCGCCGGACGTGCGATCGCGACCGCGACCGTGTTACCCGTCGACGCGTTCCCGTAACCGCAGGCGACGCCGGCGTACGAGACGGCTTTGGCGGCATCCGTTCCTTTGTCGGGCTTGAATCCCGACACGGGGGAGAGCGGCGGAACCAGTGCGGAGAGCTGGGCGGAAGTGAGCACCTGATCGCACGTCAGAGTGACCGGAGTGGGCTTGGGCTTCGGCGTCGAGGATGCCTTCGGCGTCGATGCGGGCGCGTGGGATGCCGACGCCCGGGCCGACCCGGTCGCCGTGGCGCTCGGTGACGGTGAGCCCTGACATCCGGCAAGCAGCAGAGCGGATGCCGCGAGCACGGTTGCAGCGGCAACCCGCACCGAACCTTGCCGAGCAAGGCGCGCAAGAGGAGACACTGATCGACTGCAGGGACGAGCTGAAGGCATAAAGGATGCTTCCGACGGCGGTGGGGGACGCGTGCCGACGAGACTAGCAAGTGCGAGTCTGGGTCTGCGCTCAGGTTCTCGGCAACGAAGCCGTTGTGCTCGACGGAGATCCGTGCCGTTAGAAGGGTGGTGGGTCGCTGTCGTATCCGGTGGGGGTGCGGACGCGGATGCCGCCGTCGGGTTTCGGGTCCAACCGGATCCTCGTGACGGTTTTCAGCCGGTGGAGCCGGGGTTTCAGCGGTGCCAGGTTGGTCACGTTGGTGGGTCCGCCGTGTTGTCGTTCGATCACGTGGTCGATCTCGGCACCGGTGGTGACGCCGACCGGGAGGTAGGGGGCGGCGTCCTCATCCAGCCCGTACTTCAACGTCAGCCAGGTCCGCTGATCCGGGGTGGGACGGTACCGTTTCGTGTCGAGATTCAACTGTGCCGGCCGGATCGGGTCGGCGAGCACTTTCCGGAATGAGGGCGCGTCCCGTAACGCTTTCCCGGCGACACTGGGCGGGATCGGACCGTAGCCCAGGAGCTCGGCGAACCGGCCGTCCGCGTCGATCAGCACGAACGGTTGGACACCGGTCTTCACCGGTGCGACACCCGTTGCGTCGCCGTCGCCGTGGCTGGTGGTGGTGCCGTCGCGGGTGGTGCCGCCGGTGGTGAGGAGTTGCAGGGTCAGGTCGGCACGCAGCTGGTCCAGGGTGCGGTTCTCACCGGGCAGGGCACGCAGCCGGCGTGCCTCGGCGGTGAGTCGGGCTTCGGCTTGCGCGAGCTGAAGCACCGGCCCGTACACGGACAACCACCCCATGGCATCCTCGGCCGGTTCCACACACACCCGGCGACGCTTCCTGGCCTCCTCATGCCGCTGCTCCAGGGTGTCCGCACACAGGCGCTCCCGCAACAGGCGGGCCCGGCGACCCAACACGCCCGGGGTCACCCGTTCGGCGATCCCGGCCAGGCGTTCGTCGTAGGTCGCGAACACGGCAGCATCCGACAGCCCGGACGAGGCATCCACGGCGGCGCGGACATGCTGCACACTGATCCGGCCACTGACGAACAGTTCTTTCAACCGCGGCAACGACGTCGTGAGGACCTCTGCTTCCCACGCCATGCTCCGCACCGTGTTCTCACTGACATGCAACCGCTGCGCGAGATCGAACGCGACCGACCGGAGAGCGAAATCCACCTCATCCGCTTTCGGGTCACGCTCCGTGATCCCCACCGGGACGTAGATCCGCGGATTCTCACCCGCCAACTGGAACGCTTCCCGGATCGCGAACATCTGCCGAGCCGCTTCGATGTTCACCATCGTCTGCGAGCCGACCGCATCATCCAGAGCGAACCGGATCGCCTCCTCACCCGACACCGTGATCGCCGAGGACACGAACTGTTCCGCAGGCGAGGAAGCGCCGGACGCGTTACGGAACGAAGACCGGTCGGAGTCGTCGACGAGCGAGGACTCGTCGATGGCATCCACCCACCACAGCTGGGCCTCCAGCCCAGCATCCGGCAGTCCTTCATCGTTCATGTCTTCGACGCTAAACCCGACCACCGACATTCCGAACCGTCCTGCGACCTGGCCTTTTGCCTGTGGATAACCACCCAACCCGAACCCTGTGGACGGAAAGACGGCAAGGCGTCACGCGCGGATCGACAATGAACCTGACTCATGTCTGTGAGTGCCTCATGGGCATGCGATGCACGTCGATTCTCGCTGCACCGGCTGCCCAGACCTCGGCCGATAGACTTGGCCGTCGTGAATCCCGATCAGCTCGCCGACCAGTTGTACGCCATCGTCACGCGCGTGGTGGACCGTCGACGCGGCGAGCGGGGGGCGACCGAAACCGAGCCGATTCTGGTGCGCGCGGACATCCGCTTGGAGCGACCCAAGAACCGCGAGCACGGCGACTGGGCCTCGAACGCGGCCATGCGACTGGCGAAGCCGCTCGGGGCGAATCCCCGTGAGCTCGCGGAGGAGATCGCGCACGAGGCCGAGAGGCTCGACGGCGTCGCCTCGGCACAGGTGGCCGGTCCAGGCTTCATCAACTTCCGGTTGGATGCCGCCGCTGCCGGCGCGCTCGCCAAGACCATCGTGGACGCGGGCGACGAGTACGGCCACGGCGACCTGTACCGCGGCGTGAACGTGAACCTCGAGTTCGTCTCGGCGAACCCGACAGGTCCCATCCACATGGGCGGCGTCCGATGGGCCGCGGTCGGCGACAGCCTCGCCCGCATTCTGCAGGCCGAGGCCGCGAACGTGACGCGTGAGTACTACTTCAACGACCACGGATCGCAGATCGATCGCTTCGCCCGCAGCCTCCTCGCCAGCTACCTCGGAGAACCGACGCCGGAGGACGGCTACGGCGGGGCATACATCGGCGACATCGCGGCGAAGGTGGTGGCCGCATACGACGGCGACCTGGCATCCCTCGACCGTGCCGCCCAGCAGGAGGTGTTCCGCGACCTCGGCACGAACTTCATGTTCGACGAGATCAAGCAGAAGCTGCACGGCTTCGGCGTCGACTTCGACGTGTACTTCCACGAGAACGACCTGCACGAATCCGGAGCCGTCGACCATGCTGTGCAGCGCCTTCGCGAGCTGGGGCATGTCTATGAGAAGGACGGCGCCATCTGGCTGGGCACGACGGAGTTCGGCGACGACAAAGACCGTGTCATCATCCGCAGCACGGGTGAACCCGCCTACATGTCGGGAGACCTCGGCTACTACCTGAACAAGCGCGAGCGCGGGTTCGATCAGAACATCATCATGCTCGGCGCCGATCACCACGGCTACGTCGGTCGCATGATGGCGATGGCCGCTGCATTCGGCGACACACCGGGCGTCAACCTGCAACTGCTCATCGGCCAGATGGTGAACCTGCTCAAAGACGGTGAGCCGGTGCGCATGAGCAAGCGGGCAGGAACGATCGTCACGCTCGACGATCTCGTCGACGCCGTCGGCGTGGATGCCGGCCGTTACGCCCTGGTGCGCTCCTCGAGCGACTCACCGCTCGACATCGACCTCGACCTGCTCGCCAAGCACAGCAACGACAATCCCGTGTACTACGTGCAGTACGCACACGCCCGCACACGCTCGGTCGCTCGCAACGCGGAGGCGGCTGGAGTGACGCGCAGCGCGTTCGCCCCCGAGCTGCTCACGCACGAGACGGAGTCGGCGCTGCTGGGTGCGCTGCAGGAGTTCCCGCGCATCGTCGCGATGGCGGCCGAGCTGCGCGAGCCGCACCGCGTCGCCCGCTACGTCGAGGAGGCCGCCGGGCTCTACCACAAGTGGTACGACAACTGCCGGGTGATCCCGCTCGGCGACGAGCCGGTGACCGACCTGCACCGCACCCGCCTGTGGCTGAACGACGCCACCGGGCAGGTGATTCGCAACGGACTGGGCCTGCTGGGAGTGTCGGCTCCCGAGCGCATGTGAGGCGATCCGGCGTGAGCACGGAACGTCCCGAAGCTCCGCCCCGAATGGATGACTCCACGGGCCGGAGCGGGCTGAACCGCGCCCAGCTCGCGGTGGTGTGGATCGTCGGCGGCCTTCTCGTGCTGATCGGGCTGTACTTCGTCACGGATGCCGTGCTGCGGCAAGTGGCTCAGAACGTGGTGCGCGAGCAGATTGAGAAGGAGCTGCCGCCCGATGTGACGGCCAAGGACCTGTCGGTCAAGATCGACGGCTTCTCGGTGATCGCGCAACTCGTCGCCGGGGAGTTCGAGAAGGTCGAGCTGACCTCGCACGACGTGCAGCTGCAGGGGAACCAGCTCAGTGCTTCGGTGATCGCACACGGAGTGCCCATCGACATGTCGAAGCCGGTGCAGCACGCAGAGGGCACCATGGTGATCGGGCAGGATGCCGTCAACAACCTCGTCGAGCTGCCGAACGACACGACGGTGACGCTGAACACCGACGAGGTGGGTCTGAAGGGCACCGGGAAGATCCTCGGCATCGACGTGGGCTACACGGCATCCGTCGCCCCGACCCTGCAGAACGGCGACACCATCGTGCTGACCCCGATCAGCGTGAGCGTCACCGCGGGAGGCGGAGCATTCGACGTGACCCGGTTCGCGAAAGACCTGGTGCCCTCGAACATCCCGATCTGCATCGCGCAATTCCTGCCGAAGGGCGTGGATGCGACGGGGCTCGCCATCGAGAAGCGCTCGGCTGCCGTCACAGTGTCGGCGGATGACCTCGTGCTCGGTGGCGACGCCCTGCAGAAGCGCGGCTCTTGCGGGTAACCCGTAATGTGACGCCGCCGTTTTCGCGGTCGGTATACCGCCCCCGGTAGACTCCTTATCCCGCGCGATCGCGCGGAATCCTCTTCGGCTTCAGGGGCCAATCCGGGTCCGCTCGCCAGCACGCCGACCAGTTCGAGGTGACTCCACCGTGCCCGACAACCCGCTGGCCCCCGCCTGGCTGCAGCTCCCCGGCGACGCGAACGCGTTCGCGACTGAGGTGTGGCCGGCGAGTCTGAACAGAGACACCGACGGGGTCGCCGTCATCGGCGGCGTTCGCGTCGACGAGCTGGCGGCGGATTACGGCACTCCGCTGTATGTGCTCGACGAGGAATATGTGCGTTCCCGTGCCGAGCGAGTGCGGCGCGCGTTCACTGACGCCTTCGAGTGGGTCGGCACGGCTGCCGAGGTGTACTACGCGGGGAAGGCCTTCCTCAGCACCGACATCGCCCGCTGGATGACGGAGGCCGGCCTGCGCATCGACGTCGCCAGCGGCGGCGAGCTCGCGGTGGCGCTGGCCGCCGGGGTGGATGCCTCCAGGCTCGGCTTCCACGGCAACAATAAGTCCGACGAGGAACTCGATCGGGCGGTCGGCGCCGGAGTGGGCACCATCGTGATCGACTCGGAGCAGGAGATCCCGCGGGTCGCGGCCGCGGCATCGGCGCGAGGCCGCTCGCAGCGGGTGCGGCTGCGCGTGCGCACCGGCGTGCACGCGCACACGCACGACTTTCTCGCCACAGCCCATGAAGACCAGAAGTTCGGGGTGGCGCTGGAGGATGCCGAGCGGCTCGTGGCAGACATCCGCTCGCATCCCAGCCTCGAGTTCGTCGGGCTGCATTGCCACATCGGGTCGCAGATCTTCGGCGCCGACGGCTTCGCGGAGTCGGCCGCGCGCCTCATCGCCGTGCACGCTCGGCTGCTCGCAGGCGGCCAGGTGCCCGAGCTCAACCTCGGTGGCGGATTCGGCATCGCCTACAACGCCGCCGATGACCCCGATCGCATCGAGGATCTCGCCCAGCGCGTCGCCAGCGTGCTGGCCGCGGAGTGCGAGGCGGCGCAGATCCCGCTGCCGACCGTCGCGTTCGAACCCGGCAGATACATCGTGGGGCCTGCCGGCATCACGCTCTACACGGTGGGCACGACAAAGCCCGTCGCACTCGAAGCCGATGGCACACCGGCCGGGCGGCTCTACGTCAGCGTGGACGGCGGCATGAGCGACAACGCCCGCACGGCGCTCTACGGTGCCGACTACTCGACGCGCATCTTGGGGCGGGCGTCTTCCGCGGATCCGGTGCTCGTGCGGGTCGCGGGCAAGCATTGCGAGTCCGGAGACATCGTCGTGAACGACGACTACCTGCCGGGAGATGTCGCTCCGGGCGACCTCATCGGCGTCGCGGCGACCGGCGCGTACTGCTGGTCGCTGTCGAGCAATTACAACTACCTTCCGCGGCCGGCGGTCGTCGCGGTGCGTGACGGCGCATCACGCATGCTCGTTCGCGGCGAGACCGTCGACGACCTCCTGGCTCGCGACCTGGGCGCACGCCACTCGGCTGTGCTGCCCGGAACCCACGTCGACGGCACGGATGCGCCGGGCCCGCTTGGGCGCGCTCGCGCACTGCAGCTGGGAGCCGAGGCCGTTTCGGGCCTCGGCCGCGACGCCAGCGCCGGCGGTCGTCTCGACCGCCAGGAGCGTGGACACGCTGAGGAGAACGCAGAGTGATCGAGTACCGCACCCTCAAGGTGGCGCTGCTCGGCGCCGGGTCCGTGGGCTCCCAGGTCGCCAAGCTGCTGCTGGATCACGGCGACGAGCTCGCCGCGCGCGTCGGCGCCGGACTCGAACTCGTCGGCATCGCTGTTCGTGAAGTGGATGCCCCGCGACGCGCCGACCTGCCGCGCGAGCTCTACACGACTGACGCGCGCTCGCTCATCCTGAGCGCCGACATCGTGGTGGAGCTGATGGGCGGCATCGACCCGGCGCGGGAGTACGTGCTGCTCGCGCTCACCTCGGGAGCGGATGTCGTCACCGGCAACAAGGCGCTGCTGGCCGAGCACGGCGCCGAGCTCTTCGCGGCGGCAGAGCAGGTCGGTGCGCAGCTCTACTACGAGGCCGCGGTGGGCGGAGCGATCCCGATCATCCGGCCGCTGCGCGACAGTCTCGCGGGCGACAGGGTGGAGCGCATCCTGGGCATCGTGAACGGCACGACCAACTTCATCCTCGACCGCATGGACACCGCCGGCGACACTCTGGAATCCGCGCTCGAGACGGCAACGGAACTCGGGTATGCCGAGCGCAGCGATCCCTCCGCCGACGTGGAGGGCTACGACGCTGCGGCGAAAGCGGCCATCCTGGCCGGGCTGGCATTCCACACCACCGTGCCGTTGGCATCCGTGCACCGTGAGGGCATCGCCGGCATCACCAAGCAGCAGGTTGATGCTGCTCGCGCCGGCGGGTACGTGATCAAGCTGCTGGCCATTTGCGAGCGGGTCACCGGCGACGACGGCCGCGAGGGCGTCTCTGCGCGGGTATATCCCGCGTTGGTGCCCAGGGAGCATCCGCTGGCCGCGGTGCGCGGCGTGCACAACGCGGTGTTCGTGCAGGCGGCAGCCGCAGGTGACCTCATGTTCTACGGGGCGGGCGCTGGCGGCTTGCAGACCGCATCCGCCGTGCTCGGCGATGTCGTCTCGGCCGCACGACGACACGTGGTGGGAGGTCCAGGAGTGGCGGAGTCGACGCACGCCGATCTGCCCGTGCTCGATGTCGGCGCGGTGCGCACGCGGTACCAGATCACGCTGCTCGTGACGGATGCTCCCGGCGTGCTCTCCCGCATCGCCGCCGTATTCGCCACGCACGACGTCTCGGTCGAGACCGTGACCCAGACCGTGGCCTCTGCGCCCGCCGCGGCGGCTGCTTCCGCCGCTGCTTCGGCGCCGGCCACCGGGCAGGATGCCCCACCCGGCACGGCTACGCTGGTGATCGGAACGCATGTCGCGTTCGAATCCGCCCTCGCGGCGACCGTCGCCACCCTCCGCGACAGCGATGAGGTCGTGGCCGTGACCTCTGTTCTACGAGTTGAAGGAGCCTGACGTGGCGCACCAATGGCAGGGCGTTCTGCGCGAATACGCCGACCGTCTCGACGTGACGGAGGCGACGCCGATCGTCACGCTCGGTGAGGGCGGCACCCCGCTCATCCCGGCGCCCGCGCTCTCGGCTCGCACCGGGGCCGACGTGCACGTCAAGTTCGAGGGCATGAACCCGACAGGGTCCTTCAAAGACCGCGGCATGACGATGGCCGTCTCGAAGGCCGTCGAGCAGGGCGCGAAGGCCGTGATCTGCGCATCGACGGGGAACACGTCGGCGTCGGCGGCCGCCTACGCGACCCATGCGGGCATCCAGTCCGTCGTGCTCGTGCCCGAGGGTAAGATCGCGATGGGCAAACTGAGCCAGGCGATCGCGCATAACGCTCGGCTGCTGCAGGTGCAAGGCACATTCGACGACTGCCTCGACATCGCCCGCGACCTCGCCGCGAACTACCCGGTGCACCTCGTGAACTCGGTGAACAACGACCGCATCGAGGGTCAGAAGACCGCGGCGTTCGAGGTGGTCGAGGTGCTCGAGGATGCTCCCGACTTCCACTTCATCCCGGTCGGCAATGCCGGCAACTACACGGCCTACACGCGCGGATACACCGAGGAGGTCGAGCGAGGCGTTTCCACGAAGCTGCCGCGCATGTTCGGGTTCCAGGCCGCGGGGAGCGCCCCGATCGTGCTCGGGCACCCGGTGAAGGAACCGGAGACCATCGCCAGCGCCATCCGCATCGGCAACCCGGCGTCGTGGGAGCTGGCGCTCAAGGCGCGCGACACCACGAACGGCTACTTCGGTTCGATCGAGGACGAGCAGATCCTCGCGGCCCATCGCATCCTCTCCGCCGAGGTGGGGATCTTCGTCGAGCCTGCGAGCGCGATCGGCGTCGCCGGGCTTCTGGAGCGCTCCGAGGCGGGCGCGATCCCGGCTGGCGCCCGCGTCGTGATCACCGTCACAGGCCATGGGCTCAAGGACCCGCAGTGGGCGCTGCGCACCGCAGGTGGCGGCGAGGTGCAGCCGACGGTCGTGCCCGTGGACACCGCGCAGATCGCCGACGTGCTCGGGCTGAGCCCGTCGGGCGACGCGTGAGCGGGGCATCTGTGCCTGCAGAATCCGAGTCGCCGGAATCGGGCGTGACGGATGCCCGCACCTCTCCGGTCCCGATCGGCCGCAGCGTGCGCGTGAAGGTTCCGGCCACGTCGGCCAACCTGGGCCCCGGTTTCGACACGCTCGGTCTGGCGCTCGCGCTCTACGACGAGCTCACGGTGACGGCGCGGGCGGAGCCGGGAGCGCACGTGACAGTGCACGGCGTGGGCGAGAGCGACGTTCCGACAGACGAGTCGAACCTCGTCGTGCGCTCGATCGCGCACGCGTTCGCAGCTGCAGGCATCCCGATGCCCGGGCTCGAGCTCGTCGCTCACAACGCGATTCCGCATGGCCGCGGTCTCGGTTCGTCTGGCGCTGCGATCGTGGCGGGCATCGTCGCGGCTAAGGGCCTTCTCGAGGGGATCGCCGAGCTCGGTCCCGACCGGCTGCTCGCGCTCGCGACCGACCTGGAGGGCCATCCCGACAACGTGGCGCCTGCGCTCTTCGGCGGGCTGACGATCGCTTGGATGTCTCAGGGCGGCCCCTCGCACAAGAAGCTGATCGTGCATCGCGGCGTCTCGCCGCTGGTTTTCGTGCCCGAGCATGTGATGTCGACGGCGCTCGCCCGCAGCCTGCAGCCGGAGTCGGTGCCGCACGAGGACGCCGTGTTCAACGTGTCGCGCTCGGCGCTGCTCGTCGCCGCGCTCGTGCAGAGTCCGGAGCTGCTGCTGGCGGCCACTGAAGACAAGCTGCATCAGAACTACCGGGCGACGGCGATGCCGGAGACGAATCGCCTCATTGCCGAGCTCCGGGCCGCGGGCTTCCCCGCCGTGGTGTCGGGGGCCGGTCCTTCCATCTTGGTGCTGTGCAGCGATCCTGCCCAGCGCCTGGCTGCCGCGCAGCTCGTCGCCGACCGCGCAGAGACCCGGTGGCAGCCGCTCATGCTCGCCGTCGACTTCCTCGGTGCGACGGTGCACCGGGCGGAGGCGACACTCTGAGCGGTTACCCGATCGGGTGTCGCCGTGCCGGGGGTGGATGGCCGAGAGGGCATGCCGGTGATGGTAGACTGGGCCCACCAGCCAGACGGCGCGAGATCAAGCGAATCTGGTTCATCGGGTGAAATTCTTGTAACTCATTGCTGTCGTTGCCTGCCCGAAACCGCGTGGCGATCCCCGACGCACGCGATCGAAACACGTTTCGTAACGGCCATCACACGACACGCACCCCGGGCGAGGCGTATCTATGCCCGCCGGAGGAAAGGAATCCTCTTCAGTGACTGATGTCAATCTCCACGCCGATGGCGTGGACTCCACCACGGACCTGTCTGCCCTGCGCGTTCCGCAGCTGCAGACGCTGGCCACGAGCCTCGGTATCGCCGGCGCGGCCAAGCTGCGCAAGGGCGAGCTCGTCGCCGCGATCGAGGCTGCACGCTCGGCCGGCGGAGCGGACGAGTCCGCCCCGACGCTCGACGTCGTCGTAGAGCCGGAGCGGCAGGCGGCGAGTCCTGAGCCTCAGGCGACGAGCCCTGAGTCTCAGGCGGTGAGCGGAGACGCAGACGTCTCCGTCGAGCCGCAGAGCGAGCTCAGCGCAGCCGAGGCCGAGGCGGCGCTGCAGGCGGCGCTCGACCTTCAGACCCCTCCCACGCGCACCCGCCGCGGTTCGCGCCGGGTGACGAGCGTTGACGGCGGTCGCACCATGTCCGCAGCCGCGCACGTGAACGCGGGCGAAGCGGGCGTGCCGGGCTTCGGCGCCGAGGCTGGTTCGCAGCAGGCGGAAGCCGAGCGATTCGAGACTCAGGCGAACGACCGGCCGCAGGACGCCCCGCAGCGCGACGAGCGTGAGGCGACCTCCGCTGCAGGCGGCGCATCCGAGCAGGCCCAGCAGCCGAACGAAGGCGCTGACTCCGGCAAGGATGAGCAGGGCGCAGGCGAAGGTCAGGCATCCGACGACGGTCAGCGTGAGCAGACGCGTCAGGGCCGGCGCAACCGCGGCCGCAACAAGAACCGGCGTGGCGATGGCGACCAGAACGGCCAGCGCGAGCAGCAGAACAACCAGGGCGGCCAGCAGAACGACGGCGAGCAGGGTCAGAACCAGAACCAGCCGAAGCAGCAGAAGCAGGGCGGCCAGCAGAACCAGCAGAAGCAGGGCGGCCAGGCGCAGGACGACGAGCGCGGCGGACGCAGCCGGTACCGCGACCGCAAGCGCCGCGGCGGGGCATCCGATGACGTCGAGCCCGAGATCCTCGAAGACGACGTGCTCATTCCCGTCGCGGGAATCCTGGACGTGCTCGACAACTACGCGTTCGTGCGGACCAGCGGCTACCTGCCGGGCCCGAGCGACGTTTATGTCTCGCTCGGCCAGGTGAAGAAGTACAACCTGCGCAAGGGCGACGCGGTGGTGGGAGCCATCCGTCAGCCGCGTGAGGGCGAGAACACCGGACGCCAGAAGTACAACGCGCTGGTGAAGGTGGACTCCGTCAACGGGCAGACGGCCGAGGAGACGGCCGCCCGTGTCGAGTTCAACAAGCTCACTCCGCTGTACCCGCAGGAGCGGCTGCGGCTCGAGACCGAGCCTGCCAAGCTCACCCAGCGCATCATCGACCTCGTCGCCCCGATCGGAAAGGGCCAGCGCGGGCTGATCGTGGCGCCGCCGAAGGCCGGCAAGACGATCGTGATGCAGCAGATCGCCAACGCGATCACCACGAACAACCCCGAGGTGCACCTCATGGTCGTGCTCGTGGACGAGCGGCCAGAAGAGGTCACCGACATGCAGCGCACGGTCAAGGGCGAGGTCATCGCGTCCACGTTCGACCGTCCAGCGGAAGACCACACCACCGTCGCGGAGCTGGCCATCGAGCGTGCGAAGCGCCTTGTCGAGCTTGGTCACGACGTGGTCGTGCTGCTCGACTCGATCACGCGTCTGAGCCGCGCCTACAACCTGGCGGCGCCGGCATCCGGTCGCATCCTCTCCGGCGGAGTGGATGCCTCGGCCCTGTACCCGCCGAAGCGCTTCTTCGGAGCCGCGCGCAACATCGAGCACGGCGGATCGCTGACCATACTGGCCACGGCGCTGATCGAGACCGGATCGAAGATGGACGAGGTGATCTTCGAGGAGTTCAAGGGAACCGGCAACTCCGAGCTGCGTCTGTCGCGCCAGCTGGCGGACAAGCGCATCTTCCCGGCCGTCGACGTGAACGCATCCGGCACCCGCCGCGAAGAGATGCTGATGAGCTCCGACGAGGTGAAGATCACCTGGAAGCTGCGTCGTGCGCTCGCCGGTCTCGACCCGCAGCAGGCGCTCGAGGTGGTGCTCGGCAAGCTCAAGGAGACCAGCTCCAACGTGGAGTTCCTCGTGCAGATGCAGAAGTCGATCCCGGCGCCCACCGGTGGCCACGCGGTCGCTCACTCGCACGCGCACGAGAACGACCACCGCTGACACCGGTGTTCGATTCGATCCAGTCCCTGCTTGACGAGCACGAGGCCCTGCAGGAGCAGCTCGCCGACCCTGCCGTGCACGCGGATGCCGCGCGCGCCAAGAAGCTGAACCGCCGGTATGCGGAGCTCAGCCAGATCAAGGCGGCGCACGAGCACTGGAAGCGACTGGGCGATGATCTGGATGCCGCGCGCGAGCTGGCCAAGGAAGATGCGGCGTTCGCCGAGGAGGTGCCGGCGCTTGAGGAGTCGCTGAACGCTGCTCAGGAGAAGCTGCGCCGGCTGCTGATCCCGCGTGACCCCGACGACGGCCGCGACGTGATCATGGAGATCAAGGCCGGAGCCGGGGGAGCGGAGTCCGCTCTGTTCGCCGCCGACCTGCTGCGCATGTACCTGCACTACGCGGAGTCGAAGGGCTTCAAGACCGAGATCCTGGAGCACGACGACACCGATCTCGGCGGCTACACGAACGTGCAGGTGGCGATCAAGGGCGGCTCTTCCGACCCGGCACAGGGGCCGTGGGCTCACCTGAAGTACGAGGGGGGCGTTCACCGCGTGCAGCGCGTGCCGGTGACCGAGTCGCAGGGGCGCATCCAGACATCCACCGCAGGCGTGCTCGTGTTCCCCGAGGTCGATGAGCCGGAAGAGATCGAGATCAACCCGAACGATCTCCGCATCGACGTGTTCCGCTCCTCCGGGCCGGGCGGCCAGTCCGTGAACACGACGGACTCCGCGGTGCGCATCACGCACCTCCCGACCGGCATCGTGGTGTCGATGCAGAACGAGAAGTCGCAGATCCAGAACCGCGAGGCCGGCATGCGCGTGCTTCGAGCTCGGCTGCTCGCCAAGCAGCAGGAGGAACTGGAGGCGGCCGCATCGGATGCCCGCAGGTCGCAGATCCGCGGCATGGACCGCTCCGAGCGCATCCGCACCTACAACTTCCCGGAGAACCGCATCGCCGACCACCGCACCGGGTACAAGGCATACAACCTCGACCAGGTGATGAACGGTGCGCTCGACCCTGTCATCGAGTCGGCCGTCCAGGCCGACGAGGAAGCACAGCTGGCGGCGCTCGGCGAGGAGTGAGCGGCTGTCGCTCTATTCGGGGACGATCACTTCGCGCCAGCGCTTCCCTGCGCTGGCGAGCTTGAGATCCACAGTGACGAGTGGCGCTCCAAGCGCTTCGGCGAGGGCGACAGGGTTCACGGAATGAGCACGATCTTTCCGTGAGGCGCGCGCGAGAGGCTGAGCTCGACAGCCGAGCGCCAGTCGTCGAGCGGGAACACGTGTCCGATGGGCAGACGGAACTCGCCCTTGGCTGCCTTCGCCGCGTACTCGGCAGTCGGGTCGTATGACGGCCAGCCATTGGCGCGCAGCATGTCCAGGTTCACTCGCGCACCGAGCCGCCTCGCGTCATCGTGGTTGCTGACCGTCACGACGTCGCCGGGGTCGCGCACGGTTTCGATCAGAGTCGGGATGATGCCGGCTACCGGCGGAGCTGCATCCAGCACCAGGTCCACAGGGCCGGCCGCCAGCTCATGCACCCGCTCGACCATTCCCTCGCCGTACCTCGTGACGTGTGCGCCGAAACCGGTGAGGTCGGACTCGAAGGTGGACCCTGCGGCCGCGATCACGTTCGCGCCGCGACCGCGGGCGACCTGCACCGACGCATAGCCGACCATCGAGCCGGCGCCGTGGACGAGCAGAGTGGTGTCGGAGTCGACGCCCATCGCATCGATGGTCCAAACGGCGGTCTGGACGACCATGGGCAGCGTTGCCGCGTGAATGGGGTCGAGGCCGTCGGGAATCGGCGTCCAGGAGCGCAGGATCGCCACGTCGGCGGCTCCGGCGCTCGGCTGGGTGGCGAAATCCGCAGACCCGACTACCAGGTCGCCTATCGCGACATCCGTCACGTTCTCACCGACGGCATCCACGCGACCTGCGACGTCGCAGCCGACGCCGCGCGGCAGCGAGTCGGCCATGAACCCTCGGCAGATCTGCCAATCAGCCGGATTGAGTCCCGTCGCCGCGACCTGCACCCGAATCCGGTCGGCAGGCGGATCCGCAACTTCGGCGACTTCTTGACGGAGCACATCCAACGGCTCGCCGTACTCATGGAAGCGGAGAACGCGGGAAGTGATAGCGGGCATGGCTGAATCCTGACTCGAAGGGGTACGTCACGAGCTGTAGTGACAGTCACTGACACTATCACGTTCCGACAGTGACTGACATATCGGCGCTATGATCGACCCATGCCTCGAAGTGGCGCCGACGCGCGCAGACGATTGCGCGAGGCCGCGCTCGAGCTCTACCGGGAACACGGCTTCGATTCGACGACCACGGCAGAGATCGCGGCTCGTGCGGGAGTCACGGAGCGCACGTACTTCCGCCATTTCGCCGACAAGCGCGAGGTGCTCTTCGACGGTGAAGACGAACTGCGCGGCACCCTTGTCAGTGCTATCGAGGCTGCGCCGCCGGGTGACTCTCCACTGAATGTACTGACTCGTGCGTTCACGGCAAGCGTGCCGCTCTTCGTGGCAGGCAGATGCGTCGCGGTTTCACGTCAGGCGATCATCGAGGTCACGCCTGCGTTGCAAGAGCGTGCACACGCGAAGACGGCCGTGCTCATCGAATCGATCGCGGCGGCTCTGACGGTGCGCGGCTTCGCGGCGCGGTCCGCGGCCCTGGCGGCCCGGGTCGGGATGGTCGCCTTCCGACACGCGCTCGCTGACTGGGACGGAACGTCC
Organism: Humibacter ginsengiterrae; assembly: GCF_054780115.1. NCBI lineage: Bacteria > Bacillati > Actinomycetota > Actinomycetes > Micrococcales > Microbacteriaceae > Humibacter > Humibacter ginsengiterrae. Next base: position 315,193 of record NZ_BAAGWY010000002.1, read on the forward strand.
GCCGCCGAACTCGAACAACTCATACGGGTCGCCGTCGACGAGGTGCGAGCGCTGGACTGAACGCGCGACCGCTTCGATACGGTTGAGTTATGGCTCCGGCCCGGTGAAGCGAGCGGGACAGGTCCAATCGCCATTGCGCCGGAGCCCGGCCCGTTGCCGATTGCTCGTGGGGGAGGTGCCACGATGGCCGAGGATCCGAGGATTGCCGCAGCCCGGTACGAATACCGGCGCCGCCTCGCTGCCAGCGAGTCCGATCCCTCCGGAAGCATCGACTCTGACGGGAATGGTCAGCCGAGCGAGGGCGTCGGCAGATATTCGGATCTGCAGACCGCCATCGTCGAGACGGAGCTGCAGCAGGCCATCCGCCGTGGCGACTTCGACAACCTGCCGGGATTCGGCAAGCCGCTGCCCGGTCTGGGCGGCACCCACGATGAAAACTGGTGGATCCGCCGCAAGATCGAGACCGAGAAGCTGCATGGGCTCGGTCCGGCGGCGCTGACGCTGCGCGTCGAGAACACCGAGCTCGAAGGCCGCCTCGACAGGCTCAGCCGTGAAGCCGACGTGCGCGAGGCTCTGGAGGACTTCAACCGACGTGTGATCGAGGCTCGCAGGCAACTCCTGGGTGGGCCTCCGGTCGTCACGCCCACTCGGGATGTCGAACGGGAACTGGCAGCCTGGCGAGAACGCCGTGCGAGCAGGCGAGCCGTCGAGACCGCGGCGCAGGACGTGCCCCAGACGACGGATCGAGTGCGCCGATGGCGCCTGTGGCGACGGGCGTGATCGCCCGTGAGGCAACAGAAAGTGTGACCCGAACGGCAGAGACGCGGCCGAATCAGATGTAGATGCCCGGATCGAGCCAGGCCTCATCGGAGTGGGTCTGCGAGAGGTGATGCGGAGCATCCTGCGGTCTCGCACGCGCCGGGATGCCCACCAGCACCGAGTCCGGCGGGGCCGTCTTCACGACGACAGCGTTCGCCCCCACCACCGATCGTGCACCGATGACGATGTCTCCGAGCACCTGCGCGCCCGCCCCGACCACCACGCCGTCGTGCAGGGTGGGATGCCGCTTGCCGCGTCCCCGCGACTTCCCGCCCAGCGTCACGCCGTGATACAGCATCACATCGTCACCGACGATCGCGGTCTCGCCGATCACCACACCCATCCCATGATCGATGAAGAACCGGCGCCCGATACGAGCTCCCGGATGGATCTCGATCCCGGTCAGGAACCGCGCGAACTGCGACAGCAGGCGCGCAGGCAGCTTCAGACCGGGGGAGCGCCACCAGCGGTGAGCGACGCGGTGCAGCCAGATCGCGTGCAGACCGGAGTACGACAGCACGATCTCGGCAGCGCTTCGCGCCGCCGGATCGTGTCGCCTCGCGGCCGCGACGTCTTCGCGCATCCGCGACAGCACGCTCATCGAGACGAACTCAGTCCTGCAGGTCCTGGTAGAGCACGGTCGACACGTAGCGCTCACCGAAGTCCGGCACCACGACCACGATCGTCTTGCCCGAATTCTCCTCGCGCTTCGCCACCTGCACGGCCGCGTGCACCGCGGCTCCCGAGGAGATGCCCCCAAGGAGCCCCTCTTCGGCGGCGAGTCGCCGCGCCATCGCGATCGCGGCATCGGCGTTCACGTCGACCACCTCGTCGTAGATCGACGTGTCGAGCACCTCGGGCACGAAGTTCGCACCGAGCCCCTGGATCTTGTGCGGCCCGGGCGCACCGCCGTTCAGGATCGGCGACTCCTCGGGCTCGACCGCGACGATGCGGATGTCCGGCTTCTGGTCGCGCAGGTACCTCCCTGCTCCGGTGATGGTGCCGCCCGTTCCGATGCCGGCCACCAGCACGTCGACGGCGCCGTCGGTGTCCGCCCAGATCTCCGGCCCCGTGGTCGCGCGGTGGATCTCGGGATTCGCCTCGTTCGCGAACTGCCGCGCCCAGATGGCGTTGTCGGTGTTCGCGACGATCTCCTGCGCCTTCTCCACGGCGCCGCGCATCCCCTCGGCGCCGGGAGTGAGCAGTACCTCTGCACCGAACGCGCGCAGCAGCACGCGGCGCTCCTTGCTGGCGGTCTCCGGCATCGTGATGATCAGCTTGTAGCCTCTGGCCGCTGCGGCGAAGGCGAGTGCGATGCCGGTGTTCCCGCTCGTGCCCTCCACGATCGTGCCGCCGGGCTTCAGCACTCCCGCCTGTTCGGCGGCGTCGATGATGGCCACGCCGATGCGGTCCTTCACGCTCGCCGCCGGGTTGTAGAACTCGAGCTTCGCGAGCACCGTGGCATCCGCGCCGTCCGTGACGCGGTTCAGCCGCACGAGCGGTGTGCCGCCGACCACCTGGGTGATGTCGGTGTAGATCTTGCCGGTCATGGATCACGCCTTTCGGGGTTCGTTCGGAAGCCTCGCGACGATGACCCAAGCGGCATCGCGCGCACCTCGTCGCAGCCTATTCTTGACGTCTGCGCCGCGTCGTGTGTGTTACGTCCGCGGAACCGACAGTGGAAGGACTCGACATGCTGCCAGACCCGACGCAGGGCGATGGCGAAGCCGCGTCACTGCGTGCGCTGCTGAACGAGGCGGCGGAGGCGCTCGCCGCTGCAGGCATCCAGGACCCGACCGTCGACGCCGAGCTGCTTGCCGGGCACGTGCTGGGCGTGAGCAGGGGCTCCGTGCAGGCGAAGGCGGTGATGGATGTCCGCGTGCCGATATCCGAAGCGGCGCGCCTTCGCGAGGCGGTACGGCGCCGCGCCTCCCGCGAGCCGCTCCAGCACATCACGGGCCGTGCACCGTTCCGTTCGCTCGAGTTGCTGGTGGGTCCTGGCGTCTTCGTGCCGCGGCCGGAGACCGAGTTGCTGGCGCAGCTGGCGGTCGACGCGCTGCGATCCTCCGCCGAGCCGGAGCCCATCGGCATCGACCTCGGAACGGGAAGCGGTGCGGTCGCGCTCGCCATGGCGACCGAGGTTCCGCACGCCCGCATCTTCGCCGTCGAGCGCTCGCCCGAGGCGTACGAATGGGCGCGCCGCAACGTGGACGAGAGCGGTGCCGCGAACCTCGAGTTGATGCAGGGCGATCTGGCGGATGCCTTCCCAGAGCTCGAAGGCCGCGTCGCGGTTGTCGCGTCGAACCCGCCGTACGTGCCCGACGACGCGATCCCTCGCGACCCTGAGGTGCGGCTCTTCGACCCGCCCGCCGCGCTCTACGGCGGGGAAGACGGGCTCGATGTGGTGCGAGTGATCTCCCGACGCGCGCTCACGTTGCTACGGCCCGGTGGGCTCGTCGCGATCGAGCACGGCGAGTTCCAGGGGGAGGAGGTGCGGAGCATCCTGGATGCCGACGGCTGGCACGCCTCCGCGACGCACGTCGACCTGACCCTGCGCGACCGCGTGACCACGGCCCTTCGCTGAGCTCGGAAGGGGCACGACAGCAGGAAAAACACCCGCACGGTGAGGGGCGGGATGCTATCGCGAGGGTCGTTCCTTCCGGGCACGCTCACGGGCGGACTTCAGCGCGTCACGCTCGCGCTTCCGCGCATCGCGAAGCGCCTTCTCCGCCTCCCGGCGTGCCTTCGCGGCCTCCTTGACCCGCTTGTCCGAGCCGTAGAGGGCGGCATCCTGCCCGTCATCCGGCGACGCAGCCGCGGTTTCAGCGGAACCACCTTGTTCGATGTAATGCTGGATGCCGTCGAGCATCCGCTCGATCCCGAAGGCGAAATCGTCGAACTCGGTGTTCGTGTACGCGCCGCCGGCGATGAGGGGTGCCAGGTCGGGGAAGCGGTCCGGGGTGACGAGTTGTGCCAGTGCTGCGGCGAACGGCGCACCGCTGACCTCCTCAGGAGTTGCGCCCGAGGTGGCGATGTCGGACTGCACGTCGCCCACACCGCGCACGTACGACGCCAGGAGCAGCACGCACGCCATCTTCTCCTCGTCCCCCAGGGGGGCCGAGCGGAGAGCCCGGAGCGCGGTGTCGATGAGGCGCATCACGTTGGGCGTCATCGGCGTGCCGCTCACCGGAATGCGGCTGTACCACGGGTGCCGCGTGAACGCTTCGAGGTTCGCGTATGTCCATTGCCGCAGGCCTGCGCGCCAGTCGTCCTCGGGAGGCTCGGGCAGCTCGATGTCCGCGACCGCGTCCTGCATCAGGAGGAGGAGGTCGTCCTTGCTCGTCACGTACCGGTAGAGCGACATGGTCGTGAAACCCAGCGCCGATGCGACGCGCGCCATCGAGACCGCGCCAAGGCCCTCGGCATCCGCGATCTCGATGGCGGCGTCCACGATGCGCTCGATGCTGAGCTCCCGCTTCGGTCCGCGCTGGGGTCGCTCAGCAACTCCCCACGACAGAGCCACCGCGTGCGGCAGGGCCAGATCGGTGCTGACGTGCTCGTCGGACATGGTGCTTCACGCTACTCCTTCACACGGCGTCCGAAGGCGAGGGCCGAGCCTGCGACACCGACCACGAGGATGGCGGTCAGCCACGCCAGAGCCAGCCACAGCGTGCTCCCCGGCGCTCTGCCCGACAGCAGGTCCCGCAGCGTCTCGATGATCGGCGTGTACGGCTGGTGATCCGCGAAACCGCGCAGCCATGCCGGCATCGTGTCCACCGGCACGAAGCCGCTGGAGACGTAGGGAAGGAAGAGGAAAACGAAGTTGATGGATGACGCAGCATCGACGCTGAGGAACAGCCCGGCTAGCGTGCTCAGCCAGGTGAACGCGAGGATCATCAGCACGACGAACAGCAGCGCCGCCAGCCACCCGCCGAACTCCGCCTCGGGGCGGTAGCCGAGCAGGAGCGCGACACCGATCACGGGCACGCAGGCCGCGAGGTTGCGCAGAACGCTGGCCACCACGTGCCCGTGCAGCACGGCGGAGCCGAGCACCGGAAGGGTCTTGAACCGGTCGACGGTGCCGCTGCTGACATCCTGGGCGACGCCGACAGCGGTCGCTGCCGAGCCGAACCCGAGGCAGAGCACGAGAGTCCCCGGCACGACGTAGTTCACATAGTCGCCGTCGGACTCGATGGCACCGCCGAAGATCACGACGAACACGAGCATGATGCTCACCGGAATGGCGAACGCGGTGACGAGCGAGTCCACGCTTCGCACGCTGCGCCGCAGCTCGCGGCCAGACATCGTGACGATGTCGGCCAGCGACGTGCCGAGTCCCGTCTTCTTCGTCCGGGCGATCCCCGGAGCCCAGTCGAGCGTGGTCATGCCGCCTTCTCCTTCGTGTCGGTTGTGGTTACGGTCGAGCTGTCGCGCTGCGCCGGGCTCGTGCCCGTCAGGGTGAGGAACACGTCATCGAGCGTCGGCCCGACGATGGCGATATCGGTCACCTGGATGTCGTGCGCCGCCGTCTCGGCGAGGAACGAGCGGATGTCCGCGACAGCGTCGACCGACGGCATCCGCACCGTCAGTGCGTCCTCGTCCACCTCGAGGTCGTTCCGCTCGCGACCCAGGTCGGCCGCGCGGTTGACATCGCCCGGCGTACCGAACGAGAACACGATGTGGTCGCCGCTCACCTCGGACTTGAGCTGGTCCGGCGTGCCGGTGGCCACGATGCGTCCGTCGTCGATCACTCCGACACGGTCTGCAAGCCGCTCCGCTTCTTCCAGGTACTGCGTAGTGAGCAGGATGGTCGTGCCGTTCGCGGCGAGGCCTGCGACGAGCGACCAGAGCTGCGACCTGCTGCGTGGATCGAGGCCGGTCGTCGGCTCGTCGAGGAACAGCACCTCGGGCGCGGCCACCAGGCTGATCGCAAGGTCGAGGCGTCGTCGCATCCCACCGGAGTATCCGCCGACCTTGCGATTCGCCGCCTCGCCGAGGTCGAACGCGTCGAGGAGTTCCTCGACCCTGCGACGCCCGGCCGCGCCCTCCAGATGGTTCAGCGACGCCATCATCTTCAGGTTCTCCCTGCCGGTCTGAAACGCGTCGACCGACGCGTACTGCCCGGTCAGCGCGAACCTGCTGCGTGCCGCGGCGGGACGGCGGAGCACGTCGACGCCGGCGACGCGCACGGTGCCCGCATCCGGCTTGATGAGCGTGGAGAGGATGTTCACCGCGGTCGTCTTGCCCGCCCCGTTCGGACCGAGCAGCGAGTAGATCTCGCCGCGCGCGACGTGGAAGTCCACGCCGTCGAGCACGGTGTGCTTTCCGTAGGCCTTGCGCAGGCCGGCCACCTCGATGGCCGGCCGCCCAAACGTTTTCGTCGTCATATCACTGTCCCTTCTTCGCCACGCTTCTGTGTACCGCGTACTCAAAGTGTAGAGCATAAACAGTATGCAACGTAAGCAGAAGCGTGGCAAGGTCGTGGATGCCAGCGCCGGCGCAGCCGCCGTGGAGAGGCGCACCCTAGAATCATTCGGTCATGACCACCTTCTTCGACTGCTCCGACGACACCGGTCTCGCCGAGGGCACCAGCCAAGCGCGCATTGCCGTCGAGAACGGCGACCTCATCGTCCTTCCCACCGACACCGTCTACGGCATCGGTGCGGATGCCTTCAGTGCCGCCGCCGTGGCGAGCCTGCTGGCCGCCAAGGGCCGAGGCCGCCAGTCGCCGCCGCCCGTGCTCATCCCGGCGCTCGCCACGCTCGACGCGCTGGCCGAGACCGTTCCGCAGGAGGCCCGCGACCTGGCCGGGGCGTTCTGGCCGGGCGGGCTCACTATCGTGCTTCCGTCGCAGCCATCGCTCTCCTGGGATCTCGGCGAAACCAAGGGCACCGTCGCGCTGCGCATGCCGAACAACCCGGTTGCGCTCGCACTCCTGCGCTCCACCGGACCGCTCGCCGTCTCCTCCGCCAACAAGACAGGTATGCCCGCCGCCACCACGGCGCAGGAGGCAGAGGAGATGCTCGGCGACAGCGTGCAGGTCTATCTCGACGGTGGGCAGGTGGGCGGCGACTACGCCGAGACCGGGGTCACCGAGACGTCGTCGACCATCGTGGATGCCACGGCCCTGGCATCCGGCAGCGGAAAGATCCGCATCCTGCGTCACGGCGTGATCTCCGACGAGCAGATCCGCGAGGTCGTCGGCGACGCGCTGGAGACCGACGAGACCGGAGATCAGCAGCCCACATGACCCTTCTCGTCGTCATCGGGCTGATCACCGCGGTCGTCACTTTCGTGCTGTCGATCGTGGTGTGGCGCGTGGCGCTGAGATTCAAGCTGTACCCGCGCATCCGCGACCGCGATGTGCACACGCGGCCCACCCCGCGTCTCGGCGGCGTCGCGATGTTCCTCGGCATCGTCATCGCCTTCGGGGTCGCCTACCTCTTCTCCCTGACGTTCCCGGGCTTCGGCGGACCGTTGCTCGGCGTCGTCTTCTCCGACCCGACCCCGGTGTTCGCCATCCTCGGCGCCGCGCTGCTGATCGTCGTGATCGGCGTGGCGGACGATCTCTGGGACCTCGACTGGATGACCAAGCTCGCCGGGCAGTTCGTGGCAGCCGGTCTCGTGGCGTGGCTCGGCGTGCAGATCTATTCCCTCCCGCTGGGCGGGGGAGTGACCGTCGGATCGCCGTGGATGAGCGTTGCCATGACGGTCATCGCCATCGTGCTGGTGATGAATGCGATCAACTTCATCGACGGTCTCGACGGCCTCGTCGCCGGCGTCGCCCTCATCGCCAACGGCGCGTTCTTCCTGTACAGCTACCTGATCACCGTGAAGACCAGCCCGTCCAACTACTTCAGCCTGGCCTCGGTGATCGCGATCATCCTGGTCGGGGCGTGTGCCGGGTTCCTCCCGCTGAACTGGCATCCGGCCCGCATGTTCATGGGCGACACCGGGGCGCTGCTCGTCGGCCTGCTGATGGCGTCCTCCGCCATCGCGGTCACGGGGCAGCTCGACCCGGCATCCATCCAGCAGGGCGGACCGCGGGCGCTTTTCCCCGCCTTCATCCCGATCATCCTGCCGTTCGCAGTGCTGGTGGTGCCGTTGCTGGACTTCGGTCTCGCGGTGTTCCGCCGCGTGCGAGCCGGCAAGTCGCCGTTCAGCGCTGACCGCAAGCATCTGCACCATCGCCTGCTCGACATGGGACACACTCACCTGCACGCTGTGCTGATCTTCTACGCTTGGACGGCTGTGGTCTCGATAGGCTGCCTGCTGTTCTACTTCCAGCCGCTGTGGCCGGCCATCGTGTTCCTCTGCGTCGGACTCGTGGTCTGCACGGCTCTCACGCTCGCCCCGCTCAGCCGGCGCAAGATCTCGGAGGTCGCCGCGGAGCTGACCCCGCCGGATGCCAGGGGAGCGGATGCCGCGGCCCGTCTCGATCCGCTGGACGCAGCGTCCGAGACATCCCGGCACAAGTCGTCGCACGACCTGCAACATGAACCGTCTGAGCACGAACCACGGAAGGAATCCGCATCATGACCGAACCGCACCGACCTGCGGGCACTGCACGGCAGAGCCCGCGGCCGATGGGAGCCCGGCCGATGCTGATGCTCGCGCTGAAGTACGGCGCGATCTTCGCGCTCGCAGTCGCCGTCGTCGCCGGCCTGATCGGCCTTGCCGTCTCGGGTGTCCCCGGTCTGCTCGGCGGTCTGCTCGGCGCCGTCGTCGCGGCCGTGTATCTGGGACTGACCGCCGTCACGATGCTCGTCGCCTACCGGCTCGCGGGTGGCGACCTGACGTCGCCCGTCTACTTCGGCACCGTGATGGGCGCGTGGCTGCTCAAGGTCATCGTGTTCGTCATCGTCGTGCTGCTCGTCGGCTCGCAGAAGTGGGTCGACGGACGTGTGATGTTCTTCACGATCATCGTCGCCGTTCTCGGTTCGTTGATCCTGGACTGCATCGCCTACATGCGTGCGAGGGTGCCGTACGTCGACGTCGAGCTGCCCTCGACGGATGCCCCGGGCGAGTCGGCCACGACCGTCGAGGACGATCCCGGTGCTCGTCCTTAGCCAGTCACCGACTGGTCGCAGAAGGTCGGACGCGACCCGAGACGAGCGTGCAGAAACGCCTTCTACGTTTGGTAGAGTGATTCAGACCCCGACCCCGTTCCTCGTTGAACACCGATGCCGGAGAATGCCCTGATAACGCCCATGCTTCTTTCCACAGTGCTGTCTGTCAAAGGCGATAACTCCGGCGGGTTCGAGGGTCCCTCGATCAACGACTTCTTCCCGCCGGACGTGCTGTTCGCAGGAACGCCGTTCGCCCTGAACCGGGTGATGCTGATCCGCATCCTCGTGTGCCTTCTCGTGCTGCTGGTCTTCTGGCTCGGCACGCGGAACATGAAACTTCGTCCGTCGCGCACGCAGGTCGCGTTCGAGTACATGGTCGGCTTCGTGCGCAACGGCGTCATCTACCAGAACCTGGGCGAGCGCGTCGGCAAGCGTTACGAGCCGCTCCTGATGACGTTCTTCTTCCTGATCCTCGGGATGAACCTGATGGGGTCGGTACCGGGGTTCCAGGTCGCGCCGACGTCGATCATCGGGCTTCCGCTGGTGATGGCCATCATCGCGTGGTTCATGTTCGTCATTGCCGGCATGCAGGAGAAGGGGTGGCGCTTCTGGAAGGACTCGCTCTTCCTGCCCGGTGTGCCGTGGCCGCTCTACTTCCTGCTCACACCGCTGGAGTTCCTGTCCACGTTCATCGTGCGGCCGGTCACGCTGACACTGCGACTCACCATGAACATGATGGCCGGGCACATGCTTGTCGTGCTGTGTTTCGCGGCCACGCAGTTCTTCTTCTTCACCGTGCTCACCGACGGCAACCTGCTCGGTCTGCTGGGCGTTGGGTCGTTCGCCTTCGGCATCGCGTTCACGCTGCTCGACCTGTTCGTCGCGATCCTGCAGGCGTACGTCTTCACGATCCTGTCCGCCATCTACATCCAGCTCGCGGTGGCCGAAGAGCACTGATCCGCTCGCAGCGCCGCATCATCCACCCCTCGAAAGGAACAATCACGTGAACATCGTCGGACAACTCGCTCCGCTCGCCTTCGGTCTGGCCGTCATCGGCTCCGGTATCGGCGTGGGCTACGTCATCGGCAAGACCATCGAGTCGGTCGCCCGTCAGCCCGAACTGCAGGGCCGCCTGCAGGCCCTCATGTTCCTCGGCGTCGCGCTGACGGAGGCCCTCTGCTTCATCGCGATCGCGGTCGCATTCATTCCGTTCCCGAAGCCGTAACGCTCAGCCGGCCAGAAAGCAACTTTCGAAGGAGTCCTAATGCTCTCCACAGCCGTCGTCGCCGAGGGAAACCTCCTCATCCCGACGATCCCTGACCTTCTGTGGGGCACGATCGTCTTCGTCATCATCCTGGTCTTCTTCATCGTGAAGGGCCTTCCGGCGATCAACAAGCTGCTCGACGAGCGACGTGACGCGATCGACGGCGGCATCCAGCGTGCCGAGAAGATGCAGGCCGACGCCAACGCCGTGCTCGAGCGCTACACCGCTCAGCTCGCCGAGGCCCGAGCCGAGGCCGGCCGCATCCGCGAGCAGGCCCGCGTCGAGGGGGCGGCGATCCTGGCGGAGCTCAAGGAGAACGCGTCGGCCGAGGCCGCGCGCATCACCGCGAATGCTCAGGCGCAGATCGAATCGGAGCGGGCCGGCGCGCTGGCCTCGCTACGCGCCGAGGTCGGAACGCTCGCCGTCGACCTCGCCTCCCGCATCGTCGGAGAGGTGCTCTCCGACGACAAGCGGTCCGAGGCGCTCGTCGACCGGTTCCTCGCCGACCTCGAGCAGGATCAGCTGTCGAAGGCGGGCGAGTAAGTGGGATCCGCGACCCGCGAAGCACTCGATCGTGCCAAGGCCGAACTGGCCGACGCATCCGAGGTGACGCTGCGCACCGGTGAGCAGTTGCTCGCCGCCGCGCGCACGATCTTCGGCACGCCGCAGCTGAAGGCGCTGCTCGCGGACCCCTCCGTGGAGCCCGCTGACAAGGGTGTGCTCGTCACCCGCATCTTCGGGTCCTATGACGCGACTGCCTTGCGCATCTTGAGCGGAATGGCGCAGTCGCGCTGGTCCAGCCCGGTGCAGCTGATCGACGGGGTCGAGGAGGTCGGCATTCGCGCGGTCGCGCGTGCGTCCGGTGACGACGGCACGATCGAGTCCGAGCTCTTCGCTTTTGCGAGGGCCGTCGACAGCGATGACGAGCTGGAGCTCGCGCTCGGAAGCAAGCTCGGCGATCCGGCACGAAGGGTCGAGATCGTCGAACGGCTCCTGAAGGGCAAGGCGAGCGACGCCACCATTGTGCTCGTGAGCTACGCCGTTCAGACCCAGCGCGGGCGGCGCATCGTCGAGGTCATCGCGCACATCGCGGAGATCGTCGCACAGGATGCCGGTGCCATGGTCGTCTCCATCACCGCCGCTGCTCCGCCCACCGCTGGCCAGCTCGACCGGCTGCGGTCCTCGCTCACAGAACGGTACGGACGCACACCGCGTTTCGCGATCACGATCGACCCCCGGCTCATCGGCGGCCTCCGGGTGCAGATCGGCGACGACGTCATCGACGGCAGCGTAGCGAACCGTCTCGCCGATCTGCGACTGAAACTGGCCGGCTGACCCGGCACGACGCACACATCAAGGAATACGAAATGGCAGACATCAGCATCAGCCCGGACGAGATCCGCGCCGCTCTCAAAGACTTCGTGTCGGGGTACCAGCCCGACACCACAGCCATCACCGAGGTCGGCGTCGTGGTCGACGCTGCAGACGGCATCGCGCACGTCGAAGGACTCCCGGGCGCCATGGCCAACGAGCTCCTCCGCTTCGGGGACGGCACGCTGGGTCTCGCGCTCAACCTCGACGAGAACGAGATCGGCGTCGTCGTGCTCGGCGAGTTCGCCGGCATCGAGGAGGGCCAGGAAGTCACACGCACCGGAGAGGTTCTCTCCGTCGCGGTCGGCGACGGATACCTCGGTCGCGTCGTCGACCCGCTGGGCAACCCGATCGACGGACTCGGCGCCGTGCAGACCGAGGGTCGTCGCGCACTCGAACTGCAGGCCCCCGGCGTCATGCAGCGCAAGAGCGTGCACGAACCGCTGCAGACCGGAATCAAGGCCATCGACGCCATGATCCCGATCGGTCGCGGACAGCGCCAGCTCATCATCGGCGACCGCCAGACCGGCAAGACCGCGATCGCGATCGACACGATCATCAATCAGAAGGCCAACTGGGAATCGGGCGACCCGGAGAAGCAGGTGCGCTGCATCTATGTCGCCATCGGGCAGAAGGGCTCGACGATCGCGGGCGTGAAGGGCGCGCTCGAGGATGCCGGTGCCATGGAGTACACGACCATCGTCGCGGCCCCCGCGTCCGACCCTGCCGGCTTCAAGTACCTCGCCCCGTACACCGGTTCGGCCATCGGCCAGCACTGGATGTATGCAGGCAAGCACGTGCTGATCATCTTCGACGACCTGTCGAAGCAGGCCGAGGCCTACCGCGCCGTGTCGCTGCTGCTGCGTCGCCCGCCGGGGCGCGAGGCGTACCCGGGAGACGTCTTCTACCTGCACTCGCGTCTGCTGGAGCGTTGCGCGAAGCTCTCTGACGAACTCGGGGCAGGCTCGATGACCGGGCTGCCGATCATCGAGACGAAGGCGAACGACGTCTCCGCCTACATTCCGACCAACGTGATCTCCATCACCGACGGCCAGATCTTCCTGCAGTCCGACCTCTTCAACGCCAACCAGCGTCCCGCGGTCGACGTCGGCATCTCGGTGTCCCGCGTCGGTGGTGACGCCCAGGTGAAGTCGATCAAGAAGGTCTCCGGAACGCTGAAGCTCGAGCTCGCGCAGTACCGCGCACTCGAGGCGTTCTCGATGTTCGCCTCCGACCTCGACGCGGCATCCCGCCGCCAGCTCGATCGCGGTGCGCGCCTGACCGAGCTGCTCAAGCAGCCGCAGTACTCGCCGTTCCCGGTCGAGGAGCAGGTGGTCTCCATCTGGGCGGGCACCAACGGCAAGCTCGACGAGGTGCCGGTGGAAGACATCCTTCGCTTCGAGTCCGAGTTCCTCGACTTCCTGCGTCGCACGACGACCGTTCTCGACACGCTCCGTGACACGAACGTGCTCGACGACGACACCGTCGCCACGCTCGAGCGTGAGATCGACATCTTCAAGCTCGAGTTCCAGACGAGCGCCGGCCACTCGCTGATCGAACCGGGCAGCGAGCGCTACGAGGCGATCGAAGAAGAGGAAATCGACCAGGAGAAGATCGTCACCGGTCGTCGCTGAGCGACGCATCCGACGAGCTGACACCCAGACAGGAGTCCCATGGCAGCGCAACTTCGGGTCTACCGGCAGCGCATCCGCTCTGCCCAGACGACGAAGAAGATCACCCGCGCGATGGAGCTGATCTCGGCGAGCCGCATCTACAAGGCGCAGGCTCGCGTGCAGGAGTCGGCCCCGTACACGCGGGCGGTCACCCGCGCCGTTGCGGCCGTCGCCGCTCACTCCAACGTGAAGCACCTGCTCACGACCGAGGCGGAGAACGTGCGCCGCGCGGCGATCGTGATCTTCTCCTCCGACCGCGGCCTCGCCGGTGCGTTCAACTCGCAGGTTATCCGTGAGGCGCTCGAGCTCGAGTCCCTGCTCACCGAGCAGGGCAAGGAGGTCGTGTTCTACCTGGTCGGGCGCAAGGCGGTCGGGTTCTTCGCGTTCCGAAAGCGGGAGAGCGTGCGCGACTGGGTCGGGATCACCGACGCACCGACCTTCGACAACGCACTGGAGATCGGCAGCGAGCTGGTCGAGGCGTTCACGAAAGACACCGACGACGGCGGCGTCGACGAGATCCACATCGTCTACAACCGGTTCGTGAGCATGCTGGTGCAGACGCCCCGCGTCGTACGCCTGCTACCGCTCGAACTCGTTGAGGGCATCGAAGAGGTCGAAGACAAGTCGATGCTCCCGCTCTACGAATTCGAACCGGATGCCGACACCGTGCTCGACGCGCTGCTTCCCGCTTACATCCACAGCCGCCTGTACAACGCGCTGCTGGAGTCGGCGGCGGCGAAGCACGCGGCCACCCAGAAGGCCATGAAGGCCGCGAGCGACAATGCCGACAAGCTCATCACCAACTACACACGCCTGGCGAACAACGCACGACAGTCGGAGATCACGCAGCAGATCTCCGAGATCGTCGGTGGCGCCGACGCACTGGCTTCCCAGTAGCACTGGCCTCCCAGTAGACGTCTGACGACGAAACAGAGAGAGAAAGAAATGACACCGACAGCCATCGCCGAGAACGAGGCCGCGGTAGCGGAGACGACGCCGGGCGTCGGCCGCATCGCGCGCGTCACGGGTCCCGTCGTCGACATCGAGTTCCCGCACGATTCGATTCCCGAGATTTACAACGCGCTCAAGACGACGATCAACTTCACCGGCGACGAGGAGGAGGCGCACGAGATCACGCTCGAGGTCGCCCAGCACCTCGGCGACGACCTCATCCGCGCCATCGCGCTGAAGCCCACCGACGGTCTCGTGCGCGGCCAGGAGGTGCGCGACACGGGTGCCGCCATCTCGGTCCCCGTGGGAGACGTCACACTCGGTCACGTCTTCAACGTGACCGGAGAAGTGCTCGACCTCGAGCCCGGCGAGAAGATCGAGATCACCGAGCGCTGGCCCATCCACCGCAAGTCCCCTGCCTTCGACCAGCTCGAGTCGAAGACCACGATGTTCGAGACCGGCATCAAGGTCATCGACCTCCTCACGCCGTACGTACAGGGTGGAAAGATCGGCCTGTTCGGCGGTGCCGGCGTCGGCAAGACCGTGCTCATCCAGGAGATGATCCAGCGCGTCGCCCAGGATCACGGCGGTGTCTCCGTCTTCGCCGGCGTCGGTGAGCGCACCCGTGAGGGCAACGACCTCATCCACGAGATGGAGGAGGCCGGCGTCTTCGACAAGACCGCGCTGGTCTTCGGCCAGATGGACGAGCCGCCGGGGACGCGTCTTCGTGTCGCGCTCTCCGCTCTGACCATGGCGGAGTACTTCCGCGATGTGCAGAGGCAGGACGTGCTGCTGTTCATCGACAACATCTTCCGCTTCACGCAGGCGGGGTCCGAGGTGTCGACGCTGCTCGGCCGCATGCCGTCCGCCGTGGGTTACCAGCCGAACCTCGCCGACGAGATGGGTGTGCTGCAGGAGCGAATCACCTCCACGCGTGGCCACTCCATCACCTCGCTGCAGGCGATCTACGTGCCCGCCGACGACTACACCGACCCGGCGCCGGCGACGACCTTCGCGCACCTGGACGCCACCACGGAGCTCTCCCGCGAGATCGCGTCGCAGGGTCTGTACCCGGCGGTCGACCCGCTGGCCTCCACCAGCCGCATCCTCGACCCGCGCTACCTGGGTGAGGACCACTACCGCGTCGCCACGACGGTGAAGCAGATCCTGCAGAAGAACAAGGAGCTGCAGGAGATCATCGCCATCCTCGGTGTCGATGAGCTCAGCGAGGAAGACAAGGTCACCGTCTCCCGCGCACGTCGCATCCAGCAGTTCCTGTCGCAGAACACCTACATGGCGAAGAAGTTCACCGGCGTCGAGGGTTCCACGGTGCCGCTGAAGGAAACCATCGAGTCGTTCGACGCGATCTGCCGCGGTGACTTCGATCACGTCGCCGAGCAGGCGTTCTTCAACGTCGGCCCGATCTCCGACGTCGAGGAGAAGTGGGCGAAGATCCAGAAGGAGAACGGCTGACCATGGCGACCATCAAGGTCAGCGTCGTCTCGGCCGATCGGGAGATCTGGTCGGGCGATGCGTCGATGGTCGTGGCGCGAACCACGGTCGGGGAGGTGGGAATCCTCCCCGGCCACACGCCGCTGCTCGGAACGCTCGCCGAGGGCGAGGTACGCATCACACTTCCCGGCGGGGAGCGGCTCGTCGCCAGTGCCGCGGACGGCTTCGTGTCGTTCGAGAACAACGAGCTGACCGTGCTCGCGGGCAAGGCCGAGCTGGTCTGACGAGCGATTCGCACCAGCGCGTTCCACGCAAGGCAGGGAGGGGGCCGAAGTGGCATCGGCGACGGTTGAACGGCAGTTCGGAGAAATCCGGGTACCGGCACTGGTGGTGATGGCAGGCCTGCCCGGCGCAGGCAAGTCGACGATCGCCGAAGTGGTGAGCGCGCGGCTGAGTGCGACCATCGTGTCCGTAGACCCGATCGAGTCCGCCATCCTGCACGCCGGCATCGACGCCGACCAGCCGACTGGGCTCGCCGCCTACCTCGTGGCGGAGACCCTCGCAGAGCAGGTGCTGATGTCGGGACACAGCGTCATCGTGGATGCCGTGAACGCCGTCGAGCCCGCACGCCTGCAGTGGCGCGACCTCGGGCTGCGCGCCAATGTGCCGCTGCGAGTGATCGAGGTGGAGTGCTCCGATCCCGAACTGCACCGCACGAGGCTGGAGAAGCGGGTGCGCAACCTGCCGCACTTCGAGGAACCGTCGTGGCGCGCCGTCGAACAGAGCCTGGAGGACTACCAGCCGTGGAAGGGGGAGAGCGCGGAGTTGCCGCGCATCACGCTGGATACCGCGAACCCCCTCGGACAGAACGTCGAGGCCGCCATCCGGTTCCTCGCGCCGTGAGCGAGAGACCCGGCCCCGTCGCGAACCACCGTGACCTTGGCACGTTGCGCGCACGCGCTACGACAGCGGCGTCCGGCGCTCCGTGCTGATTCTGCTGCCGCCGTCCGAGTCCAAGCGCGCCGGCGGCCGAGGACGCGCGCAGCTCGAGCTGGCGAAACTGCGGTTCCCCGAGCTGCTTGCCGAGCGCGATCAGACTGCTCGAGCGCTCGTGCGCGTTGCAACCAGTGGCGATCGGGAAGAGGCGGCGAAGGCGCTCGGCATTCCGCGAACGCTGGTCGACGAGCTCGACACGAACGCCGTCCTTTTCGACGCGCCCGTGATGCCGGCGATCGACCGCTACACGGGGGTGCTCTACGACGCACTGGATGCCGCAAGCCTGCCGCAGGAGGCGCGCCGCCACCTCGGCCGCACCACGGCTATCCACTCGGCCGTGTTCGGCCCGGTCGGAGCGCTCGACCGTATTCCGGACTACCGGATGTCGGGTACGTCGCGGCTGCCGGGCATCCGTCTTCGCTCGCTGTGGGCATCCGCCGTCACCGCGGCGCTGGCACAGGTCGCGGGCCCGATCATCGACCTGCGCTCGGAGGGATATGTGGCGCTCGGGCCGGTGGATGATCGCGACGATGCGGCCTTCGTGCGGGTCGTCACCGAAGGACCGGACGGCACGCGTCGTGCGTTGAACCACTTCAACAAGCACGCGAAGGGCACCTTGGTGCGTGCCTTCGCGCTGGAGCGGCCGCGCGTTCGCTCCGTGCACGGGTTCATGGAGTGGGCTCGTTCGTCCGGGTTCCGGATGGAATCCGCAGCCAATCGTGAGGTCCTGCTGGTGGCCGACTGAGTTAGGATCGACTATGTGCCAGCGGGGGTCGGCACGTTCACACGCGGCGACGCCCATTGGGACGACAGGGTGACAATCAGGGCGCTCGCAGCGGCCTCGGAAGCCTCTTCAAAACGCGGGCGAACGCAATACCGTCGGGTCGGCGAATGAGGTCGGCGCGCGTCCCCTCCGTGCGCCAGAGTGGTCGTTCACGGTGCGATGATCGGGTTTCTGATCGCCTGCGGTCGGGCAAGTGCGATACCGGTCACCACGAGGCACACCGTAAGGACCACCGGATCTCCGCCGGCCCGGCCTACGCAGGTGCCGGGCATCACCTGCCGCGCACCACCGTCCGGCACTCGAACCGCTTGCCGCAGCGCGCGCCCACTACTTCCCTGAGCCCTCGGCGACGGCGGCGCGCCAGCATCCCCTCAGATGGTCGTCCACGAGACCAGCCGACTGCATGAACGCGTACATCGTGGTCGGGCCGACGAACCGGAACCCGAGTGCGCGCAATCGACGACTCAGGGCTGTCGACTCCGGTGTGACCGCGGGCACGTCGCTCATCGACTCGGGCACATCGGCTCGGGAATCGTTGGGTGCGAACGACCAGATGAGGTCGCTCAGCGGCTGCTCCAGAGCGGCGGTTGCGCGGGCGTTGGCGATGGTCGCCTCGATCTTGCCGCGATGACGGATGATCGCAGCGTTCTGCAGCAGTCGTTCGACGTCGTCTCCCGTCATCGCGGCGACCTGCTGTACGTCGAATCCGTGGAACGCCTCCCGGAACGCCGGCCGGCGCAGCAGGATGGTGCGCCAGGAGAGCCCGGCCTGAAATCCCTCCAGGCAGATCTTCTCGAAAAGGGCGCGGTCGTCGCGCAGCGGAGTGCCCCACTCCTCGTCGTGGTAGCGCTGATATTCGAGATCGGCGCCCACCCACGCGCATCGTGCTATGCCGTCGTCGCCGATGAGCACGTCGCCTCGCCTCTTGGGTGCTGGGGCATCCGTCATACCAGCAAGCCTCGGCGGCGCGCTGCCCTTCACGGCTTCTTCGGTGTCGCTCATGCGGCGAGGGTTATCCCTTCGTGCTCGAGGAGCCAGAGCTTCGTCGGAATGCCTTGACCGCCGCTGTAGCCCGTGACGCGGCCGTCCGCGCCCAGTACGCGATGGCATCCGATGAAGAGAGGTATGGGGTTCGAGCCTATTGCCCCGCCGACGGCCCGGCCGGCCGTGGCCTTGCCCACCGCCATGCCGAGCTCGCCGTAGGTGATGTGCTCGCCCCATCCGACGTCGCGCAGCCGGTCCCACACGGCTCGCCGGAACGGCGTGCCGTCCGGCGCAAGCGGAACGTCGAACGTGCGGCGCTTCCCGGCGAAGTATTCGTCGAGTTGGTCGCGTGCCGCCTGGAGCACGTCGTCGGAGTGCTCGGGAATGTGGTCGCGGGGAAGAGCGCCGTCGCGCTCGATGGTCAGCGAGGTGACGGCGGATCCATCGGAGAGGAGCTCGAGCCTGCCGATCGGGCTCGGCATGCGAAGAAGGTATGCGTCCATGACTCGACGGTACGCACGGCATCCGACACACGCGGTGCCGGGAGGGGCTGCGGTGGATGCATCCTCGATTCGGGTACGTGGGGAGGGAGAGACCTAGAATTCCCCCGTGGTACTCCTGGATGTCATCTCTCTCGTCGTCGCGCTCGTGGCGATCGCGTTCGCGGTGGTCGCCCTTGTGCGGGCACGAACGGCGGAGGAACGTGCGGCGGCCGCGGCATCCGGTGTCGCTCGCGCCGAGACCAATGCGCAAGCCGCAGCGGCCGGACTCGAGCAGCTCGAGACGAGGGTGGTCCAGGGCAGGCAGGATGCGGCGAACGCCGCGCAGCAAGCGGCCCGCGCCGCGCAGGCGGCGGCGGCGGCCCAGGCTGCTGCCGCCGCAAGCCGTCGTGAGGCCGAAGCGGCATCCGACAAGGCGGAACACGCCGAGGCCGAGGCGGCCCGCATCCAGGCGAGCGCTCTGACCGGCGGCGTGCCGGCGGCAGCAGCGTCGTCGCGCGAGCAGGCACCCGGTCGCGCGACCGTGCAGCGTGCGGAGGACCACGACGTCGCAGGAGGCGGGGATCCACCGAGCGGGTCGTGCAGGTGTCATGGCAACTCGAGCGCGTACGCAATTCGACCTGGGCCCTGCGGAACACGGGCCTCGCGAAGGCGCGCGATGCCCTGTTGTCCGACGTCACCGTCCCGCCGAAGTATGTGCGACCCGACGAGGTGATCCCGCGTGACGTCGACCGCGACGACGTGCTGCAGTTCCGCGTCATGGCGGGCCGGGGAGCCCCGCCGCCACGCATCCGCGTCACCTGGCGGGAGGGCGCCGGATCGCCCGCGTACTCCCGCGAGTTCACCGTGCTGACGGCATCCTGAATCGTCGTCGCGTTGCGGAGTGAGCGCACACTCAGTTAGCATCTCCGCGTGCCGAAGATACCGAATCGCGCCAGCCCGCTGCCCCCAGAGGAACGCAAAGCGTCGATCATCGACGCCGTGATCCCCGCCATGATCGAGCACGGCGCGGCGCTGACCTCGCGTCAGATCGCTGAGGCCGCCGGCGTCGCCGAGGGGACCATCTTCCGGGTGTTCGGCGACAAGGAGACGCTTCTGCGGGAAGCGGCCGACGTCTACCTCGACTCTGCGCCGGTACGGGCGAGCATCGCCGAGATCGACCCCGGCCTGCCGCTGGAGGCGAAGGTCGGTCGCATCCTGCACGTGTTGCGGCGACGATTCCACGGCGTGATCAGCATCATGTCGGCGATCGGGTACACCGGATCAGAGCCGCCGCACCTGCGGAACCGCAAGCCCGAGCAGAAGTGGGAGTACGCGTCCACCGTGGCGCGACTCATCGAGCCCGAGCTCGACCGGCTGAACGTGCCGGCTGAGCACGTCGCACCGTTCATCCGCATCGTCGCGTTCGCGATGTCCGTTCCCGAGTTCACGGTGGAGCCCTCGTTCGACGACGACACGCTGACCCGCCTCATCGTCTACGGCATCGCAGGCGGCACGACGGCCGGCGACGAGGATGCCGTGCGCGAGCGGGCGGCGCACGCCCTCGTCGCAGACAGCGCCGGGACTGCACAGACCTAACGAAAGGGCCCTTCATGTTGATGCGATTGCTCGTGCGGTACCTGCGCCCGCACTGGCCGCTGCTGG
This sequence comes from Humibacter ginsengiterrae, assembly GCF_054780115.1. Classification (NCBI taxonomy): domain Bacteria; kingdom Bacillati; phylum Actinomycetota; class Actinomycetes; order Micrococcales; family Microbacteriaceae; genus Humibacter; species Humibacter ginsengiterrae. The sequence goes on from NZ_BAAGWY010000002.1 coordinate 335,700, forward strand.
CCGCCGTAGTGGTGTTCCAGCTGCTGCAGTCGTTCGCCTCGCTGTACCTGCCCACCCTGAACGCCGACCTCATCGACAAGGGCGTCATCAAGGGCGACACCGGCTACATCCTGGCCAACGGAGCGTTCATGCTTGTCGTCACGCTGGGGCAGGTGATCTGTAACATCGTGGCCGTGTACTTCGGCGCGAAGGCGTCGATGCGACTCGGCCGCGACCTGCGCGGCGCGCTCTTCTCCCACGTCGGCGAGTTCTCCGAGCGCGAGGTCACGAAGTTCGGCGCGCCGTCGCTGATCACCCGCAACACGAACGACGTGCAGCAGGTGCAGATGCTGGTGCTCATGACGTGCACCCTGCTCGTGTCGGCGCCCATTCTCTGCATCGGAGGCATCGTGCTCGCGATCCAGCAGGACTTCGGGATGTCCTGGCTCATCGCGGTCAGCGTGCCCATCCTGCTGATCTGCGTCGTGCTGATCATCTCGCGCATGGTGCCGCAGTTCCGCAAGATGCAGAAGCGCATCGACCAGGTGAACCGGGTGCTGCGCGAACAGCTGTCAGGCATCCGTGTCGTGCGCGCATTCGTTCGCGAGAACATCGAGCGCGACCGGTTCAAGTCGGCGAACGACGAGGTCACCGAGACGGCGCTGAGGGCCGGCCGCCTGATGGCGCTGATGTTCCCGACCGTGATGCTCGTGCTGAACCTCTCCAGCGTGGCAGTGATCTGGTTCGGCGCGTTCCGCATCGACGACGGGTCGCTCCAGGTGGGCACGCTGACCGCGTTCCTCAGCTACCTCATGCAGATCCTGATGGGCGTCATGATGGCGACGTTCATGTTCGTGATGGTTCCGCGCGCCGCCGTGTGCGCCGAGCGCATCGGCGAGGTGCTGAACACGGAGTCGACGGTGAAGGCATCCGAGAATCCGATCACCGAGCTGCGGGAGCAGGGCACGGTGGAATTGTTCGAGGTGGGCTTCGCCTACCCGGGTGCCGAGGATCCGGTGCTCAGCGACCTCAACGTGCGCATCGAGCGGGGGCAGACAGTCGCGATCATCGGCTCTACGGGCTCCGGCAAGACGACGCTGATCAACCTGCTGCCGCGGCTCTTCGACGCCACGAGCGGCTCGGTCCTGATCGACGGGGTCGACGTCGCCGAGCTCGACCCTGACGTGCTGTGGGCCCGCATCGGGCTGGTGCCGCAGAAGCCGTACCTGTTCTCCGGCACCGTGGCATCCAACCTTCGGTATGGAAAGCCGGACGCCACCGACGACGAGCTCTGGCGCGCGCTCGAGATCGCGCAGGCGAAGGACTTCGTGCAGGCGATGGACGGCGGACTCCAGGCCGAGATCGCTCAGGGCGGCACGAACGTCTCCGGCGGGCAGCGGCAGCGACTCGCCATCGCCAGGGCGCTCGTCAAACGTGCGGAGATCTACGTGTTCGACGACTCGTTCTCGGCGCTCGACCTGGCAACGGATGCCCGTCTGCGGCGAGCGCTGCGCGACAAGGAGAGAGGTGCCACGTTCGTGATCGTGGCGCAGCGTGTCTCGACGATCACCGACGCCGACCAGATCCTGGTGCTGGAGAACGGACGGATAGTCGGAGCCGGCACGCACGATGAGCTGTTGCAGACATCCGAGACGTACGCGGAGATCGTGTCGTCGCAGTTGACGGCGGAGGAAGCGGCATGAGTGAGACGAAGACCACGCAGCGCGTTCCGATGCCCAGGCGCGGCCCGGGCGGCGGTGGTCCGTTCGGCGGCGCGGGGATGCCCGCGCAGAAGGCGATGAACTTCGGGCCGAGCGCCAAGCGGCTGCTGCGCAGGCTCCGACCCGAAGCCGCGTGGCTCGTCGTTGTGATCCTGCTCACCGTGGTGAGCGTGACGTTCAGCGTGCTCGGACCCAAGCTGCTCGGCGAGGGCACCAACATCATCGTCGCCGGGTTCATCTCCAAGAGCCTGCCGGCGGGCGTCAGCCAGGCGCAGGTGCTGGAGGGCATGCGCAGGAACGGGCAGGGGCAGCTGGCGGACATGCTCAGCGGCATGCACCTGACCCCTGGGCACGGGATCGACTTCACCGCGCTGTCGCACGTGCTGATGATCGTGCTGGCGCTCTACGTGTTCGCGTCGGTGTTCAGCTGGCTGCAGGCGTACATCCTGAACGGTGTCACGATGCGCACGGTGTACCGGCTGCGCAGGGACGTGGAGGAGAAGATCCACCGGCTGCCGCTGAAGTACTTCGACTCGATGCCGCGAGGTGAGCTGCTCAGCCGCGTCACCAACGACATCGACAACGTGCAACAGAGTTTGCAGCAGACGATGAGCCAGCTGGTCACCTCGGTGCTCACGGTCGTCGGCGTGCTGGTGATCATGTTCGTGATCTCGCCGTTGCTGGCCGCCATCGCGCTGGTCTCGATCCCGCTCACACTGCTCGTCACGATGGTGATCGCCAAGCGGTCGCAGAAGATGTTCGTCGCGCAGTGGCGCGAGACCGGCGCGTTGAACGCGCAGATAGAGGAGACGTACACCGGTCACGCCATCGTGAAGGTGTTCGGTCGTCAGCGCGAGGTGAACAAGCGGTTCGACGAGAAGAACGATGAGCTCTACCGGGCGAGCTTCGGCGCTCAGTTCGTGTCGGGCATCATCATGCCGTCGATGCAATTCGTCGGGAACCTCGTGTATGTCGGAATCGCCGTGGTCGGCGGCTTGCAGGTGGCGGCAGGCGTCATCCAGATCGGCGATGTGCAGGCGTTCATCCAGTACTCGCGCCAGTTCACGCAGCCGCTGGCCCAGCTGGGGTCGATGGCCAACCTGCTGCAGTCCGGCGTGGCCTCCGCCGAGCGTGTCTTCGAGTTGCTGGATGCCGACGAGCAGTCACCGGATGCGAGTGCGCCCGCGGCGGTGGCCGAGACGAAGGGGCGCCTCGAATTCGAGGACGTGTCGTTCCGGTACCTCGAGGACAAGCCGCTCATCGACGACCTGTCGCTGGTCGCGGAGCCGGGACAGACCGTGGCGATCGTGGGACCGACCGGAGCGGGCAAGACCACTCTCGTGAACCTCATCATGCGGTTCTACGAGGTGGACTCCGGCCGCATCACGCTGGACGGCACGAACATCACCTCGCTCACCCGGCGGGAGCTGCGCAGCCGCATCGGCATGGTCTTGCAGGACACCTGGCTGTTCGCCGGCACCATCCGCGACAACATCGCGTACGGTCGCCCGGATGCGACGGAGGACGAGATCGTCGAGGCGGCCCAGGCCAGCTACGTCGACCGGTTCGTGCGCTCGCTGCCTGACGGCTACGACACGGTGCTCGACGACGATGCCAGCAACATTTCAGCGGGCGAGAAGCAGCTGCTGACCATCGCGCGGGCGTTCCTCGCCCGGCCGAGCGTGCTCATCCTCGACGAGGCGACGAGCTCGGTCGACACGCGCACCGAGCTTCTCGTGCAGAAGGCGATGAGCGCGCTGCGGCAGGGGCGCACGAGCTTCGTCATCGCGCACAGGCTCTCCACGATCCGCGATGCCGACCTCATTCTGGTGATGGAGGCCGGCCGGATCGTCGAGCAGGGTACGCACGCTGGGCTGCTCGCCGCCGGCGGCGCCTACTACTCCCTGTACAACGCGCAGTTCGCCGGGGCCGTCACCGACGAGGCCTAGCAACCGAGTACCACCGGCTCCCGTCCTCCACAGGCGGCAGCAGATCGCCGCAGTGCACGGATGCCCGTGGTCGTCCGCCGCGCGCATGCGCCGCACGCGACGCTGGTCGCCATGCCCGAACGCATCGTCGCCATCGATTCTCTCGATCTTCTGTCCCATGTTCCGGAGCTCATCGGATTCGCGCCCGAACGCAGCCTGGTGCTGATCACGATGCGCGGATCCACGACGAGCGGAACGCTGCGGGTGGATCTGCCAGGTGGATCAGCACGTGCCGGGCATCCGCCGAGGCAGAGGGAGCTGGCCGAGTATGCGACCACTGTCGTCGGAATGGCGTGTCGCGTGCGCGGCGCGGACGCCGTGCTGCCGATCGTCTTCACCGACGACTCGTGCTCCGCGGGAACGCCGCACCCGGAGCTGTTCGCGCAGCTGCGCTCGGCCGCTGCCGTCGCAGGACTCACCGTGCGGGACGCGCTGTTCGTGGCAGCGGACGGCTGGGGCCACGAGAGCGGCGGGCCCCCGCGCCCCAGAGAGGAACTGGACGTCGCGTGGCGGCTGCGGCGACTCGACCCGGACTGCCTGCCGGTGCACGAACACCCCGAACGAGAGGCGGTGCTGCCGGGGGTCGATCCCCGGCAGCTGGAGCGCACCGAAATCGCTCTCGATGCCCTCCGGGGCGAGAAACGGATGCCCGACCCGATCTGGTTCGCCGAGTTCAGCGCCCGCTGGATGCCGACCGCGATCGGCCCGGCCTCGGCCGCGCTCACTGCCCACGTGCTCGGCGATGCCCGATGCAGGGATACCGTGCTCTTCACGTGGATGTGGGGGAGCGCGACAGGGCGACGCGCGTTGCGTTTCCAGGAGGACTGCGGTCGCGGCGCACCCGCTGTGGATGAGGAGATCGCCTTGGCGCTCGTCGGCCTCGGCAGCATGCCGAGGCCGAGTGCGCAGGGAGCGCGGCGCGGTATCGAGCTCCTCCGTCAGGTCGCGGCCCGGTTGCCGGTGCCAGAGCGCGGTGCGTGCCTGGCATCGCTTGCCTGGCTGAACTGGGCGCTCGGTCGCGGATCCGTCGCCGGCGAGTACGTGCGTAGCGCCTGCCGGGCGGATCCCGGGTACCCGTTCGCACGTCTCGTGGAGACGATGCTCGAAGCCGGCGCGCTGCCCGAGTGGGCGTTCACCGACCGGGAGACGCCAGAATGAGACGAAGCAGCGTACGGGGCAGGGGAGGGACACGTGGCGCAGGGGCAGCCGTTCGGACGTCATCGGGGGTTCGTGCACGCGACGGCCCCTCGTCGCCCTGAGGACGACTGGGTAGTGGTCGTCGGCGAGTCGTTCGTGGCCCTCATCGAGGCGGCACCGGGCGAACGCGGCATCGAATCGCTCACTGCACTAACAGGAGCTGCCGAGACGGAGCTGGAACGGGTGGTGTCGGCCATCCCGGTGGGCGAGAACGGCGTCGACTCCTTCGCCGTCGTGCATTTCGACGCCGATGGCGTCGACGGCTGGCAGATCACCGCCGTCGCCCGGGGCCGTGCAGTGATCGATGTCTATTCCGTCGGCGGCGCGCGCCGGTTCTCGTCGTCGGGGATGCAGCCGTGGCTCATCGCGACGTTCCGCGACGTCGTCGCCGTGGAGCTCGGCGGTCCGGCCCGGCGGTTCGACAGCGTCGTGCGAGTGACGCCGGGAGCGTTGCCCATCGGTATCGGAACGGCGAACGTGGGATCCGTGCTGTGGTCTCTCGCTGCACCGGAGCGGACGGTCGTCGCCGAGCCGGAGCAAGGCGGCGATGCCGGTGCTCGGTATGCGAGGCCTCCTGCTGCGCTCGATGAGGACACAGTACGTCGACCGCCGGTCTCTGCGCCTCCGGGGGTCGACGAGGAGACCGTGCAACGCAACAGCGGGCTTCATCGTGCCGCACCTCAGGGCGAGCGAGGGGGCGATGCGAGGGCGCTGCGGGAATCGCAGAGGGCTCCCGGAATCCGAAACGAACCGGACGAGCGCACCATCGAACGGGCATCCCTCTTCCGGCCCCCGCCGGCGCCACTTGCGCCGGCGGATCCGCAGCCGACGCCTATGGCCGGAGCCGAGCATCCGCAGGCACTGCTGACCGGCGTAGCGCCAGCGCTGCTGCAGGAGACTCCGTTCGCCGTCGGCGTGGCATCGGCAGAGGGGAGCGACGAGAGCGGTCGAGTGCTGGTGGGCATCCGAGGGCTCGAGCAGATGCCGCTCGATCGCCCCATCGTGTTCGGCCGGCGGCCGGTTTCGACCCGGCGTTCGGGTGCCGACTCCGTGCTGGTGGCCGTGTCGTCACCTGGTCAGGAGATCTCGGCGTCGCACGTGCGAATCGAACGAGCCGGGCGCGTCGTGGTGGTCACCGACTTGAGGTCCAGGAACGGCACTCGCGTGAGCATCGACGGCCGGCGAGCCCGAAAGCTGCGCCCAGGAGAATCGTTCGCGGTGCCCGGCCACGCCGCAGTCGAGATCGGCGACGGGACTATCATCGACATCACCCCCGTAGGCTTGATCCCGTGATTCGTCGATGTGCGAACCCGCCCGATGCGTCAGTAACGGAGCACGGCCTCAGAAGGCGACCAGGACCCGATCGCCATGCAGACACACCCGAGAGGATGCTCGCGTGACACAGATCGGGCGCAGCAGCAAGCGGCATCACATCGCCGTGCCCGGCAAGGACGCCCGGATCACCCTCACCTGGGCCGCCCTGACAGACAAGGGTTACCGGCGAGCAGTGAACGAGGACAGCCTCATCGCCAAGTCGCCCATCTTCGCCGTAGCCGACGGGATGGGCGGGCACAGCGCGGGCGATGTCGCCAGTGCAGCCGTCGTGAACAGGCTGTCGGAGCGAGTCTCCGCGCAGTTCGTCGACGAGCGCGCCATCGACTCCTCGCTTCGAGCAGCGGTCGCGGACATGGACAAAGGTGCAGGGAAGACCGAGCTCGGCACGGGAACGACGGTCACGGGTTTCGCGCTCACCCTGGCCGAGGGCGAGCCCAGCTGGCTCGTCTTCAACATCGGCGACTCCCGGGTGTACGAGCTGGAAGACGGTGAGCTCCGGCAGCTCACGGTCGACCACTCGATCGTGCAGGAACTGCTCGACGCGGGAGCGATCACGCCCTCGGAAGCGGAGGTGCACCCGCACTCGAACGTGATCACCCGGGCAGTCGGGTTCAACGAGGACCCGGTTCCCGACTTCAGCCTTGTTCCGGTGGTGGCGGGAACGAGGCTGCTCGCCTGCTCCGACGGCCTCACCAAGGAACTGACCGAGCACGGCATCCGTCACTTCCTCACGGTCGGCACCAGTCCGCTCGATGCGGCTGGACAACTGATGGATGCCGCCCTCGGCAACGGCGGCCGGGACAACGTCACCGTCGTCGTCGTCGACGTGCTCGGCACCCCCGATGCGCCGGTGAACTCCCCGAGGCGAAGCGCAAGACGCCGCTGAGCGGGCGGCACAGCGAAAGGACGAGACGTTCGCCGAGTCCTCGGCGGTGGCCCTCGTGGGCCGCCGACAATCCCTCGTGGGCCGCCTACAATGGTGCACGTTTCCCCGGCCGGGGACGATGACGACCGACGAGACGGGAGGCGCGCATGGCCACAAGGCTGCCCTCCGCCCCGCCCAACCTGCCGGGGTTCTCGTACGTTCGCGCGCTTGGCTCCGGCGGCTTCGCCGACGTCTTCCTCTACGAGCAGAACATGCCCCGCAGGCAAGTCGCCGTGAAGGTGCTGCTGGCCGAAGTGGTCACGCCCAGCGTGCGTGCCATGTTCCAGGCCGAGGCCAACCTCATGGCCCAGCTGAGCGCGCACCCGGCCGTGCTGACCGTGTATCAGGCGAGCGTGGCATCCGACGGTCGCCCCTATCTTGTGATGGAGCTGTGCTCTCCGGTGCTCAACCGGCGCTATCGCGCCGACCCGCTGAGCGTGCCTGAGGCGCTCGCCATCGGCATCAAGATCGCCGGCGCGGTCGAGACGGCGCACCGCGCCGGAGTGCTGCACCGTGATGTGAAGCCGTCGAACATCCTCACCACGGCATACGGGCATCCGGTGCTCTCCGACTTCGGCATCGCGGCGACCATAGGCGACGCCGAGCTGGCGGATGCCGTCGGGCTCTCCGTGCCCTGGTCCGCTCCCGAGGTGCTCACCGACGAGACGACGGGCACCGTGGCCAGTGAGGTGTGGGCGCTCGGCGCCACCGTGTACTCGCTCATCGCCGGACGGTCGCCGTTCGAGGTGCCGGGGACGGATAACTCCTCGGCTCAGCTGATCTCGCGCATCCAGCGCGCCAAACCGGAGCCGATCGGGCGTGAGGATGTTCCCGAACGGCTTGATGCGGTGCTGCGCCGTTCGATGTCGAAACGACCGGAGACACGACAGCACAGCGTTCTCGAGTTCATCCGCGACCTGCAATCCGTCGAGGCGGAGCTCGGATTCTCGCCGACGCCTGCCGACGTCGCCGCCGACGAATGGGTCGCGGCCGCTGTCGTGGACGACGAGGACCGAACGCGGATGAAAGGCGTGGCATCCGTGTCGCCGGAGCAACGTCGCAGGCGACGTCGCGAGGGCGATTCGCACACGGGCGAGCGCAGCGGGGCACGTCAGACCGGCACATCGACCAGTCGCCCGGCGCGCATGGGGGTGGGAGCGAGATGGCTGATCGTCGCGTGCGTCGTGCTCGGCGCGGCCTTCGTCGGCACGCTCTCATTCGTGCTCGTGCGGGCCGCGGCGCCCAGCGACATCCCCGTCGTACGCAACATCGAGGGCCACGTGGCGGGCGGGTCGGTCGAGTTCAGCTGGCAGGATCCTGGTCTCGCGTCGGGTGACGAATACCAGGTGAGCGTCGATGGAGCGTCGCCGAGCCTGCAGCGCAGCACAACCTTCACGGTCGACTCCGCCGATCGGCGGGTGTGCCTCACCGTGACCGTGAACCGTTCGGGCCGCACGGGCGAGACGAGTGCTGCCAAGTGCGTCGACCCGGTGGGGCCCTCGTGAGCGCCAAGCTCATCGGTCTTGACCGCACCGCCGCCTTCCTGCGCCACCGGTTCCGTGCCCTGAGCGGGCGTCGCCGCACCACAGCGCTGACCGTAGTGGTCGGCGTCGTCGTCATCGCCCTCGTCGCCACCATCGCCGTCGTCTCCGGCGGGTTCGTGCAGCAGCGCATGGTGCTCGGCGACGCAGCGGTGTGGGTGACGAACTCCTCCAAGCAGCTTCTCGGACGCGCGAACACGCAGGTGAACGCGTTGAACTCGGCCGTGACGGCCGGTGACGAGTCGGTCGACGTGGCGCAACATGGCAAAGCCGTGCTGCTCGTCGACCGCAGCACCAACACCGTCTCCTCGGTCGACCCCGCGACGGTCACGGCAGGAAAGGCCGTCGCCCTTCCGCCGAAGGATGCCCAGGTCGGCATCGCGGGCTCGCGTGCCGTCATCCAGTCGCTGGCGACGGGACGCATCTGGCTGGTGCCTCTGACCGACCTGCAGTCATACACATCGGCATCCACCCCGACCATCGACCTCGGAAGCCGGGTCATCACCTCGCTCACACCCGACGGCACGCTGTTCGCGTACTCGCAGCAGGCCGGGACCGTGTACCGGATCGACGCTGCCACCGGTGACAGCGTCGCCCAGACCTGGCGTATCGGCCCGCTCACGAAGCATCAGTCGGCCGCCGACGTGCAGCTCACGTCCGTGGGAGGCAAGTGGGCGCTGTACGACGACTCGGCACGTGTAGTGCGCACGCCCGACGGTGCCAGAACGCTGCCAGCGGCGGTGGGCGACCAAGGGGTGCTGGCGCAGGCATCCGACGCGGATGTCGACCTCACGATCGCGTCGGACTCCGGCGTCTACCTGGTGCCCGGCAGCGGCGACGTGCGACGGGCCCTACAGGGCGACTTCGGCACTGCAGCCGCGCCGGTGTGGGTGAACGGATGCCTGTACGCGGCATGGGACACCGGCCAGACATGGCGCTCCTGCACCGGCGGCGAAGCGGGACGCACCGGCACCCTCGCCCAGGTGCGCCCCGGCGCGGAACTCGCTTTTCGCGTCAACGACGGCACCGTTGTGCTCAACGACACGGTGCACGGAACGTCGTGGTCGGTTCAGCACGGCAATGGCGTCATCGACAACTGGGCGGACTTCGCCAAGCAGAACGACCAGACACGGCAGACCGAGGAGAACACCGAAGACAAACCGCCGACCTATGAGAAGACGCAGGAGCCGCCCGTCGCCGTCGACGACCAGTTCGGTGCCCGGCCCGGTGTGACGACCCCGCTCCCGGTGCTCCTGAACGACTACGACCCGAACGGCGACGTGCTCGTCATCGACTCGTTCACACCGGTGCCGCAGGCGACCGCTCGCATCCAGCGCACCGCGGACGACCAGGAGTTGCAGATCACCCTGCCCGCCGATGCGCACGGTCAGATCGACTTCGACTACACGATCAGCGACGGCCGAGGCGGAGAGGCGAACGCGCACGTCATGGTGACCGTGCGGCAGCCGAACGAGAACTCACCGCCCGTGCAGGCGCGCAGCACGAAGGCGACCGTGGCTGCCGGGGGGCGGGTCTCCACTCAGGTGCTCGGTGACTGGTACGACCCGGACGGCGACCCGTTCTACCTCACGTCAGCCTCCACGGCGTCTCCGAACACGGTGACGTTCACGCCGCAGGGCACGGTCACGTTCACAGATGCAGGCAAGGGCGGGAGCCTGCAGTCCGTGGCCCTGACCATGTCGGACGGGCGGTCAGAAGCGCACGGGACTCTCACCGTCACCGTACGGCCGCCGACGGATGTTCCGATCATCGCGGAACCGTTCGTCGCGACGGTGGTGACGGGGGGCGAGATCGCCATCTCGCCGCTCGACCACGTGCGCGGCGGCGTGGGACCCGTGCGGCTGGCATCCGTGCCGGAGAAGCCGGACGTGACGCTGAGCCCGAACTTCGACGAGGGCACGTTCGGGTTCACGTCCGACTCGGCAGGCAGCCACTACGTCGAGTACACCGTGACCGACGGCTCCACCACCGCCACCGGGGAGGTGCGCGTCGTGGTGACGATGCCGCAGGATGCAGGCGACACTCCGGTCACGGTTCCGCATACCGCGTTCATCGAGCAGCAGACCTCTCAGGAGGTGGACGTGCTCGCCACGGACTTCGATCCGGCAGGCGGGGTTCTCCTGATCACCGCAGCACAGTCACCGGCTGCCGCGCAGGGCGTTCGCGTCGAGGTGCTGGAGCAGCGCATCCTGCGCATCACGCTGACCGGTCCGCTCGATGGCCCGGTCTCGTTCGGCTACACGGTGAGCAACGGAACGGCGCAGGCCCAGGGCACGGTGCGCGTCATCGAGATACCACGGCCGGCAGTGCGGCAGCCACCGGTCGCCAACCCAGACAGCGCAACCGTGCGCGTGGGCGACGCCATCGACATACCCGTGCTCGACAACGACTCGCAGGCCGACGGAGACGATCTCACGCTCGATCCCGTGCTGCCGACACCGCTCCCGAAGGGCGCCGGGCTCCTCTTCGCGTCGGGCAACGAGTTGCGCTACCTGGCACCGGACAAGCCCGGAAACTACACCGCCGTCTATCGGGTCGACGACGCCGACGGGCAATGGGCGACGGCGCAGGTCACGATAGCGGTGCGCGAGCTCGACCTGCAGTCGAACCGCCCCCCGATTCCGCAGACCGTCACCGCGCGTGTGCTCGCGGGCAACACGGTGCGCATCCCCATCCCGCTGAACGGTGTGGACCCGGACGGCGACTCCGTCAAGCTCGTCGGACAGTCCACGAACCCGCAGAAGGGCGCCGTGACGCAGGTCGGGCCCGACTGGATCGAGTACCAGGCCGGCGACTACGCGGCAGGGACTGACACGTTCGACTACACACTCGTGGATGCCCTCGGTGCGCATGCCGACGGCACGGTGCGGGTCGGCATCGCCCCGCAGGACGGCGCGGCGCGCAACCCGGTCGCGGTGGAGGACCAGGTGACCGTTCGCCCTGGACGCACGGTCTCGGTGCAGGTGCTCGCGAACGACTCCGATCCCGACGGCAGCCCCCTGCACATCGCCTCCGTGCAGCGCACGTCGAACAGCATCGCCAAGGCGAAGATCTCGGGCAAGATCGTCAAGATCGTCGCCCCGCAGAAGGAAGGCCGGTACGGCTTCATCTACACGGTGCAGAACGACACTGGCGGATCCAGTTCCAACTTCCTCACGGTCGTCGTCAGCAAGAACGCGCCGCTGGCGCATCCGGTCGTCCAAGACACCGTGGTCGGGCTCTCCGACATCCTCGGGCGCTCGCAGATCATCGTGAACCCGCTCGCGAACGTGTTCTTCGCCGACGGGCCGGTCTCCAGACTGAAGCTCTCCATCGTGCCCGGCTTCGGCGACTCAGCCCAGGTGACCTCCGGCGATCACGTGCGGGTGCGCATCCAGGCGAAGTCGCAGATCATCCCGTTCAAGGTCGCGCATCCGGACGACGCAAGGGTGGCCTCGTACGGCTTCATCTGGGTGCCCGGCTACGAGGATGCGCTGCCGCAGCTGAAACCGGGAGCACCCAAGCTGACGGTGCCGAGCGAGAAGACGCTCGTCATCGACCTGAACGACTATGTGGTTGCGACCGGTGGCAAACACGTCAGGCTCACGGATGCCTCGCACGTGCATGCCACGCACTCCAACGGAGACAACCTGGTGCGCGACAACCACACACTGGTGTTCACCAGTGCCGCCAGGTACTTCGGCCCGGCATCCATCTCGTTCGAGGTGACAGACGGTTCGTCGGCAAGCGACCCGAAGGGCCACATCGCCACGCTCGCGCTGCCCATCACGGTGACGGCACGCGACAACCAGCCGCCCACATTCACCGGGGCCCAGGTGGAGTTCGAGCCGGGGCAGCAGAAGACGCTCGACCTCACCAAGCTCACCAGATACCCGTACGCGAAGGACCAGGCGGAGCTGCAGTACCGCATCCTCGACCCCAAGCCCGACGGGGCATCCGCGTCGCTGCAGGGCCAGCAACTGACCATTCAGGTCTCCGACAAGACGCCGAAGGGCACGCAGCTGAGCATTATCGTCGGCGTGCGCGACGCCGTGAACGACGGCAAGGCCGGCCGCATCGACATCACGGTCGTGCCTTCGACGAGACCGCTGGCCGTTCCGCAGCCCGACGAGGTGACGGCCAAACGTGGCGCGACCACGAGCGTCGATGTGCTCGCCAACGATCAGGCGACCAATCCGTTCCCCTCAACGCCGCTGACCGTGGTCGCAGTGCGCGGGGCATCCAGCGGCTCACTGCCGCCGGGAGTGCAGGTCACACCGAGCGCCGACAAATCACGGCTGGCCGTGTCGGTCGCTCCGAACGCGCAACCGGTGGACACCACACTGCAGTACGAGGTCGCGGATGCGACGGGAGACCCTGCCAGGTACACCTGGGGCACGGTCACCATCTCGGTGGAGGACCAGCCGGATCCGGTGTCGAACGTGCGCATCGTGGGGGTCGGCGACCAGCAGATCACCGTCGCGTGGGATCCAGGCGCCGCCAACAACTCCCCGATCACCGGCTACACCGTCTCACTCGTGCAAGGCGCGAGCGTCGTCGGCTCGACGGCCTGCAACGCCACCACGTGTATCGTGCAGACTCCGGGCAACGGACCGCAGAACTCCGTGCAGGTGCAGGTGACGGCGACGAACGCAATGGGCACATCGGATGCCGTCGCCTACCCGGACCTCGTCTGGTCGAATGTCGTGCCCGCGGCCCCGACGGGGCTGACGGCGACGCCCGGCGACGGCAAGCTCACGTTGAGCTGGACCCCGCCGGCTCCCGGCAACGGAGCCAGCGCGGTCACCGGCTACCAGATCACCGTCGGGACCTCGACGTACACGGCAGGTGCGAGTGCCACGACGTACACCGTTTCCGGCCTGACCAACGGGCAGAGCTACCCGGTGACGGTTGCCGCCGTGAACTCGTTCTACGGGCAGCAACCTGTGTGGAACAGCGCATCCACGTCCGGCACCCCGGCAGGACCGCCGATCGTCAGCGCGCCGTCCGTGGCATTTGACGGCCAGGGCACAGCGACGGTCACCTGGGCCGTCGACCCCAACGGCGCCGGCCTGACCGGCCTCACTCTTACGCCGACCGAGGGCACGTGCCAGCCGGTCAACGTGCAGAGCACGTCCGCGAGTTGCAGCGGGTTCACGGGCGGAGACACGATCAAGTTCACGATCTCCGCGACCAACTCCGCCGGGTCGGGAAGCGCAGCAGTATCGGCCGTGTATCACAACGCTCCGAGCAATGTGTCTGCCTCGTTCAGCGCTGCCGCTCCGACCGATTACAACGGGCGGACGACCGGCGTGTATCTGCCGACGCTGGCCTCGGCATCCGCCACGGTCGATCCCGGCGGACAGGTCTCGTACTCGTACTCGTTCAGCGCCGACCACAGCAATCCCACCGCCGTGAATCCAGGCGACCACATCGGGATACCCGATACCAGCGTGTATGGGCAGGGCATGACGGTTTACGTCGGCGCGACCGTGACCTACTCGAACGGTGCGACGTACACGACCTGGACCGGAGCACTGACCACTCCAACAGTCGCGGTGACGCTGGCGAACGTGACCTTCCAGGCCGCCGCGTCTGGCCCAGGCGGTACGTTCACCTGGACCGCCGGACCGCTCCCATCCGCCGGTTCCACGGTCACCTGCACCGACGGCACCATCTCCGGGAACAGCTGCAAGACGACCAATCCATTCCCGGTACTGACCGCCTCGGTCACCGCGAACGGCACGACCTACACCAACACGTTCAGACCATGACGAGCACGCACGAGGAGAGCACCCGCATCATGACCGACGCGCCGACGACCGCGACGAAGCCGATCAGCCCGCTCACCGATGACCAGGCCGCCTGGTTCCAGAGCACCGTCGACGCCATCGTCTCCAACGTCGAACGAGTGCTGCTGGGCAAGACGCATGTCATCCGGCTGGCGGTCACGGCGCTGCTCAGCGAGGGCCACCTCCTGCTTGAGGACGTGCCGGGCACGGGCAAAACGTCGCTGGCGCGAGCACTCGCAGAGACGATCTCGGGAACGAGCAGTCGCATCCAGTTCACCCCCGACCTGCTGCCAGGCGACATCACCGGTGTCGGGGTGTACGACCAGCGGGCGGGCGATTTCGAGTTCCACCCAGGTCCGGTGTTCGCGAACGTCGTGCTCGCCGACGAGATCAACCGGGCAAGCCCGAAGACCCAGTCGGCGCTCTTGGAGGTGATGGAGGAGCGCCAGGTCAGCGTCGACGGCGTCACGCATCGCCTTGCACCTCCGTTCATGGTCATCGCCACGCAGAACCCCGTGGAGCAGGCCGGAACGTACCGCCTGCCCGAGGCGCAGCTCGATCGCTTCATCATGAAGACATCCATCGGCTATCCCGATCACGCGTCGATGGTGCGCATCCTCGAAGGGGCCGACCGCCCGGCGCACGACACCGTGCTTCCCACCGTGGTGATGGGCGAGATGGTGACCACCATGTCGAAGCTGGCCAGGGCCGTTCACGTCGACCCCGCCATCAACGACTACGTCTCGAAGCTCGTGGATGGCACACGCAATGCCGAGGAGGTGCGGCTCGGAGTGAGCGTGCGCGGTGGGCTCGCGCTCATCCGCACCGCGAAGACGTACGCGGCCGCGATGGGCCGCTCCTACGTGCTGCCCGACGATGTGAAGACACTGGCGGAGCCCGTGCTCTCGCACCGCATCGTGCTCGACACCGAGGCCGAGTTCGACGGCGTCACGCCGCAGAGCGTCGTGGCGGGCGTCGTTCTCGAGACGCCGCCGCCTCTGGATGGGACGGCCGTGTGACATTCGACCACTCCGGCGGCGACACCGGGCTCGACAACGCGCGAACCCGGCTCGTCGGCGCGCGCGAAGGCAGACTTGCGGATGCCATCGTCACGGCCGTTCGGCTCTGGCGCACGTTCGCGAGCGGCTGCGCGCGTGCGTGGCGCCGCGTCAGTGAGGTGACGACCGTCACGGGGGTGTGCGTGGGCGCCGTGACGATCGCTGCGCTCATCGCCGGCTACGTGGCCGGATGGTCGGAGGCCGTACTGTTCGCGTGGATCGGCGTCGCGCTGTTCCTCATCGCCGTGCTGTACCTGCTCGGCTCGGTCGCCTACCGTGCCGAGCTGCAGCTGCCGACGCCGCGAGTGGTTGTGGGCACGCCGGCCCCCGTCGACGTGGTGGTCTCGAACCCGACCAGGCGCGGTCTACTGGCCGCCCGCATCGAGGTTCCCGTGGGGGAGGGTGTCGCCGAGTTCGCCGTGCCAGGACTTCGACCGGACGCGGAGTTCCGTGACGTGTTCCTGGTGCCGACACCTCGACGCGGTGTGGTGACCATCGGACCCGTGCGCTCGGTACGCGCCGACCCGGTCGGCTTGCTGCGCCGTGAGACGGACTGGCAGCAGACCACCGAGCTGTTCGTGCATCCGCGCACCGTCGCGATCCCGAGCATGAGCACCGGATTGGTGCGCGACCTCGAGGGCAACTCCACGCGCGACCTCACGACGAGCGACATGTCGTTCCATGCCCTGCGTGAATACACCCGGGGCGACGAGCGCCGGCACATCCACTGGCGGAGCACGGCGAAGACCGGCGACTTCATGGTGCGCCAATACGAGCAGACCAGGCGCAGCAACCTGCTTCTGGCGCTGTCGTTGGCGGAGAGCGACTTCGCTACCGACGAGGAGTTCGAGCTGGCAGTGAGCGCTGCCGCTTCACTGGGCGTTCGCGCCGTGCGCGACGACCGCTCCGTATCGTTCGTGGTGAGCGAGCGCACGCCGGACTTCGCGAAGACACCGGTGTACGACGTGCGCAAGCTCGACAGCGTGACCCCGACGCGTCTTCTTGATGCTCTCTGCCGCATCGAACGTCTCACGTCCGCACTGCGCATCACCGATGTCGCACGCGTGGCCGCCGACACCGCACCGGATGCCTCCATCGCGTTCCTGGTCTGCGGATCCGCCGTCACGACGGCCCAGTTGAGGCACGCAGCAACCATGTTCCGTGCGGGCACCGAGGTCGTCGCCGTTCGGTGCCTACCCGAGGAGTCACCGGGCCTGCGCAGAGTGGGCGAGCTCAGCATCCTCACCATCGGCTACCTCGACGACCTGCGCTCGAGCTTGGCGAGATCGAGGGCGGCATGACGCGAAGGGATCTGATCCAACGCGCCATCGGCACCGCCTATCTGCTCGTGCTGATGGGCGCGTGCGTCGCCGCGTTCTGGCCGGTGTATCAGAACACGGACTTCGTGGTGATGGCCATCGGCGCGATCGTCGCGGGAACCGCGGTGGCCACCTGCGGTGCGCTCCTGCGTTGGACCACCATGGTGACAGCCCTCACGGCACTGGCCGCGTTCCTCGCGCTGGGTGTGCCGCTCGCCGTGCCCGGCGAAACACTCTGGCGTGTGATTCCCACCCCGCAAGGGCTCCTCGACCTCATCACGGCCGTGGCATTGAGCTGGAAGCAGCTCGTGACGATAACGGTTCCGGTCGGTTCCTACCTCACGCTGCTCGTGCCCGCCTACGTTCTCGCATTCGCCGGCGCAGTGGTGTCGGTCACTGTCGCGTTCCGCTCCCGGATGCCCGAGCTCGCGCTCGTCCCGCCGCTCGTCGTGTTCACCCTGGCCATCGTGCTCGGGTCCGATACGGCCGCCACCCCGCTTCCGCTCACCGTCGGCGTGGCCGCGCTGAGCGTCGGCTGGCTGATCTGGATGCGCCGCCGCCGCCGAGTCTCCCGCCTGGTCTCGCTGGCCAGCGAGCACGCCGATGGTGTGCGCCGCAGCGAGCGTTCGCTCGCCGCTGCCCGGTCCGTCGGCATCGCGGTGCTCGCCGTGGTCCTCGCCCTCATGGCGGCCGCCGGTGTCTCGTCCGGAATTCCGCCCGTTGCGGCACGCACCGTGGCCCGCTCCGCGACGACGCCGCCGTTCGACCCGCGCGACTATCCGAGTCCGCTGTCCGGTTTCCGCTCCTACCTGGAGCCCGGCGAGGCCGGTGACGCGCTGTTCACGGTCGATGGCATCGGCGACTTGCATCGGCTGCGCATCGCCACCATGGATACCTACGACGGCATCGTCTATGCGGTCGGCACGCAGCCTGGGGACTCGGGCGCGTTCGCGAGGGTTCCCGACACGCTGACCCTACCCGCGACATCCGCTCACGCGAAGCAGTCGAGCAGGACGGTCGAGGTCACCATCGACGGCCTCGCCGGACCCTGGCTGCCCACTTTCGGCGATCTGCGGAGCATCTCGTTCGGCGGGAACACGCCCGATGCCCTTCGCGACGGCTTCTACTACAACGCCACGACGGCGACCATGGCAGAGGTCTCGAAGCTGACCAGCGGCGATTCGTACCGCATCACGGCGGACGTCACGCCAACGAAGACGCTTTCGCAACTGGCCAAGGCACGTCCGGGCGATGCGGTGCTGCCCACGCTCGACGTCGTGCCCGGCCGGCTCGACGACACCCTGCACCGATACGAGGGCGACGCGGTCGGGCCGGGCGCGAAACTGGCGGAGGCCCTGAAGCAGCTTGCCGACAACGGATATATCAGTCACGGCATCGGCGACGAGGTGAAGAGTCTCTCTGGCCACGGTGCGGACCGTATCGACGCATTGCTCACCGCCCGGCCGATGGTGGGCGACCAGGAGCAGTATGCCGTCACGGCGGCGCTGATGGCGAGGCGAATCGGGTTCCCGGCCCGGGTCGTCCTCGGGTTCTCGGTGCCGCAGAAGGCCAACGGCGACAGCGTGACGATCACGGGTGCGGACGTGACCGCCTGGATTCAGGTGCAGACCGCGCAGGACGGCTGGGTGGATGTCGACCCGAACCCGCAGGTGCGGCCGATTCCGCAGAAGAAGCCCGACGAGCCTAAGCAGATCTCGCGTCCGCAGTCCATCGTGGAGCCGCCGAAGGACAACGTCGCCCGTGAGCAGAGCCCGCCGCCGCAGTCGCACGTCGCACAGGAGCACGACAATCGGATGCCCGGGTGGCTGAGCATCCTGCTCGCGGTTCTCAGCGTGCTCGGGTGGATCGCTCTGATCGCCGCTCTGATCGCGTCTCCCTTCCTCGCGGTGATCGCCGCGAAGTGGCGCCGCAACCGGATGCGGCGGTCATCACGCGTGCTCCCGCGCGGACGCATCTCCGGCGCGTGGCGGGAGTTCGCCGACACCGCGGCCGACCACGGCTACCAGGCGCCCGGCTCCGCGACGCGCACCGAGGTCGCGCAGGCCGTGGGCGGTCAGCGACCCGCACTGCTCGCGGCTGTCGCCGACCGCTCGGCGTTCGGTCGCGCCGAACCGACGGACGACGACGCGGATCAGGTATGGAGAGCGGTCGACGAACTGCGCCGCGACCTCGACGGACGAACCACGAGATGGGGCAGGCTGCGCGCCCGGATCTCACTTCGCTCACTGGGCGGCTACCGTGGAAATACTCGCGGAAAAGGCGTGGGTCGCGCGAGGATGCCGCGCTGAGGATGCCCCGGTTGGGCAGGTGGGCGAGAATGCGCCGGTGAGGAGGTCGCGGTGAACTGTGCATCATGCGGTGCTGTGTTGCCGGAGGGCGCGATGTTCTGCGGCAACTGCGGGAGAGCGGTGGGCGCGGTGGTCGTTCCGCGCGACCGCATGGCCGATCCTAGGCCGGGCGACACCACCATCCTTCCGCCGCAATACCGGGCGTCGATGCGCTCGGCGACATCCGCAGAGACCGCCGATCGTGCGACAGCTTCACCGTTCCCCGCGACCAGTGGACTGCCGCTGGGTCAGGAGACCCCGTCGGCTCCCGAGTCGGACATCCCGACCAGGCCGATCCCGCCCGTGCCCTACGTGCTCTCGTTCTCGACCGGAGAGCGCGTGGTGGTCGTGGGCGCCGGCCTGCTGGGGCGCCGCCCGTTCGCGCAGCCCGGGGAGCGGTTCGACCAGCTCGTGTCGATCGCCGACCACGAGCGTTCGGTGTCGAAGACGCATCTGGAGTTCGGCGTGGAGAACGGCGACCTCTGGATCTGCGACCGGTACTCCGCCAATGGCACCGTCATCATCCCGCCTGCGGGCGGTCCGCATCGCTGCGAGCCCGGCCGTCGCTACCGGGTTCCCCGGGGTGGACGCGTGGAGATCGGCGACCACTGGTTCGACGTGCGCTAAGCCCCGTTGCCGAACTCCCGCTGACTCGCTGGTCGCTCCGTCCGTCCCCAGGGAGTGCGGCGACGCATCCGTGCACCGATGCCCGTCTGCGGCGTTCCTGAGGCCGTCCGATCGACTGCACTGGTTGCATGCCAGTCCCCGATCCGACTATCGGCGAACCGCTCACGTTGCCCCGTCGTCCCGCGGCTCCTCCGAAAGCGCCGTTCCCGCTTCTTGCGGTGCTCGCCCCGCTCGTCGGCGCCGCCGTGCTCTTCGCGATCGTGCGGTCGCCGTACATGCTCGCGTTCGCTGCGCTCAGCCCCGTGATCGCGGTGGCGAGCACCATCGACGGCCGGCTCTCGGCGCGAAGACGACGCCGAGCGGATGACCGCGCCTATGCCGCCGAGGTCGACCGGTTCGTCACCGAGGTCGAGGCTGCGCACGACAGGGAGAGAGCTGCTCTGCAGGCCCGGCATCCCACTGCAGCCGCGCTGCTCACCGACCCCGCGCATCGGCCGCGGCGTTGGAGCGAGGCCGGCGAGCGATTCGCGCCGGTTCGACTCGGCAGCGGTGCGCTGCCGAGTACCGTTCCGGTCTCCGGCACGACGAGTTGCCGCGAGGATCGCGAGTTGCTCGCCGAAGCGCGGGTCATCGAAGGGGCGCCGGTCGTCGCTGACCCCGCAGACGGAATCGGCCTGATCGGCATACCAACCGTCGCGCGAGCGGTGTTGCGCGGACTCGTCGTCCAGCTCGCGCACGCGCATCCTCCCGGCGTGCTCGCGGTGACGGCACCGCCGGGAGAGGCCTACGACTGGCTGGACGACTATCCGCACGGCGTTGAACCGCGCGAGGAACCGTTGCGGCTGCGCGTCGTCGACGACGGAGCCGAAGACGACGCGCAGGCGATCGTGCGCGGAGGTACGGCACGGAGCCGAGCGGCTGGGCCGGTGTCGCCGGGAGGCTCGGCACGTCGTGTCACGCCGGCGGGGCCGAACGCCCCGTCGATCGCCGTGCTCGCGGTCGCCGAACGCGTGGACGAGCTACCCGCTGGATGCCGAGTGGTCGCCGCCGTCGAGGCGGATGGCACCATCACCATCCTGTCGCCACCGGATACGGCGGGGAGCCTGCGCGGCGAACTGGTCACGGCTCAGGAAGCGGCGGCGTTCGGGCGAGAGCTCGCGCTCACAGCTCGCACTCGCGGCGTCGATCTCGGCACGCCGCTGCCCGGTGAAGTTCATTTCGGCGACCTCGCCGGCGCCGACCGAGCCGGCGCGCAGTTCACGAATCTGCCCGCGGTGGTGGGGATCTCGCCGTCTGGCCCACTCGTGCTCGACCTGGTGGCATCCGGTCCGCACGCCATCGTCACCGGAACCACGGGAAGCGGCAAGAGCGAGCTGCTGATCACCTGGGTGCTGGCGATGGCGGCACTTGCGCCGCCCGAACGGGTGGGGTTCCTCCTGGTCGACTTCAAAGGCGGCACGGCGTTCCAGCGGCTGGCGGCGCTGCCGCACACCGTCGGCGTCGTCACCGACCTTGCGCACGGCGAGGCGGCGAGGGCGTTGAAGAGCCTGCGTGCCGAACTGCGCAGAAGGGAGGCCGAACTGTCGCGGCTCGGGGTGTCCGACATCGCCGACGCGTGCGCGGAACTGTCCCGCCTCGTCATCGTCGTCGACGAGGCCGCGGCGATGTTTGCGGCGTTCCCGGAACTCGGCCAGCTCTTCGCCGACCTCGCAGCGCGCGGCAGGGCTCTCGGGGTGCATCTCATCCTCGGCACCCAGAGGGCGACCGGTGTACTGAGCGACGCCCTGATCGCCAATTGCGCGCTGCGCGTCTCGTTACGGCTCGCCTCCGACGCCGACAGCACGGCCCTGCTCGGCACGGATGCGGCCGCCCGCCTCCCGCACGGACAGCCGGGCCGCCTCGTGGTCTCCCGCGACGGCGAACTCCTCACCGCGCAAGCGGCAACGACGGAACCCGCCGACGTGGATGCCGTGGCTCGGACGCACTCCGCATCGGTCAAGCCGCGCGCGCCCTGGTTGCCGGCGCTGCCACCGTGCATCCCGCTCAGGGCGTTCGGGACACCGCCACCAGGCTCCGTCGTGATCGGGGCGAGCGACGACCCCGACCGGCAACTCCAGGAAGGCATCGTCTACCGGCCCGAGAACGCGCACCTGCTCGTGCTCGGGGTCCGCGGATCCGGGAAGTCCGCGGTACTGCATGCCATTCGCGCGCAGTGGCCGGGTCAGGTCATCGCGGTCCCGCAGCACATCGAGGGAGCGTGGGATGAGCTCGAACGCGCCGAGTCGCTTCTGCACGCCGGAACCCGGGACACACCACGGCCAGCCGGCACGTGTCTGGTGCTGATCGATGACCTGGATGCCCTGCTCGAGCGGTTCGACGACGAGTACCGGGACGTCGCGACAGAGCGTATCCGCTCACTTCTGATCGACGGGCCGCGCGCCGGAATCGGCGTGGTGTGCACCGCTGCAGTACTCCCGAGCGGGCTGCGCAGCGTGCACGGCCGGTTCGGGGAGCGACTGCTGCTCCGGCAGGCCGACAGGCAGGAGCACGTGCTCGCCGGCGCGCCTGCCGAGCTCTTCGATCCCTCGGTCCCGCCAGGCCGAGGTGTCTGGCGTGACAAAGCGATCCAGGTCGCGCTGGTGGATGAGCACGGCTACGACGACGCAGTAGGCGAGACAGCACAGGCGGCTCCGCCGGTGCTCGAGTTTCCCGCCGGGTCGATCACGGTGGTGGTGGCGCGTGCACCCGGCGCGGTGGCACGCGGGTTGGGGCAGGCGGTCCCCGGACTCGACATCATCGACCTCACCGATCCGGTCGGGGCTTCTCGCGCGAGAGACGCCGCGCTCCCCGAACCCGACGTGCCGGGTAGCTTCCCTGGTGATCTCACCGTGACCGAGGGCACGCGCCCGACAGCCATCGTCGGCGACCCGGATGCCTGGCAGTCCGGGTGGGCACTGCTCGGCCGGCTGCGACCGAGAGCATCCATCGTTTTCGACGGCTGCACCCTCGCTCAGGTGCGGGCGGTCTTGCACACCCGCGTACTGCCGCCGGCCGCGCTGCCCGGCCACCTGCTGGTCTGCGGCCCGGAGATGGGCTTCACCAGGGCGAGGATGCCGTCATGAGGTGCGCTCGCGCTGCTCTCAGCCGAGCACCTCCGTCAGAGGAGTCGCGCCGACGCCGTTCGCCTCGGCGACGCCAGCGTTCGTGACCGCGCCGGCCGCCACGTTCAGTCCGAGCGCAAGGGCGTGGTCTGCCTTCAGGGCCGCCTGCCAGCCGTTGCCCGCGATGGCCCGCAGATAGGGCAGCGTCGCGTTGGTGAGTGCGTGAGTCGACGTGTGCGGCACTGCTCCCGGCATGTTGGCGACGCAGTAGAACACGGTGTCGTGCACCCGGAATGTCGGCGCGTCGTGAGTGGTCGGGTGCGAGTCCTCGAAGCAGCCGCCCTGGTCGACCGCTATGTCCACGAGCACACTGCCCGGGTGCATCCTGGCCACCATGTCATTGCGCACGAGCTTCGGCGCCTTCGCACCGGGTACCAGCACGGAGCCGACGACGAGGTCCGCGTCAAGCACCGCCCGCGCCACCTCGAACGCGGTGGAGGCGATCGTCTTGAGGCGCCCCGCGTAGTGCGCGTCAAGTTCGCGCAACCGGCCGACGTTCGTGTCCAGCACGGTCACATCCGCGCCGAGGCCCACCGCGACGGATGCCGCGTTCGAGCCCGCAACGCCGCCGCCGATGACGACGACCTTGGCGGGGTACGTGCCGGGCACTCCGGGAACGAGCAGGCCAGAGCCACCGTGCGGCTTCAGCAGCGCGTTCGCGCCCACGATGGGTGCCAGCCTTCCGGCGACCTCGCTCATCGGGGCCAGCAGAGGAAGCGAACGGTCGGGCCGCTGCACCGTCTCGTACGCGATCGCGATCACGCCCGAATCCATCAGCGCCTGCGTGAGCTCTGGCTCGGCCGCCAGGTGAAGGTATGCGAACAGCACGAGCCCCTCACGGAAGTACCCGAACTCGCTCTCGATCGGCTCCTTCACCTTCAGCAGCAGGTCGGCGCTCGCCCACGTGCTGGCGGCATCCGGCTCCATGATGGCGCCAGCATCGGAGTACGCCGAGTCGGGGATGGACGAGCCGTCGCCGGCGCCGGACTCCACGTGCACCTCGTGTCCGTTCGCGACGAGGTCGTGCACCCCGGCCGGAGTGATGGCCACCCGGTACTCGTTGTTCTTGATCTCGCGCGGAATGGAGATTCTCATCGTCTTCCTTGTCTTTCGCCTCACGGACCTTTTCGGTCCGCTCGCGGTCTCCCTTGACCACGAAGTCTTTACGCTCGCTCGTCGCGTGCCGAAGCCGTTCGCCAGCAGGCCGTCCGTACGATTCAGACCACCGGACGCAGCCGCCCGACCGGGGCGCCGCCCCCGAGAACCGTGGTGTCCGCATCGTCGAGAGCCGCGCTCGCCGCCGATGCGTCGATCGCCCCGGCCTTTACCAGAAGGCCGACGGCCGCCACGCGGGCAGCCGGAACGCTGCCGTCGAGCACCTTGACCGCCACGGTCGTGCCATCCGCCGCTGCCATCGTCATCACGCCGTCCGCCCCGGCCTTGGCGTAGCAGCCGAGCGTCTCCATCAGCACTGTGTCGGGCCTGCCGTGCCCGGAGATCGCCCACGGGTGTTCGCGAGCGCTTCTGTGCACCCACGCGGCGTTGCGGAACAACGCGAACGGCGACTGCTCCGACGCGGTCGCCAGGCGCTGAATCCCGCGGGCGAGCCCGATGAGCGTGACGGCGAAGACCGGCGCGCCGCATCCGTCGACGGCGGTGTGCGCGACCTTCTCACCGGTGAGTCGCTCGACGACGTCTCTCACGTGCTGCTGCAACGGATGCCGCGGGTCTGTGTAATCCGCTGTGGTCCAGCCGCTGGCCGCACACGCGGCGAGCATGCCGGCGTGCTTGCCCGAGCATTCCATGTAGATCGGAGAAGGACCTCCGCCACCGCGCAGCACGTCGTCGCGCGAGGCGCGGTCGGCCGGAAGCGCGGGCGGGCAGTGCAGTTCCGTCTCATCGAGGCCTGCCCCCGCGAGGATGCCGCGCACGACCCCGAGATGCTCCGCCGTTCCGGCGTGGCTCGCCGTGGCCAGCGCGGTCTGTACGCCGTCGAGGCGAGCGCCGGCGCCGATGGATGCCACAGCCTGGAACGGCTTCAGCGTGGAGCGCGGAAGGATGTGGGAGTCGGGGGAGCCGAGCGCGATCAGCCGCTCGCCGTCGGGGGAGAGCACGACGGCCGAGCCGACATGACGGTTCTCCACGAATCCGTTGCGGTCGGCGACGGCGAGTTCCACGGCCGCCGACGCTTCGAAGGTGCCTGGCTGCACACGCGAGGCACGCAACGAATCGCTCATGGTGATCAGAGTCTAACGAGGCGGCTGCGACGGATGTTTGCGGTGCGGCGGTCGATCCGTGCGATCCTCGCCGCCTGCACGGCGGAGTGTGCGAAGGGAGCGGATACGAGTACGACCATGCGCGATGCCGATGCGGCAGAGTAGTGCCGAAGGTTTCCGCCGACAGGGTCGCGCGGCAGTTCGAGCACGAGTAAGGACAGCAGATGAACGTCGACCACCACTACGCGCTCAGCCTGGAGTGGACCGGCAATCGCGGCAGCGGCACGAGTGGATACCGCGACTACGGACGTGACCACATAGTGCGAGCCGAGGGTAACCCGCCGATCGAGGGCTCCAGCGATCGCACGTTCTTCGGCGACGCGGAGCGGTGGAATCCGGAAGAGCTTCTGGTCGCCGCCCTCGCGCAATGCCACATGCTCAGCTATCTGCACGTCGCCCAGCGGAACGGTGTCGTGGTGACCGCGTACACCGACTCACCGACCGGAACCATGACGACCACTTCGGACGGCGCAGGACACTTCACCTCCGTGACCCTGCGACCGTCGGTGACCGTCGCCGACGCCGAGCAGGTCGATCTCGCGCAGGGCCTTCATGCCGAGGCGTCGAGGCTCTGCTTCATCGCGGCATCCGTGAACTTCCCGGTCGGCCACGAGCCGACCACCACATCCGCCGGCTCTGATCAGGCGGGTTCCTCCGCGGGTGCCTCGTTGTAGACACCGGCCTCGGTCTGACCGCTGAGGCGCCGGATCTCGGCCATGATGGCATCCGTCGCCTGCCGCCTGGCCTTTCCGCTGGATGCCGGGCCGAACGTCGACACGTCGATCGGCGCACCGAACGCGACGGTGACCTTCGCGAACGCCGGCACTTTCGAACCGACGGGCTGCAGGCGCTCGGTTCCGATCAGCCCAACCGGCACGACGGGAGCGCCCGTCGTCAGCGCCAGCCACGCGACGCCCGTGCGTCCGCGGTACAGGCGGCCGTCGCGAGAGCGGGTGCCTTCGGGGTACAGAGCGAAGGCGTTCCCTGACTCCAATATGCCCTTGCTGATCTCTAGGGCGTCCTGTGCGTCTCGTCCCGCTCCGCGACGCACTCCGACAGCGCCGATCGCGGTGAAGAACGTGCGGCTCACCCAGCCCCGCACGCCGCGACCTTCGAAGTAGTGCGACTTCGCGAGGAACTGGATGCGCCGGGGCGCGACGACGGGGATGACGACGCTGTCGATGAACGACAGGTGATTGCTGGCGAGGATGACTGCGCCGGTCTTCGGCACATTGCGCCTGCCGATCACGCGGGGGCGGTACAGCAACCGGGCGAGCGGACCGATCACGAACCGGCCGAAGACGTACACGGCGCCGGCTCGCGGGCGGCGTGAACCGGCCGTCGAATCCGCTGGGCGGGAGAAGACACGCACACCTGTTGCGGTTGCACTCGGAATGGACCCCGGCCGCGGCAGTGTGGTCATGGATCGACATTACGTCTCGGCGTATAACCGATGCGGAATGCCGCGATGGAGTTTTCGGCCGCTCTCACAGCCCGGTGCGCGGATCCGGGAAGCAGCGCGTGCCGCCCACGAGGTTCAGGCAGGCGGGATACCAGGACGGCACGAGCTGTGCGAGGGGCGTGCCGAACCACTGCTTGTAGAGCCGCCAGAAGTTGAGGTTGCCGAACGTGGAGCATTGGCTGACGACATCGGGATGCCTCACCGTCTGGGCCGAGGGCTGGTACGGCGTGTAGTTGTACAGGTTCGCGGTCGCCTGATCGCGGATGTCCACCACGCTCGCCCCGCACGCAGGGTTCGGGTGGTACTGGATCGGGACCTTGCCGACGTGGTACCGCCACGAGGCGCCGCCGACCGTGTACTCCCGGAACTGCCAGGCAGCGTTGTACACCTGGTTGAAGAATCCGAAGTACTGGGAGTCGCAGGCAGAGCTGTCGGGGCAGGCGTAACCGGTGGCCCGTTGATAGCCGGATGCGCTCGGGCGCGTGAGCAGGGACTGCTCCTTCTGCAGCAGCACGAGCAGCACCTTCGGGCTGATGCGGCACGCCTGCGCCACCTTCACGATGATGGCGCTGGCGCGCTCGGATGCCGCACCTCGGTATGGCGCGCAGTGCGCGTACTCCGTGGGCTCGTCGGGGGTGGCCTGCCGGTAGTCGGCCAGGCACGGCGAGCCGTCGACGGGGACGCATGCCCGGTCCTCGAGAAAACGCTGCACCTGCGACTGCGTCATGCTGTCGCCGTTGTAGAAGGCGGCGTCGCTGATGATGTATCCGGGACGGAACACGGCGTCCGATGCCGGTCTGTCCGCCGGTCTCGGCACAACGGCGACGAGCACGAGCAGCACTATGACGGCGACCGCGGAGGCCGCGACGATGGCGATATCGGCAGGGGCGGCGTCCAGCACCCATGCGCCCGCTCGCTCGGACTCGCGGCGGCGTACGGGCATCCACTCACCCTAGGCCGTGTTGCGAAGCTCGTGCTGGACTGCGGCGTGGACGGCGTAACGGTGCACACCGTCGAACGCGGCCTGCTCCGGGGCGAGCGACGGTACTGCCCGGCAGACGCCTAGCCCCGTCGGCTGATTCCCGCCAGCACCTCCTGAGACGAGATCAGGCCGTCGACGAACCCGTAGTCGACCGCCTCCTCGGCCGTGTACCAGGCGTCACGGTCGCCGTCGCGCAGGATCTCCTCCACGGTATGCCCGGTCTGTTCCGCCGTGAGTCTCGCCATCTCGTTCTTGAATTTGACGATCTGCTCGGCTTGCCTGCTGATGTCCGCGGCGGTCCCGCCGAATCCGCCGTGCGGCTGATGCATGACGACGCGCGTGTTCGGCAGAACGAAGCGCTTGCCCGGCGTGCCCGAGCTCAGCAGGAATTGCGCCATCGACGCGGCGAAGCCGATGCCGACGGTGACGATGTCGGGGGTGACGTAGCGCATCACGTCGTAGATCGCGAAGCCCGCCGTGACGGAGCCGCCGGGGGAGTTGATGTACAGCTGGATGTCCCGCCGCGGGTCGGTCGCCGCCAGCAGCAGCAGCTTGCCGCAGATCTCGTTCGCGATGGCGTCGTCCACCTCCACGCCGAGGAACACGATGCGGTCCTCCAGCAGACGGTCGAAGACCTGCGCAGGCGGAGCGGCGGTCGTGGTGTCGGGCATGGGTTCCTCCTGAAGAATCGTCTGACGCGATCCATCGTGGGCAGCTGCGCGGATTTCAGGAGCGGGATTCTGCCCGCGGCTACTTCGCCCAGAGCAGAACCGCGTAACGCTGTCGCGACGCTTTCCACGCGTAGCCTGAGAAAGCGCACGAGAGAGAGGAACACCGATGCTGCTCAGGCACGCCGTCGGGTCGGCGATCCGCCGACTGCGACTCGCCAGGGGGATGACGTTGCGTCAGATGTCTCAGGCTTCCGCCATCTCCCTGCCATACCTCTCCGAGATCGAGCGCGGCCGCAAGGAGCCCTCCAGCGAGATCATCCAGACCGTGTGCGTCGTGCTGGGCATCACGTTGCGTCAGCTGATGCGCGAGACCGACGTCGAACTCGTGCAGGCAGACGGACGCATCGCCCCGGTGCTCGACCTCACCGCCCGCCGACGCGAGGCCGGCTCGTCGCCTGCGGCACCGGCATCCGTTCGCATGCCGCAGGCCGACTCACCGCACACGATGCGGTCGAAGGGCGAGCGCCTGCAGGCCGCCTGACCTCAAGCGGACTGCGCCGCTGCGCCGACTGTCAAGCGGACTGCGCCGCGAGCGCCACCTCGATCACGCTCGCCGCATCGTCGATGAGTTCCTCGCTGATCACCAGCGACGGCATGATGCGCAGCACGCTGTCCCAGCTGCCGGAGTCCAGCACGATCACGCCGTTGCTCGTGGCGTGACGCAGGATGCCGGTGAGCGCCTCCGGATTCGGACGTCGCGTTCCCGGCACCACCAGTTCGACGCCCCACATGGCGCCCTTGCCGCGCACCTCGCCCACCACGCCGAACCGTTCGGCCCAGTCGCCGATGCGCGCCAGCAGGGCACGCTCCACGCGCTGAGCCTCGGCGATGAGGTTCTCGCTCTCGATCACGTCGAACGTGGCGAGCGCAGCGGCGGTCGAGACCGGGTTGCCGCCGAACGTGCCGCCGATGCCGCCCGGCTGCACGGCATCCATGATCTCGGCACGGCCGGTCACGGCGGCGAGCGGGAAGCCGCCCGCGATGCCCTTGGCACTCGTGACGAGGTCGGGGACCACGCCGAAGTGCTCGATCGAGTACCAGGCGCCTGTGCGTGCCATTCCGGCCTGGATCTCGTCTGCCACGAACACGATGCCGTTCTCGCGGCAGTACTCGGCGATGCGGTTCAGGTAGCCGTCGGCGGGGATCACGATGCCGCCGTCGCCCTGGATCGGCTCGGCGAAGAACGCGGCGATCTCGCTCGGCCCGATGTGGGTCTCGATGTAGTCGATCGTGCGGGCGGCGGCCTCCTCACCGCTCAGCCCGTCCTTGAACGGATAGCTCCCTGGCGCGCTGTAGAGCTCGCCCGGGAACGGGCCCATGCCGACGCGCTCCGGCCACGGCCGGTACGTCATGGCCATCGTGAGGTTCGTGCGACCGTGGAAGGCGTGCTCGAGCGAGACGATCGCCCGGCGACCGGTGTATTTCCGGGCGATCTTCACCGCGTTCTCCACGGCCTCCGCGCCGGAGTTCACCAGGATCGAGTGCTTCTCGAAGTCCCCTGGTGTCACCTGCGCGAGCTTCTCGGCGACACGTACGTAGTTCTCGTACGGGGTCACGGTGAAGAGCGTGTGGGTGAGCTTGTTCGCCTGCTCGAACGCTGCGGCGGCCACGGCAGGATGCGCGTGGCCGATCGTCGTCACGCCGATGCCGCAGCCGAGGTCGATGAGCCGGTTGCCGTCGACATCCACCAGGATCGCCCCGGAGGCGTGGTCCATGTAGATGTTCGCCAGCGTGCCCGCACCACGCGAGACGGATGCCTCGCGGCGGCTCTGCAGCTCCACGGAACGCGGTCCGGGGAGCGGGGTCACGACGGCACGGCGCTGCGGCACGGAATATTCGCGGGGCACGGGGAATTCGCGAGGCATCCCACCATCGTACGGTGGCGAATGCCGCGCCGAACGCCGCTGGAGTCCGACCTCCCAGCACAGGCAGAGGCGTTGTGGTGCACACTGAAGTGCCCCCGTTCTCTTTCAGAAAGCTTCGTCGTGCGCCTGAAGATTCCCGCCGTTCTCGCCGTCTCAGCGGCCGCCCTGCTCCTCGCCGGATGCGCGAGTTCCGGATCTACCGGAAAGACGGCGTCGCCGTCGGCATCCGCAGGCTCCGCCTCGAAGGCATGCAGCGCGCCGAAGTCCGGCAGTGTCTCGGACGCGGTCAAGGTGACCGGCGACAAGGGCTCGGCGCCGACGGTGACGTTCGCGGCGCCGCTGAAGGCCACAGACACGCAGCGCAGCTATGTCACCAAGGGTGACGGCGCCGAGGCGAAGAACGGCACAACGGTCGACGTCGCACTCGAGGCGTACAACGGCACGAGCGGAGCCAAGCTGACGAGCAACGGCTATGCGGGCAGCGCGACCATCCCGATCACGGTCGGCGACTCGACGATGATCCCCGGGCTCACGCAGGCCGTGGAGTGCGCACCGGTCGGTTCGCGCCTGGTCACCACGTCGACCGCGAAGTCCGCGTGGGGCGGCGCGGATCCCTCCGCCGTCGGCAGCTTGAAGAGCACCGATACCGTCGTCTTCGTCGTCGACATCCTCAACGCCGTGCCGACGAAGGCGAATGGAACGCCGCAGCCCGCCCAGGCCGGCTTTCCCACGGTGAAGCTCGCCTCCGACGGCAAGCCGACCGTCGCCATCCCGAAGAGCCTCACGCCGCCGACGGAGACGAAGATCGAGGTGCTCAAGAAGGGCGCAGGCGAGACGGTCGCGTCGGGTGACTCCGTTACGGTTCAGTATCAGGGCGTGAACTGGCGCACCGGCAAGATCTTCGACCAGAGCTGGGGCCGGGGGCTTTCGACGCTGCAGACGTCGCAGGTCGTCCCCGGTTTCGCAAAGGCCCTCGTCGGCCAGAAGGTGGGTTCCCAGGTGGTCGCCGTCATTCCGCCGGCGGACGGATACGGTTCGGCGGGACAGTCGCAGGCCGGCATCAAGGGAACCGACACGCTGGTCTTCGTCATCGACATCCTGCAGACCCAACGCTGACGTCGCGGTCCGGGGCGGTTGAGCCGGCCGCGGTTACGATGAGCGGATGCGCAGGGTACTGATTCTGGGGTCCACCGGCTCGATCGGAACCCAGGCGCTCGACGTCATCCGTCGCAACCCCGACCGGTTCGAAGTGGTCGGGCTCGCTGCGGGCAGCAACCGCGACGCGCTGGCGGCGCAGGCAGACGAGTTCGGCGTGGACAACACCGCGCTCGGCGCGGTCGATGCGGAGCGACTCGTGCGCGACGTCGAGGCCGACGTGGTGCTGAACGGCATCACCGGTTCGGTCGGGCTCGGCCCAACGCTCGCGGCTCTCGAGAGCGGTGCGACGCTCGCACTGGCGAACAAAGAGTCGCTGATCGTCGGTGGCGAACTCGTCACCTCCCGCGCACGGCCGGGACAGATCGTGCCGGTCGACTCGGAGCACTCCGCGATCGCGCAGGCGTTGCGGGCGGGGGACAGGGGCGAGGTGCGCAGGCTGGTGGTCACGGCATCCGGCGGTCCGTTCCGCGGTCGCAGCCGGGCCGAACTAGCGGATGTCACGCCGCAGCAGGCGCTCGCGCACCCCACCTGGGACATGGGCGTCGTCGTCACGACCAACTCGGCGACCCTCGTGAACAAGGGCCTGGAGGTGATCGAGGCACACCTGCTTTTCGGCGTGCCGTACGACCGCATCGATGTGGTGGTGCATCCGCAGTCCATCGTGCACTCGATGGTGGAGTTCGTCGACGGGTCGACCATCGCCCAGGCGTCGCCGCCGGACATGCGACTGCCCATCTCGCTCGGCCTCGACTGGCCGCATCGGGTCGCCGGCGTCGGCACGCCACTCGACTTCACGAAGGCCGGTCAGTGGACGTTCGAGCCGGTCGACGAGGATGCCTTCCCCGCGCTCGCGCTCGCGAAACGGGCCGGGCGCGCGGGGCGCACCTTCCCCGCGGTGTTCAACGCCGCCAACGAGCAGGCGGTCGCCGCTTTCCACGCCGGACGGCTCGGCTTTCTTGGCATCGTCGACACGATCGAACGCGTCGTGGACCAGCACGAGCCCCCGGAAACCCTCGACCTGCAGACGCTCGCCGAGGCGGAGCGGTGGGCGCGGGAGCGCGCCGACGCCGTCATCGCCGCGCAGTCCCCCTGACGGACGGGGTCAGAGCCCTCGGAACCCGTCGGCCTACTTCGTCGCGGTAGGCGTCGGCGTGGGCGTCGAGGTCGACGACGAGGTCACGGTCGACTGCACGAACGACGCGAACGTGTTCGCATCCGTGAGCGAGCCCTTGTACTGCTGGCCGTTGACGATCACCGTCGGAGTGCCGCCGAAGGTCGTCACATTCGAGTTCGGCAGCTTCTGGGTCGTCGCCCGCTTCGTGGCGGCGTTCAGCCAGCTTGTGAATCGCGTGTTGTTCACGCACTTGGTGATGTCGCTGGAGCTCACGCCCGCGCCCTTCAGGATCGACAAGATCTTGGCGTTCGTCAGCCCACCGGTGCCTTCCTTCGGCTGCTTGGCGTACAGCGCGGAGTTCACGGCGAGGAACTTGTCGGGCTCGTCGTTCGCCACGCACGAGACGGCGTTCGCAGCCCGCAGCGCATACCCTCCGTTAGCCGGCGAAGTGAGGTAGTTCAGCGGATGGATCTCCAGCTGCGCGAGCCCCGCGTCGAGCCACTGCTTGATCTGCGTCATGTTCGTCTGCTCGAACTCCTGGCAGTACGGGCACTGCAGGTCTTCGTAGATCGTGATGTACGCCTTGCTCGACGTGTCGGACTGCGTCGTCGGCGTGGGCTTCTCACCGGACTGCAGCGCCGGCGTGCGCACCGCCTTCGTCGACGAGGTGAGCACGATGCCGTCGCTGATCATGTTCTTCGGACCCGCGGATGTCTGCCCCTGCGGAATCGAGTTCACGATCACGAGCGCGACAACGGCCAGAACCGCCACGATGACGACGGCGACGGAACCCTGGATCCACCACCGGCGGCGCCGCGCCTTCTTCGCGGCCTCCTCGCGCATCAGTCGTGCGTGTTCCCGCGCAGCCTCCCGGCGGTCCTTCTTGCTCGGACCGTTCGCACCGCGGCCAGTAGCCATCTGCCGTCCTCTTCGTCAGGGGATCAAGAAACGCCTCGACAGCTCCGCAACACGCAGATAGAGCGCGGCAGGCGGTCGGCATCTCACCCTAGCGTGGCGCGGCTATGCGTTTCGTGAGGAGTGGCCGGGAGGTCGCGGCGAAGCCGGCATGGGAGCGCCCGGACGGTCTTCCTCGCGGTCGCCGCCCAGGACCGCGTGACTACCATTTCGTACATGTCCTCCGTGCTGCCCTTCCTCGTCGGCGTGCTGATCTTCGTGGTCGGTCTCGCCGTCTCGATCGCGCTGCACGAACTCGGGCACCTCACGGCGGCCAAGGCGTTCGGCGTCAAGGTGACGCAGTACATGATCGGCTTCGGCAAGACGCTGTTCTCGTTCCGCGGGGGCGAGACCGAGTACGGCGTCAAGGCGCTTCCGCTCGGCGGCTACATCGCGATGATCGGGATGTTCCCGCCCCGGCACCCGGGAGAAGCGGCACGGGATGCCTCAACCGGCTTCTACAACTCCCTCGTGCTCACCGACGGCGCCATCGGGGCGCCGGCCGAAGAGCGGGCTGGGCAACGCCGGAGCGTGCTCGGCACGATGGCCGAGGAAGCCAGGCAGGCGAGCGCGGAGACCATCCCGCAGGGGGAGGAGCACCGCGCCTTCTACCTGCTGCACCCGTTCAAGCGCATCATCGTGATGCTGGCCGGACCGTTCATGAACCTCGTGATCGCCTGCGTGCTCATCGTGATCATGCTGTGCGGCATCGGCGTGCCCGGTCCGAGCACAACGCTCCAGACGGTGTCGGAGTGCCTGAAACCGGCGTCCTCGACGTCCACGACGTGCTCGGCATCCGATCCCGCGTCGCCGGCGGCCGCCGCCGGACTCAAGCCCGGTGACCGGATCATCTCGGTCGGAGGCACGACGATCACCGACTGGAACCAGCTGTCATCGAAAATCCAGGGATCAGCGGGACGCACGCTGCCCGTCGTCGTGGAGCGTGACGGCAAGGACGTGACGTTGCAGGTCACACCGAAGAAGACGCAGGACGAGGTCACGGACCAGAAGACGGGCCGCACCGTCACGAAGGATGTCGGGATGGTCGGCATCGTGCCGACGAACGTCTTCCAGCCGCAGTCGCTCGGCACGGCGCTCTCCGCGACCGGCCAGCAGCTGGGCCAGGTGACCGGCGTGTTCGTGAATCTTCCGCAGCGCATGGTGGGCATCTGGAACGCGGCGTTCGGTTCCGGCGAGCGTTCGGCATCCAGCCCGGTGGGCATCATCGGCGTGGGGCGCATGGCCGGCGAGATCGCGGACAGCTCGTACGCGTTCGTGTCGAAGATCCAGTTCATGCTGAGCCTGCTCGCCTCGCTCAACCTCGCGCTGTTCGTGTTCAACATGATCCCGCTGCTGCCGCTGGACGGCGGCCACGTCGCCGGCGCTGTGTGGGAGTGGATCAAGCGCGGCTGGTTCAAGGCCACGAGGCGTTCGAGCTCGCCCAAGCCGGTCGACATGGCAAGGCTCATGCCGCTCACCTACGCGGTCATCGTCGTGCTCGGCGCCATGAGCTTGCTGCTCGCCTATGCCGACATCGTCAAGCCGGTCACGCTGCCCGGCTGACGCCTCGCACGGTGCTTCGTCGTTGACACGGTGCGACCCTGGGGTGACGATGCCCCTGAGGTGCCGACGGGCGCCGGAAGGGCGGACGATGACGGATCTCTCGGGGCGCACGGCCCTCATCACCGGTGCAGCGAGCGGCATCGGACGTGCGTGCGCTCTGGCGTTCGCCTCGGCGGGCGCGAAGGTGACGATCGCGGATCTCGATGGCGATGCGGCACAGCAGGTCGCCGACGAGATCGGCGGCACAGCGTGGCAGGTCGACCTCTCCGATCTGGATGCCCTCGCGCAGGTGCCGCTGGATGCAGACATCCTGATCAACAACGCGGGCATTCAGCACGTGCGGCCTATCGAGGAGTTCGAGCCGGCGCGGTTCCAGCTGATCATCCGGCTCATGCTCGAGGCGCCGTTCCTGCTGATCAGGGCCGTGCTGCCCGGCATGTACGAGCGCGGCTGGGGCCGCGTCATCAACCTTTCCAGCGTGCACGGTCTGCGCGCATCCGCCTACAAGTCCGCCTACGTCGCCGCCAAGCACGGCCTCGAGGGCCTCTCGAAGGTGACAGCGCTCGAGGGTGGGCCGCACGGCGTTACGAGCAACTGCATCAACCCCGCGTACGTGAACACGCCGCTCGTGCAGAAGCAGATCGCCGACCAGGCGAGGGTGCACGGCATCGACGAGTCCCAGGTCGTTTCGCAGATCATGCTCACCGAAAGCGCCATCAAGCGGCTCGTCGAGCCCGACGAGGTCGCCTCGCTCGCCCTCTGGCTGGCCGGCGATGACGCCGGCATGGTGACCGGCGCCAGCTACACGATGGACGGCGGGTGGAGCGCTCGATGAACGGTCCCTCGCGGCACGCGGTCACCGAGTACACCGCCTTCCGCGCTCAGCCGAGCAGCGGCCGGCTCGCCGGCGGAGTGTGGCGACCGGATGCCGGCGGTCTGCCCGTTCTCGCCATCCACGGCATCACCGCTTCGCACCTCGAGTGGCCGCTCATCGCCGATCGCCTCGAAGACACCCGTGTGATCGCCCCCGACCTGCGCGGACGGGCACGTAGCAACGCTCTTACGGGGCCGTGGGGGATGCGCGACCACGCCGACGACATGGCGCGCCTGCTCGATCGCTTCGACGTCGACCGGGCACTCGTGCTGGCGCACTCGATGGGTGGCTTCGTCGGTGTGCGCATGGCCGACCAGCATCCCTCCCGCGTCGCCGGCCTCGTGCTGGTCGATGGCGGGCTTCCCCTGCCGTTCCGGGCGCCGCAGGATGCATCGCCGGAAGACGTTCCTGCGCTCCTCCTCGGCCCGGCTGGGGAGCGCCTGAAGAAGATCTATCCGAGTCGCGAGTCGTACGCCGCGTTCTGGCGCTCACACCCGGCGTTCACCGGGCGTTGGAGCGACGTCGTCGCGGATTACCTCGACTACGACCTCGACGAGGTCGACGGGGGCTTCCGGCCGTCCAGCCGCTTCGAGGCCATCGCGACGAACGTGATGCAGATGAGCGGAGACGATGGCTACCGGGAGGCGCTGGCGTCCGTGCGCGTGCCGATCGACTTCCTCCGTGCGCCGCGCGGGCTGGTGAACGAATCGCCTGGCCTGTATCCGGATGCCGTACTGTCGGCGGCGCTGGAGATCGCACCGGGCATCCGCGTCCACGACGTCGAAGACGTGAACCATTACACGATCGTGATGACGGATGCCGGTGCCGATCGCGTGGCGCCGATCGTGCGCCGAGCCCTGGCATCCGTCCGCGCGCAGTACGCTCTCGACGAGGGGGACGCTCGATGAAGACGCTCTTGAAAGGGATCACTTCGCGCACCGTCGGCACGGACAGGCTGCTCGCGAACGTGCTCGAACGCGAAGACGCAGGGAGCCGCGACGCCGTCGTGTTCGTACACGGCAACTGCTCGTCGTCGTTGTTCTTCCAGCCGGTCATGCAGCTGCTGCCCGAATCGATCAGGCCGATCGCGGTCGATCTGCGCGGCTTCGGTGCCAGCGAGACGCTTCCCGTTGATGCGACGCGCGGCGTGCGCGACTACTCGGACGACGTGTGGTCCGTGATCGACGAACTCGACCTCGGCAGGGTTCACCTCGTGGGATGGAGCATGGGCGGCGGCGTCGTGCTGCAGCAGCTGCTCGACCGGCCGGATGAGGTGGCATCCGTCACCCTGATCTCGCCCGTCTCGCCATACGGATTCGGTGGCACGGCCGCCGACGGTTCGCGGCTCACGGACGATGACGCCGGAGTCGGCGCCGGTGCCGCGAACCCGGACTTCGTGGCACGGCTCAAGGATGGCGACACGTCGGCCGACGAGGCGACCTCGCCGCGCTCGGTCTTCCGCTCCTCGTATGTCGCTTCGGGCCACCGCACCGATCTCGAAGACCTCTGGGTGGCCTCGATGCTCACCACCGCCGTCGGCGAGGACAACTACCCGGGCGATTCGGTCGCGTCGCCGAACTGGCCGGGCATGGCGCCTGGCACCCGCGGCGTGCTGAACACGATGGCGCCGATGTACTTCGACGTGTCGGCCATCGTCGACCTGCCCGTGAAGCCGCCGGTGCTGTGGATCCACGGCCTCGACGACGCGATCGTGGGTGACGAGACGTTCTTCGACCTCAACACCCTGGGCAAGGCCGGTGTTCTGCCCGGGTGGCCCGGCGAGAAGGTCGCTCCGCCACAGCCGATGGTCTCCCAGACCCGCGCGGTGCTGGAGCGGTACGCGGATGCCGGTGGCAGCTACCAGGAGATCGCCCAGCCGAAGTGCGGTCACTCCGCCCACATCGAGTATCCGGAGCTCGTGACGGATGCCATCGTCGAGCTCGTGGCAGGTGCAGACCGGGTGGTGTGACGAAAGGGAACAACCAGGTTGCCGTGCGCCTCGCGACCTAGACTGAGGCCCGTGCCAGCAGTGAATCTCGGTATGCCGAAGGTCCCCGAAGTGCTCCACCCGCGCCGCAAATCGCGGCAGATCCGGGTGGGAAAGGTGCTCGTCGGCGGAGACGCACCGATCAGCGTGCAGTCGATGACGACCACGCCGACCACGAACATCAACGCGACCCTGCAGCAGATCGCGGAGCTGACGGCATCCGGATGCGACATCGTGCGCGTCGCCGTGCCAAGCCGTGACGATGCGGAGGCACTCCCGATCATCGCGAAGAAGTCGCAGATCCCGGTGATCGCCGACATCCACTTCCAGCCGAACTACGTGTACGCCGCGATCGACGCTGGATGCGCAGCCGTGCGGGTGAACCCCGGCAACATCCGCAAGTTCGACGACCAGGTCGGCGAGATCGCCCGCCGCGCCAAGGAGGCGGGCGTCTCCCTGCGCATCGGCGTGAACGCGGGATCGCTCGAGCCCAGCATCCTGCAGAAGTACGGCAAGCCCACCGCGGAGGCGCTCGTCGAGTCCGCGGTGTGGGAGGCGAGCCTGTTCGAGGAGCACGACTTCCACGACTTCAAGATCTCGGTCAAGCACAACGATCCGATCGTCATGGTGAAGGCGTACCGCCTGCTCGCTGAGCGCGGAGACTGGCCGCTGCACCTCGGCGTCACGGAGGCCGGGCCCGCGTTCCAGGGCACCATCAAGTCGGCGACGGCGTTCGGCATCCTGCTCGCCGAAGGCATCGGCGACACGATCCGGGTGTCGCTCTCCGCGCCGCCGGTCGAGGAGGTGAAGGTCGGCCTGCAGATCCTGCAGTCGCTGAACCTGCGCGAGCGCAAGCTCGAGATCGTCTCCTGCCCCTCATGCGGACGCGCGCAGGTGGATGTCTACACGCTCGCCGACAACGTCACCGAGGGCCTGCAGGGCATGAGCGTTCCGTTGCGCGTCGCCGTGATGGGATGCGTCGTGAACGGACCCGGAGAGGCGCGCGAGGCAGACCTCGGCGTCGCCTCAGGCAACGGAAAGGGCCAGATCTTCGTCAAGGGCGAGGTCATCAAGACCGTGCCTGAGGCCGAGATCGTCGAGACGCTCATCGCGGAAGCGAACCGCATCGCCGAGGAGATGGGCGCCGCGGCCCCGGTGGGCGAGCCGTCGGTCACGGTCGGGCACTGAGCCGCGGGTCAGCACGGTGCGAGATGTTCGCCGATGCTCCGCGCAACCTCGTCGATCGGGATCTTCCCTTGGGCAACATCGAGGACGAGATCGAACGCTTCATCCACGGTGAAGGTGTGGCGCATGCCGTTCAGCCGCAGGAAGAGCTGCGTGAGAATCCAGCTCAGCCGCTTGTTCCCGTCGAACAATGCCTGGTTCCGGGCGAGAGACTCAAGGATGACCGCCGCTTTCGCTGGGAGATCTGCGTAGACCTCCTCGCCGCCGAAGGCAGTGGCTGGTCTCGCCAAAGCTGAAGCGAGCAGTCCCGCGTCACGGACGTGGAAGCCCAACCGTTCGATCGTCTGCTCGGCGTCCCGCATCGTGACGTAGGTGATCATGCGTCTTCAAGCCGTCGGAGGAGCTCGGCATCGGCTTCAAGGATCTCGTCGAGCGCAGCATCGACCCGCACAGCGCGCTCGCTGCGCGCGACCACCAACTCGGCTCCCTGCACGAGCAGCGAGTTCTTCGAGACGTGAAGTCGTTCCGCGAGGTTGCCGAGTCTGTTGTCGAGTTCCTCGGGAAGGCGCACATTGATAGCCACGAGTGAATGGTACCAATGTGGTGCGACGGTGGTCCTTCCTGCCGGAGTGGAACGCATGGCAGGGACGCTAGCCGCAGGCTGACCTCGGTTATCGATCGCGGGCGCCCACCGTGAGCAACTGCCGCGGCATGTCGGATGTGGGCGCAAAGCCTCGGAGGGCGGGGTGGCTCAGCTCAGCGTCCCGCCGATCGCGGAGATGTCTTGATCGAATCGCAGTGTCGTGCGGATCGCGATCTCGAACGCCTGCGCGAGCTGGTCCAGCGCCAGCTCCGGCTCCCCATGCGGCGACTGCCCGGTCGCCCATGGTACGTGGATGAATCCCGCCCGGCGGCCCGAGCGTTCCGCCCACTCCGCGGCATGGACGAGCACGTGGTTGCACACGAATGAGCCGGCCGTGAGCGACAGC
The DNA here is from genome assembly GCF_054780115.1 of Humibacter ginsengiterrae. NCBI lineage: Bacteria > Bacillati > Actinomycetota > Actinomycetes > Micrococcales > Microbacteriaceae > Humibacter > Humibacter ginsengiterrae. Next base: position 375,831 of record NZ_BAAGWY010000002.1, read on the forward strand.
TCGACGGGGATGCCAGCAGCGGCGACATCCCGCACGATCGCCTTCACGGGCAGCGACGCGAACGCCGCTGCGGGGCCGCCGGGGAGCGAGCGCACATCGATCGGCTGCTCGCCGTCGTTGTCGGCGATGCGGGCATCGATCAGGTTCACGCCGACGCGTTCGACCGACATCCGAGAGCGGCCTCCCGCGAGGCCGGTCGCGATGACGACGCCGGGGTCGTGCTCGTCGATCAGCTCGTGCAGCCGCCGAACGGAGCCGGCGAACGTGACCGGCAGCACCTGGGTAACGAGTCGCACCTCGGCTGGTATGCACCGCCGCGAGGCGACCAGCCGCACCGCATCGCCGGACGGGTTCACGGCATCCGACCCGAAGGGCTCGAAACCGGTCAGGAGAACCGTCCTCACGATGCCGCCCGTTCGTGTGTCGCCGGCTTCGCGTCGGACCGCGGCGTTCGTGTCGCCTCCTCGACGGGAACCAGCTGCACGCTGCCCGTCGCGATGTCGGCGCCCTGCAGCAGCACCTCGATCGTGGTGCCTGCTCGCACCGCGTGGGAGACCCGGCACGAGGCCGTCACGATGGGGTCGTTCAACTGCAACCGCCCTCGTCCGTCGCGTACCTCGAGCACCCACGCGGTGAAGCGCTCGCCGATCCGGTCGCGCAGCGTTGCGGCCTCGACACGGTCGATCGAGCCCGACGACAGGCGGGACGCCCGCTCCGTCGACGATTGCATGAGCCCGGGCACCGATGGCAGGCTCTCCCGCACCCAGTCCGGAACGGGCCGGCCCGAGAATGCGGACTCGCAGACGACGAGACCCCAACGGTCTACGAGCCGGCGCAGCGGGGCCGTGACATGGGCGTAGGGGGAAGCGACAGCCGCTTGCACGGGATCGGCGGGCGCAGTCCCATCGAACGCAACGTAGCCCGCGCCGCGGAACAGGAATGCGGCTGCCTGCAGCACCGCGAGGGTCTGCGGGTCGTTGCGGTCCAACCCGCGCAGGTAGTCGCCGTACGGCGCGCTCGCGTTCCAGGGCATCCCGAGCGCGACGGTCCGGAGCCGGAACGCTGCGACGGCGGCATCGTCGGCTGCCGGCATCGTGCGCAGGATGCCTACGCCCGCCTCGAGCATGATGTGCGCCGCGGCCATGCCCGTCAGGAGCGAGAGCTGGGCATTCCAGTCCTCAAGAGGCAGCGGACGACGCCGCTCCACGCGATACGTGCCTGAAGCATCCCGCACGATCTCCTCGTCGGGAAGGTTCAGGCTCGCGCCGCCACGCAGACGTTCCTGCTCGAGGCGCGCCCTGCCCACCTCGGGAAGCAGCGCAGCAGGCGAATCCGCGTCGTGCGCATCCAGAGCCGCCTGCGTCGAGACGTAGTCGAGTTGCGCGCGCGAACGCACCAGGGCACGCTCCACTCGGTGCGAGACCTCCGCTCCTGCGTCGTCGAGGTCGAACGTCCAGACATAGGCCGGCCGGTTCTGTCCGGGAAGCAGCGATGCCTTCTGCTCGCCGATCACGGGCGGATGCAACGGCACGGCCCCGTCTGCGGCGTAGATCGTCTGCCCGCGCTTCCGCGCCTCAACGTCGACGGCACCGCCGGGCGCGACGAAGCCCGGCACGTCGGCGATGGCATACCGCACTCGCCATCCGGAACCCCGGCGCTCCAGATGGAACGCCTGGTCGAGATCCTTCGAGCCCGCCGGGTCCAGCGTGGCGAACGGGATGTCGCGCAGGTCGAGGTCGGGCGCCGCAGACGTCGCGGCCTCCGCCTCGGCCGTGACGTCCGCAGGAAAGCCCTGCGGCACATCCAGCTGCACGCGCAGCGCAGCCAGCGCCTCCGCGAGCTCGCTCTGCGCGGTAGAGGCGGTCAGGCGGGCGCGGCGGAGGGGCACGAGACCAACCCTAGACTTGAGGCGTGGTCACCCGTCTGTCGAACTTCTTCCTCCGCACGCTCCGCGAAGACCCCGCCGACGCCGAGGTCGCGAGCCACAAACTGCTCGTGCGCGCCGGCTACATCCGGCGTCAGGCCGCCGGCATCTTCGCCTGGCTGCCGCTGGGGCTGCGGGTGAAGGCCAAGATCGAGCAGATCATCCGCGAGGAGATGACGGCCGCGGGAGCACAGGAGGTGCACTTCCCCGCGCTCATGCCGCGTGAGGCATACGAGGCAACCGGGCGCTGGGAGGAGTACGGCGACCTGCTGTTCCGCCTGCAGGACCGCAAGGGCGGCGACTACCTGCTCGCGCCGACGCACGAGGAGGCGTTCACGCTGCTCGTGAAAGACCTCTACTCGTCGTACAAAGACCTGCCGTTCACGATCTATCAGATCCAGGACAAGTACCGCGACGAGGCGCGTCCACGCGCCGGCCTGCTGCGCGGTCGCGAGTTCACGATGAAGGATGCCTACTCCTTCGACTACACGGATGCCGGGCTCGAGGCGTCCTATGAGGCGCAGCGCGACGCATACGAGCGCATCTTCACCCGGCTCGGCCTCTCCTACGTGATCGTGCGAGCGGATGCCGGTGCCATGGGCGGGTCCCGAAGCGAGGAGTTCCTGCACCCCACGCCTGTGGGCGAGGACACCTTCGTGCAGTCACCCGGCGGATACGCGGCGAACGTCGAAGCGTTCACCACGGTCGCGCCGCCCACCCGCTCCTATGAGAAGCTCACGCCGCAGGAGGTCGTCGACACCCCGAACACACCCACGATCGAGTCGCTCGTCGCGATCGCGAACGAGAAGCACCCCCGGCCGGACGGCCGCGCGTGGACGGCGGCCGACACGCTGAAGAACGTCGTACTCGCGCTCGACCATCTCGACGGGACCCGTGAGGTCGTCGTCGTGGGCTTGCCGGGCAACCGCGAGGTCGACATGAAGCGCGCCGAAGTGGCGTTCGCTCCGGCCGAGGTGGAGCCGGCGACGGAGACCGACTTCGCCAAGCATCCGGGCCTCGTGAAGGGCTATATCGGCCCGTGGTCTCCCGAGGGGCAGGTGCTGGGTGAGAAGTCACGCACGGGCATCCGCTACTTCGTCGACCCGCGCGTCGTCGACGGCACGGGCTGGGTGACGGGCGCGAACATCGACGGCAAGCACGTGCTGGGCCTCGTCGCCGGCCGTGACTTCGGCTGGGACGGCAGCATCGAGGTGGCCGAGGTGCTGCCGGGCGACCCCGCGCCGGACGGCTCGGGTCTCGTCGAGCTGGCACGCGGCATGGAGATCGGGCACGTGTTCCAGCTCGGCCGCAAGTACGCCGAAGCGCTCGGTCTCAAGGTGCTCGACGAGAACGGCAAGCTCGTCACCGTGACCATGGGGTCGTACGGCATCGGCGTCACACGCATCCTCGCGATCATCGCGGAGGAGAACAACGACGACAAGGGACTGATCTGGCCCGAGTCCGTCGCGCCGTTCGACGTGCACGTCGTGGCGACCGGCAAGGACGAGGCCGTGTACGAGGTCGCCGACGGTGTCGTCGCCTCCCTCGAGGCATCCGGACTGGACGTGCTCTACGACGACCGCCCCAAGGTGTCGCCAGGAGTGAAGTTCGGCGACGCGGAACTGATCGGTGTGCCGCACATCGTCATCGTGGGCCGTGACGCCGCCGACGGCATCGTCGAGATGTGGAACCGCCGAACGGGGGACCGCACCAAGGTCGAGGTCGCCGACGTCGCGACCGCGCTCGCCGGGAACGCCTCCTGAGACCATGCCGGACAACGCCCTCGACGCTCTCCCGCCGGCCATCGCCGACGAGCTTCGGGCGGCGGCCGCAGCCGCAGGCATCCAGGAGGATGAAGACCTCATACTGCGCATCCTGGCGACCGGTGTGGGCCTTGGAATGGACGAACCGGGTCGTCTCGACCTCAAGATCGTCTCGGCCTCGCTGGAGGAGATGCGGGCCGCGTTCCGCCTGTTCGCGCCGTACGTCGACGTGCCCAAGGTGACGATCTTCGGATCGGCACGCACCCGCCAGCAGGACGCGCTCTACCGCCAGACCACCGAGGTCGCGGCTGCCCTCGCCGAGCGCGGATGGATGGCCGTGACGGGCGCTGGACCCGGCATCATGCAGGCCGCCGTCGAGGGCGCAGGACCGGGGCGCTCCATTGGCGTGTCGATCCGGCTGCCGTTCGAGGAGCATCCGGATGAGGCAGTGCAGGACGAGCCGAACGTCGTCACGATGAAGTACTTCTTCACCCGCAAGCTCATGCTGGTGAAGGAGTCGCGCGGATTCATCTGCGTGCCCGGTGGTTTCGGCACGCTCGACGAGATGTTCGAGCTGCTCACCCTGCAGCAGACCGGCAAGGCCGAGCCGGTGCCGATCGTGCTGCTGGATGCCCCGGGCGGCGGATTCTGGACCGCGCTCGAACGCTTCGTCGACGAACAGCTGATCCCGACGGGAGTCATCTCTCCGGACGATTTCGACCGCGTGCTCGTCACCGACTCGGTGGATGCCGCCGTGGGGGAGATCACCGGATTCTGGCGCAACTACGACTCCCTGCGCTGGGTCGGCCGGAGGCTCGTGCTGCGACTCAAGTCGGAACCGACGGATGCTCAGCTCGCCTCGCTCAACGCACGGTTCGGCGACCTCGCTCCCGATGGCGGCATTGTTCGCACCGCGCCCCTGCGGGCCGAGCGAGCCGACCGCGACCGCCTCGACCTGCCCCGCCTCGTGTTGCGGCTGGACCAGCGCCGCGTCGGCGACCTGTTCCATTTGATCCGAGCCGTGAACGAGCTCAGCTGACCCACGCCCGGGGTCAGGCCGTTTGCGTCTCGAGGTAGGCGAGGATGGCGCGCACACGGCGGTTGCCGTCGGGGGAGCCGTCGAGTGAGAGCTTGGCGAACACGGAGCCGATGTGCGTCTCCACGGTGCGCTCTGAGAGGAAGAGGCGAGCGCCGATCGCCGCGTTCGACCAGCCCTCGGCCATGAGCCGCAGCACGTCGAGCTCGCGCGGAGTCAGCGCGTCGAGCACGGACGAGGCGCGCGCCGCCCCGAGCAGCCGTGTCACGACATCCGGGTCTAGGGCAGTACCGCCTGCGGCGACCCGCTCCAGCGAGAGGAGGAATTCGTCGACGTCGAGCACGCGGTCCTTCAGCAGATAACCGATGGCGCCCGAGGTGAGCAGCTCGACCGTACGCCGAGTCTCGATGTGCTGAGAGAGCAGCATCACCGGTGTGGGCGGATCCCACGCCCGGATCTCCAGCGCCGCCCCGATTCCCTCGTCGTCGTGCGGCATGCGGACGTCGAGCACGACGACATCGGGTCGATGCGCACGCACCTGCGCGACGGCGGCGGCCCCGGTCGCGGCTCGCCCGACGATCTCATGCCCTGCTGACTCCAGCAGTGCTGCCATGCCTTCGCGGAACAGCGTCGAGTCCTCGCCGATCACGATCCGCACGGCAGGCTCGCCTCCACGGTCGTGCCGGTCTCAGCCGACGAGCGCAGGGAGAGTCGCCCGCCGAGTGCAGCGACCCGGTCGGAGAGCCCGGTCAGGCCGCCCGTGGTGCGCGGTGCTGCTCCGCCGCAGCCGTCGTCCGACACACGCACCAGCAGTTCGTCGCACTCGTGCCGAACGAGCACTCGGATGCGGGATGCCTCGGCATGCCGTAGCGCGTTGGCGACCGCCTCGTTGACCACGAAGTACGCGGTGGTGGCGATGGCATCCGGCAGCTCCCCGGCCCGCACGTCGAGCTCGATCGTCTTCGGCGACAGCCGCTCCAGCTCGGCGAGGGCCGCGGCGAGCCCGTCGTCGAGCGCACTCGGCCGCACCCCGTGTGCGAGCTGCCGAAGTTCCGCGACGGCTGTTCCGAGCTGCGCGACCGCCTCGTCGAGGGCTGCCGCGATCGGGTCGTCCGCGCCGGCGCCGCGCTGAAGCACCCGCAGCTGCATCCCGAGCGCGACGAGACGTTGCTGCGCGCCGTCGTGCAGGTCTCGCTCGAGCCTGCGGCGTTCCTCGTACCCCGCACGGAGCATCCGCTCCCTGGATGCCTCCACCTCGGCGGCCGCGATGGTCAGCTCCGACCTGAGTCTCACCGCATCGAGCAGCGGGGCCGTCGCCCGGGCGATCTCCGCGGCCGGCCGTTTGGCCCGCGTGGCAGACGGCACGATCGCACCGATCTCCTCACCGCGGGAACGCACGGCCGTGAAAGCCGTGCCCGCCGCCACCAGCTGCCCGTCGAGCCGGACGAGGGTGTGGTCTGCGAGCCGCCGGTAGGCGATGACGAGACCCGGGTCGCGCAGACTCGCCCGCAACACGTCTTCGACGCCCTCTGGCCCTTCCAGCCCGGCATCGACGCGCCAGGATAGCCGCCGCAACTGGGCAACGCTGCGTGCGCGTTCCGGATACAGCAGCCGGTCGAACCCGCGCCGCGCGAAGGGGAAGGCGACAACGCAGGCGAGCGCCGTCGACGCGGCTGTCACGGCGGCCGTGACAGCCGGCCACTCGTCCATGCCCGTGCCTGCCGCCGCGCCGGCGACGCTGAGCCCGGTAAGCGCGACGGCCAGCAGCACGAGCGCGGTGACGGCCGAGACGGTGACGCGGTCCACGTCGAAGAGCTGGGGCCGGGTCAGGGCGATCGCCGCCCCCGCCGGTATGGCGAGAAACATGACGAGCAGGCCGATTCCGACGAGATCGGGAGTGCCGAACGCGAGATAGCTCGCCCAGCACAGCAGCAGTGTGAGCGGAAGCGAGAGGCCTGAGACGAGCACCCACCGCAAGCGGATCCGCTCCAGCGCGCCGGCGCGACGATAGCGGGCGAGCGGCGCGAATGCGCACGCGACGACGAGTACGAAGAACAGCGCCAGGAGCACAAACCCGACAACGGTCAATTCGTTCGACTCCGGCGCAACCGTCGAGCGCACGGCGTTCCCCACGACGAAGGTGCCGACCACGCCGCAGAGCACGGCGGTGACGACTCGCCAGAGGCCGGACGCCGGGCGCCCGCCGGGCACGACGATCAGCACCAGCGCAAGCGGCAGGTACAGCAGCATCCAGGTGCCCTCGAAGATGCCGACCTCTTCGGTGCGCACGCAGTTCGTGACGACCAAGATGAGTCCGAGCGAGGCCAGCAGAGGGCCCGTGACGTCGCCCGGCGCCGCCTTCGCGACGACGACCGCGAGCGTGAGCTGCAGTGCGGCGACGGCGATCACCACCGCCACCCGGTCGGGCGGCTCAAGCCACGGGCCGGCGTAGGCGGCGAGCAGCACCACCGCGACGAGGGTTGCCGCAACCAGGAACGTCACAGCGATCGTGGTCCACGGCACTCGCGTCCGCGCCTGCTGCACCGCGGGCCTGCCCGCTGCCTGCCCCATGACAGAACCATAGGGCGGCCGATGACGATCGGCATCCGTGCCAGCACGCACCTGCTTCCGGTGCTTGCACCGATCCGCGACGAACGCGGCCCGTCGAGAGTGGTGGGCGAACGGATGCACAGGCATCTGATGATCAAAGGAGGTAGTCATGACCGCGGTGTCCTCGCGCCCTGCGACGAACGTCGGCGTTGATCCCACCGTCGGGTTCCGGCGAGTGACCGGCGCCCTGGCGTTGCCCGTCGCTTTCACCTGCCAACTGGTCTGCAATGCGACGTATGCGGTGGCATCCGCGGGCAACGCCGGAGACGGCGGAACCGGCGAGCAGTCACTCGAGCTCTACGCCTCGAACGCGTCGGCGATGGTCTTCGCAACGGCGTTCGCGCTGATCGGATGCCTGCTCACCGTTCCCGGCGTCCTTGCGGCCCTGCGCATGCTGCGGCCGTCGAAGCCGAGGCTCGCACTCTGGGCTGCCGTGCTGATGGTCGCCGGATACATCGCATACTTCGGCCTCAACGTGACGAACTTCGACTCTCTCGCACTTGCCCAGTCCGACCTGCCTCGAGCGGCAGCGGGCGGTGTACTGGACGCCGCGCAGGAGAACCCGGCCGCAATGCCCGTGTTCTTCCTATTCGTGGTCGGCAACCTCGTCGGCACTCTGCTGCTGGGGCTCGCCATCGTGCTCGGCGGCCGGCGAGCCCGTGTGCAGTGGTGGGCCGGTCTGCTCGTCATGGGCTGGACCGTCGGGCACGTGATCAACATCATCGGCGGCGGTGAATGGTTCGCTGTGGCCGGCGGTGCGCTGGAGGTCATAGGCTTCGCCATCGTCGCCGTCGCGGCGCTGCGCATGCCGAACGCCGAGTGGTCGCAGCGCGGCTGATGGCTTCCGCCAAGGGCGGTCCGTGGCGGGAGACCTCCGACACGGACCGCCTTCGGCGTGCTGCGAGGCGACGCATCCTGTACCGGTCGCAGCGCTTTCCCGTATGCTGAGTCGTTGATCTTGTGGTGATCGCCGCGCTGCCGCGCGCCTTCCGCAGCATCGACACGTTGCCAAGTGAAGACATCCCCGAACTGAATAAAGGAGGCCGAAGGTGGACATCGACCTCAGCGTCTTGCGCCTGATGGAGCGCGAACGGGAGATCCCGTTCGACGAACTCGTGGAGATCATCGAGCAGGCGATCCTGACGGCGTACCTGAAGCACACCGATCAAGCGTCCCACCGGCACAGCCAGGGGCACAGCGAGGAGTCGCCGGCGGCCCGCGTCCACCTCGACCGCAAGACCGGCCACGTCACGGTCTACGTGCCCGAGTTCGACGACGAGGGCAACGTGATCGGGGAGTCCGAGGACAGCCCGAGCGACTTCGGCCGCATCGCGGCGTTCGCTGCGAAGCAGGTGATCAACCAGCGACTGCGCGACATCCAGGATGACGCGGTGCTGGGCGAGTTCAAGGGTCGCGAGGGCGACGTGGTCGCCGGCGTCATCCAGCAGGGGCCGAACCCGCGGATGATCCATGTTGACCTGGGCACCGTCGAGGCGATCCTGCCGCCCGAGGAGCAGGTGCCGGGGGAGGAGTACTCGCACGGTTCGCGCATCCGCGTGTACGTGACGAGCGTGTCGAAGGGGCCGAAGGGACCGTCGATCACGGTGTCGCGCACGCACCCGGCGCTCGTGCGCAAGCTGTTCGCGCTCGAGGTGCCAGAGATCGCGCACGGCGTCGTCGAGATCGTGTCGCTCGCCCGCGAGGCGGGTCACCGCACGAAGATCGCCGTTCGCGCGAACCAGCCCGGCGTGAACGCGAAGGGCGCGTGCATCGGCGAACTGGGACAACGGGTGCGTGCCGTCACGGCTGAGCTGAACAACGAGAAGATCGACATCGTGGACTACTCACCAGACCTGGCGACCTTCGTTGCCAGCGCACTGTCGCCGGCGAAGGTGACCAAGGCCTTCGTCGTGGACGAGTCGCTGAAGGCCGTTCGCGCGCTCGTCCCGGACTACCAGCTGTCGCTCGCGATCGGCAAGGAGGGCCAGAACGCCCGCCTCGCCGCGAAACTGACGGGCGCGAAGATCGATATCCAGCCGGACACGGCCGGATAGCGATCTTCGCGAAAGGCGGCAGCTAAGGCGATGCCAGTGGCATCGCCTATTAGGCAGCCTCGAGAAGCTGACGCGGCAGCCCGGAGGGCACAGCTATCCAGCCGGACACGGCCGGATAGCGATCTTCGCGAAAGGGCCACCCACCCAAAACAGGCAGATCACACGAAAACAGGCAGATTCTGCCTGTTTTCGGTGAGAGAGCGCGACCATGCCTGTTCTTGCGAGCGGCGCCTCGACCCCTGCGTCGGCCTCGGCCATGCGAGCAAGCTCGCACGGCTCTCGGCTGTCCTTGGGGTAGACTGGTGGCTGTGAGAACGTGCGTCGGATGCCGTTCTCGCGCTTCCCGATCCTCTCTTCTGAGGGTTGTCGCCCGGAATTCGCAGCTTGTGGTGGATGAGTCCGCCCGGATGCCCGGCAGGGGCGCGTGGCTGCATCCGACTTCCGAGTGTCTCGACAAAGCGATCCGGCGACGGGCCTTCGGGCGTGCGCTCCGGGTCGAAGGACCTCTGGACACCCGGCCACTAGAGAACAGGCTGAACGGCTAATGGACAACTAATGAGCGGCTCGAAATGAGACCCGTCCACCACTAAGGCTTGCCCCTGCTCGGGCAAGTCCCGAACAGGAGAATTGTGGCTGCAAAACCACGCGTACATGAGATCGCGAGCGAGCTCGGCGTCGACAGCAAGGTCGCGCTCGCGAAGCTCAAGGAACTCGGCGAATTCGTCAAAGGACCGTCGTCGAGCATCGAACCCCCGGTCGCCCGCAAGCTGAGGGCGGCGCTGGAGGCGGACGGCGCGAAGCCGTCGACGCCCGCGCCGTCGAGGCCGGTGGCTACCCCCGCATCGAAGCAGGCGGGTACGCCGGCGACCGTGCCGGCCGGTGCCGCGCCCAAGCCGGGCGCTCCGAGGCCGGCACCGGCTCCGAAGGCCGAGGCGGCCCCCGCAGAGGCCAAAGCGCCCGAGGCGAAGCCTGCCGAGACCAAGCCGGCGTCAAAGCCGGGCGACGCAACCGGGCGCCCTGGTGCACCGCGTCCGGGCGGTCCGCGCCCTGGCAACAACCCGTTCGCGAGCTCGCAGGGCATGGGTCAGCGTCCCGCAGGCACGCCGCGCCCTGGCAACAACCCGTTCGCGAGCTCGCAGGGCATGGGTCAACGGCCCACGCCGGGCAACATCCCGCGCCCGCAGGCCCCTCGTCCCGGTTCGCCGCGTCCAGGCGGCCCGCGCCCGGCGGGCGCCGGTCGCCCAGGGGGCGCTCGTCCCGGTGGCGGCGGTCGGCCGGGCGGATTCCAGCGCCCTGGTGGCGCAGGAGCCGGAGCGGGAGCTGGCGGCTTCAACCGTCCTGGTGGCGGTTTCGGCGGCCCCCGTCCGGCAGGTGGCGGCGGTCGTGGCCGTGGCCCGGGTGGCGGCACCGCCGGTGCCTTCGGTCGTGGCGGCGGCAAGAGCAAGGCTCGCAAGTCGAAGCGCACGAAGCGGCAGGAATTCGAGATGCGGGAGGCTCCGTCGCTCGGCGGCGTGAGCGTTCCCCGCGGTGACGGCAACACCGTCATCCGCCTGCGTCGCGGGGCATCGATCAGCGACTTCGCCGACAAGATCGACGCCAGCCCCGGCAACCTCGTGACCGTGCTGTTCCACCTCGGTGAGATGGCTACGGCGACGGAGTCGCTCGACGAGGCGACGTTCGAAGTGCTCGGCGCCGAGCTGGGTTACAAGATCCAGGTCGTCTCGCCCGAGGACGAGGACAAGGAGCTCCTCGAGGGCTTCGACATCGACCTCGATGCCGAACTCGACGAGGAATCCGACGAGGATCTCAAGCAGCGTCCGCCGGTGGTCACCGTCGTCGGCCACGTCGACCACGGAAAGACGCGTCTGCTCGACGCGATCCGTCAGACCAACGTGATCGCTGGCGAGGCCGGCGGCATCACGCAGCACATCGGCGCATACCAGGTGTCCACGGAGCACGATGGTTCCGAGCGAGCCATCACCTTCATCGACACCCCGGGTCACGAGGCGTTCACCGCCATGCGTGCCCGCGGTGCGCAGGTGTCCGACATCGCGATCCTCGTGGTCGCCGCAGACGACGGCATCATGCCGCAGACGATCGAGGCGCTGAACCACATGCAGGCGGCCGACGTGCCGATCGTGGTGGCGGTGAACAAGATCGACAAGCCGGATGCCAACCCCGCCAAGGTGCGTCAGCAGCTGACCGAGTTCGGCCTGGTCGCTGAGGAGTACGGCGGCGACACCATGTTCGTGGATGTCTCCGCTCGCGAAAACATCGGCATCGCCGACCTGCTCGACGCCGTGCTGCTCACCGCAGACGCCGGTCTCGACCTGCGGGCGAACCCCGACAAGGATGCCCGTGGCGTGGCCATCGAGGCCAAGCTCGACAAGGGCCGCGGTGCGGTGGCAACCGTTCTCATCCAGTCTGGAACACTCCGGGTGGGCGACTCGATCGTGGCGGGAACCGCATACGGACGCGTGCGTGCCATGCAGGACGAGAACGGTGACGCGGTGGAGGAAGCCCTCCCGTCGCGTCCGGTGCAGGTGCAGGGTCTCTCCAGCGTTCCGCGTGCCGGTGACACGTTCATCGTCACCGAGGAGGACCGCACGGCCCGCCAGATCGCCGAGAAGCGCGAGGCGGCCGAGCGCAACGCCCAGCTGGCGAAGGCGCGCAAGCGCATCAGCCTCGAGGACTTCACGCGAGCCCTTGAAGAGGGCAAGGTCGAGTCCCTCAACCTCATCATCAAGGGTGACGTCTCCGGTGCCGTCGAAGCGCTCGAGGAGTCCCTGATGAAGATCGAGGTGGACGAGAGCGTTCAGCTGCGCATCCTGCACCGCGGCGTCGGCGCGGTCACCGAGAGCGACATCGACCTGGCCACGATCGACAACGCGATCGTCATCGGGTTCAACGTGCGCCCCGACGTCAAGGCTCGCGAGCGGGCTGCCCGCGAGGGCATCGACGTGCGGTTCTACTCGGTCATCTACAACGCCATCGACGACATCGAGAACTCGCTCAAGGGCATGCTCAAGCCCGAGTTCGAAGAAGTGCAGTCGGGTGTGGCCGAGATCCGAGAGGTGTTCCGCTCCTCCAAGTTCGGCAACATCGCCGGTGTCTACGTGCGAAGCGGAACCATCACCCGCAACGCCAAGGCTCGCGTCATCCGCGACGGCGTCGTGGTGGGCGACAACCTCGCCATCGAATCGCTGCGTCGCTTCAAGGATGACGTCACCGAGGTTCGCACCGACTTCGAAGCCGGTATCGGTCTCGGCAGGTACAACGACATCCAGATCGGCGACGAGATCGAGACGATCGAATTGCGCGAAAAGCCGCGTGCGTAGCACGCAGAGTGCGGGGGCCATTCTGGCCCCCGCGCTTTTCGCGCCGAGCCCGTCTCGGGCTCGGTCAAGTAAACACAGGGCGCGAAGCGCTCTATCGCGCGTGCGAGAAAGACCGAGCGACAACCCTTGCGCGATCAAACCGGCGGGGGAGAAAGAGGAAGAGATGGCTGACGAAGCACGGGCCCGAAAGCTCGCCGATCGCATCAAGGAAATCGTCGCCAGAAGGCTGGACAAGGGCCTGAGGGATCCGAGGCTGGGCTTCGTGACCATCACCGACGTCCGCGTGACCGGCGACCTCCAGCACGCCAGCATCTTCTACACGGTGTACGGCACAGACCAGGAGCGCGCCGACTCCGCGGCCGCGCTGAAGGCGGCGACCGGCATGCTCCGCACCGAGGTGGGCAGGAACATCCAGGTGCGGCTCACCCCGTCGCTGGAGTTCATCCCCGACGCGATCCCGGAGAACGCGGCACACATCGAGGACCTGCTCCGTACCGCGCAGGAGCGCGACGCGGAGGTCGCCGGGCTGGCGGCATCCGCTCAGTACGCCGGCGACGAAGACCCCTATGTGAAGCCGCGCGAGTTCGACGAGGACGAGTAGCGCCCTCAGACGAAGCGGATGTCCTGCTGCAGCCGGGTGCGCAACTCGAAGAGGGTGGTGCCATCCGGTCGCGGTGTGTCGGCGACGCCGGTGCGCAGGAGGTGCGCGATCACGGACGACTGCGCGGCGACCAACGTGATGCCGCGCGAGCGGCCGACCACGGTCACCGCCTGGTCGAGGTCGGCGTCTGGCAGCACCACGACGGCGACGGTGAACTTCACGCCCGCCGTCCTGCCCAGGGTGCGAGCGCGTCCGGCGAGCTCGTGCAGTGGCTGCCTCTCGTAACCGGATGCCTCGCCCTCCGGCACGAGATCCCCGCGTCGCACGATGGCTCGCACGGCCCAATCCTCCGACTGCACGGCGAACAACCCGCTGGGTCCGAGCACGACGTGGTCGATCTTCTCGACCCGTCCGTCGGCTGCCGCAGAGCGGCCTGTGGCGTCCACGTCGTGCCACACGGTGTAGCCGATGCCGAGCGTGGTGAGCGCGCGCGCGGTGTTCTCCTCGGCGACGGCGTCCGCTAGCGCGTGACGGATCTCACGGGGTGCAGAGCGCACGAGCGCCGGGTCGTACGGGTCGGCGATGGGCTCGCCCAGTCCGACCCACTCGCGGATCATCGTGAGGTATCGCTCGCGGGAGAAGCCGCCCGGATGTCCGTACGCACGGGTCTGCGGACGGGACTGCTGCCGGGGAGCTCTCGGCGGCTGAGGGGCCCAGGTGTGCGGCGTCTCGTGCACGCCGTTGCCGCGGTCGTAGGCGGCGCGCGCCTCCGGCGTGCCGATCACCGCCCAGGCGTGCTGCACCGCCACGAAAAGGGCGTCCGATCCGCCCGTGTCGGGATGTGCCTGGCGCAGCATCCGCCGATAGGCGATTCGCAGCTCGTCCTGGCTGGCTGAGGCGGGCACGCCGAGAACCTCGTAGGGCGAGGCGGAGAGCGGACTGTCAGGCATCGAACATTCAGATTAGGGGTTCCGCTCAGGCAAGTGCTGAGACGCGCTCGGGAGAGGGCTGAACGAGCTGGGAGTCGCCCTGCACGCGCACCGGTGCATCGTCGCACGCGAACGAGCGGCGATAGGCGCTCGGAGCGACTCCCACTTCGCGAGTGAAGTGGTGGCGGAAAAGTGTCGCGCTCCCGAAGCCGCAGGATGCAGCGATCTCGTCGATGGAGGCATCCGTCGTCTCCAGCAGAAAGCGCGCGTGGAGCACGCGTTGCGCGGTGAGCCACTGCATCGGTGTCACCCCGGTCTCGGCCACGAACCGGCGAGCGAATGTGCGAGTGGACATGTGTGCAAGCTTCGCGAGCGACGTCACGGAATGCTGCTGGGCGAGGTGGGCGTTCATGAACGCGAGAGCGTCGACGAGGGCGTCGCATTCGGCTTCGGGCACGGGCCGGCTGATGTACTGCCGCTGACCGCCGTCACGCTGCGGCGGCACGACCATGTTGCGGGCGATCACTGTCGCCACCGCGCTGCCCAGCTCACGCCGCACGAGGTGCAGGCTGGCGTCGATGCCGGCCGCAGTGCCCGCGCTCGTGATGATGTCGCCGTCGTCGACGAAGAGCACGTCGGGGTCGACCCGGGCACTCGGATGCCTGCGCTGCAGCTCGTCGGCATATCTCCAGTGCGTCGTGCACGGGCGTGCGTCGAGCAGCCTCGCAGCCCCGAGCACGAAGGCTCCGGAGCACGCGCTCAGCATGATGGCCCCTCGAGCGGATGCCCGGCGGAGCGCCTCGAGCAGCTCGGGCGGGTACTCGTCGTCCGGCCGGATGCGTGCTGCAGGCACCGCGATCACGTCGGCGTCGTCCATCGCCTCCAAGCCCAGCGGGGGAGTGATCGGCACCCCCACCTCGGTCATGACCGGGCGCCCCGGTTCGATTCCGCACACACGGAAGTCGAGCCGCGGAACCTCCGAGTACACGCTCCGGTCGAGTCCGAACACCTCGGCGAGAAGGCCGAACTCGAACACCGCGAGGTTGTCGATCACCGGCACTGCCACGCTGCGCAACATGTCGGCCAGTGTAGTGGCGGAATTTTTATGAAGGTAGTCTCTCCGCCATCTCGTGGCAGTATTTTGTCGATCGTAATGTGTGAGACATGACTCAGCACGCAGCATCCGCACCCTCGTTCACTACCTCCACTTCCCGCCGCGCCGTGCTCCAGGGCATCGACCACGGGTATGTCGAGAAGCCCGCTGGCGCGAAGGAGTTCGCGCTCTGGAAGTGGTTTCCGCGTGCGATTCTGCAGCGCGGCGGCTCGGTCACCCGCGATGATGAGCGCGCCTACCGAGACCTGCAGGCGGCTCACGACCGCAACGAGTGGGCGTGACGGTGGCCGCACTGAAGTCCAGGGTCACGCTGTGGGCGTTCCTGGCGCTTTCGCTGGTGTGGGGTGCGAGCTTCCTCTTCATCAAGGTGGGACTGGAGGGCCTCTCGCCCGCTCAGGTGGTGCTGGGGCGAATCCTTCTTGGTGCGCTCGCGCTCGCCGTCATCATGACGGCGACCAGGCGCCGCTGGCCGCGGGAGCTGCGGGTGTGGGGGCACATGTTCGTCGTCGGGATCTTCTTCTGCGCGGTTCCGTTCACACTGTTCGCCTGGGCCGAGCAGTACGTGCCGAGCGGCCTGGCGAGCATCTACAACGCCGCCACGCCGATCATGACTCTCTTGCTCACGCCCCTGATCCTGCGCTCCGAGCGTCTGGGGCCGGCGCGAGCCGCTGGCCTGGTGGTCGGGATCCTCGGCGTCGTCGTGCTGACCGGGCCCTGGCAGTTGCTCGGTTCGAGCGAACTGCGGTCCACCATTCCCGCGCAGCTTGCCTGCCTCGGAGCCACCGCGAGCTACGGGTTCGCCGGGCTCTACCTCCGACGGTTCGTGAGTGGCATGCCGTACGACTCGGTGACGCTGTCTTCGGTGCAGCTCGCGATGGCGAGCCTCGTGGTGCTGCTCGCAGCGCCGTTCGTCGCCCGCGGAACGGTGTCACTGAACGTTCCCGTCGTTCTCAGCATCGTCGTCCTCGGTGTGGTCGGCACGGGCGTCGCGTACGTCTGGTACACCCGGATCATGCGTGATTGGGGTGCCGCGCGGGCCTCGACCGTCACGTATCTCACACCCGTGGTCGGGGTGGTTCTCGGCGTGCTCCTTCTCGGCGAGAGCGTGCACTGGTACGAGCCAGCGGGAGGCGCCATCGTCGTGGCCGGCATCCTGGTGAGCCAGGGTGTTCCGTTCGCGCGCCTACGGCGACGCACTGCTCGGTCGGGCTACGCCGGCAGCGCGTAGCCGTCGTCGACGGCGACGGCGAGTCCGTCGGCGACGAGGCCGGCGAGCGCCCGCCCGCGCTGCTCCGGGTGCGGCCAGAGCGCATCCAGTTCGTCGATCGCAACCGGCCTGTGCGCCGAGCGCAGCTCGCGCAGAAGGATGCCGCGCACCTGCCGGTCGCTGCCCTCATACCTCTTCTGTGCGGCGCGCCTCGCACCGAGGTACGCCGGCCGGCCGGCGGCGCGCCATGCGCAGGCATCCGCTACCGGGCATGCGTCGCATCTCGGGGATCGGGCGGTGCAGACGACAGCACCGAGTTCCATGGCCGCGGCATTGAACACCCGGGCCTCCGCCTCATCGGTCGGCAGCACGGACTCCATGGCGGCCAGGTCGCGGCGTACGTTCGGCGGCGCCGGCTCGCCTTGTCCGTCGAGGCAGCGAGCGAGCACCCGTCGCACGTTGGTGTCGACGACGGGATGCCGCTTGCCGTACGCGAACGCGGCGACGGCCCGTGCCGTGTAATCGCCGATGCCGGGCAGTGCCAGCAGCTCGTCGACGTCGCTCGGCACGACGCCGCCGTGGTGCTCGGCGATGGCGACAGCGCAGGCGTGCAGCCGAAGCGCCCTTCGCGGGTACCCCAGCCCTTGCCACGCCCGGATCGCCTCGGCCGGCGGCGCTCCGGCGAGATCGGCCGGCGTGGGCCAGCGGTCGAGCCATTCTTCCAGTCGGGGTATCACCCGAACCACCGGCGTCTGCTGCAGCATCACCTCGCTGACGAGGATGCCCCACGCTCCGAACCCGTCACGCCGCCACGGCAGTTCCCTGGCTTCGCGCCGGAACCAGTCGTTCAGCGCACGGGAGAGGTCATCCGGGCCGGAGGACGGGGCATCCGTCTCGACCTCGTTCACGGCACCCACCGCTCCAGAGTACGAGCTCTCGGTTCAGTTGATGATCTCGGCTTCGTCACTTGAGAGCAGCGCCGACAACCGCTCCCGCCACATCTGCAACTGTTCCGGGGTCAGCCTGGTCCATTCGGTGATTTCGCCGACGATCCGTAACGGAGCGCTGCTGCGATACGACCGAGTGGGGTTGCCGGGGAACTTCTTGTCGGTGACGTTCGGGTCGTCTTCGTATGCGCCCGTGGGTTCGACTAGATATACGCGCGGCACGGCATCGCCGCCCGCGAGTTCAGTGGCGACCTCCGCCGCGAGACCTGCCCCGTCGACCAAGGCGGTGAAGTAGATGTGGTTCATCACAACCTCGGGCCGATAGTTCGACGGATGCCCCGCGGTGAGGAGATCGCCCACCTTCAGGTCGGCGACCGTGCCGTGGAAGAACGGACCTTCGTCGAGCGGTTCAGGCACGTTGCCTCCTTCTTTCGCGACGCGCAGATATTAGCTCGCCTCAGTGGCGGGCGCGCTCACCGCACCGGACGTGTACGCGCGCTTATGCTGTCCGCATGCAGCTGGCGACGACACCGCGCACCGCCTTCCTGCGGGAGTTGAAGGCGGAGATCGCCCACAACTATCCCGCCGGACGCGTCATCGTCGCCGTCGACGGAGCGGAGGGGTCGGGCACCGCGGAGTTCGCGGACGACCTCGCGGCGGTGTACCGCGAGGCGGGAACCGCGACGGCTCGCGCGTCGATGCGCGACTTCCACTTGCCGCGGGAGACGCGCCATCTGCACGGCAGGGCGGATGCCGGAGACTACTACGAGCGCTCTTTCGACTACGAGACGCTCCGGCGGGTTTTGATCGGCCCGTTCCGCCTCGGCGGATCGACCGGATTCCAGACCCGTGCGTTCGACGTGCGCCGCAACGCGCCGGTGCTCTCGGAATGGCAGACCGGACCGGCCGATATGGCACTCATCATCGACGGCCCGTTCCTGGTGAGACCCGAGGTGCGCGGCGCGTGGCACTTCTCGGTGCTTATCGACGTTCCGCTCACCGAGGTCTACGCGCGCCTGGCAGTCTCCGAGGGCAGGGATCCAGACCCGGATGCGCCGGCGAACGCGCGGTACGTCGGCGGATGGCGGCGCTACGGCTCCGAGGTCGAGCCCCAGTACCTCGCCTCCGCTGTGGTGGACCTCAGCGACCCCGACCGTCCGCGCCGGGAGTATCCCGACACCGGATGCGCCTGCTTCTGAATCAGCGCACCGGTAGCCTGGCCGCTTCGTCACGGTCGAGGAACGTCCCGTCGGCCTCGAGCCGGTGCATCGCCTCGACGATCGCCGCGTTCACCGGTGCCTGTCGTCCGATCGCGGCAGCCGCCCGCACGACCGCTCCGTTCAGGTAGTCGATCTCGGTGGTGCGCCCGCGTCGCCTGCTCTGCAGGGTGGACCCGAGGTTCGGCACCGCTCCCATGCGGCGGGCCATCAGGGCCGGCAGAGATCGTGCCGCCCCGAGCGGCAATGCGGAGAATCCGCGCAGCATCGGATGGCTGAGTCCCTGCACGTTCGCGAACCTCACGCCGGATGCGAGCCCGATGCGCACCGTCTCCCGCATCGACGCCGTGACCACGCGCCCGAGCCGGGCGTCCCGGATCGTCTCCTGCACGCTCAACCCGGTCAGCGCCGGCATCGCGTTCACCATGTTGATGACGAGCTTCGACCACTGGGCGCCGACGAAGTTGCGGGTGGCGACGGCGGGCATCACGGAGCCGAGCAGTGCAGCTGCGCGGCGGGCGGCATCGGTCGGTTCGCCCGCGCCGTCGCCGAGGTAGGTGCTTCCGTCCGCGGTCACCGTGACGTGCCCGGGTTGCACGTACTGGGAGGCGTAAAGCGCGAGCCCGCCGACCAGCTCGGAGCTATTCAGGATGCCGGCCGCGATGTCCAGTGCCTCCAGCCCGTTCTGCACGACCACCACCGTGATGCCGCGCAGCCGCTCTGCGTTGTCGCGGAGAGCGGATGCCGCGTCCTGCGCCTTCGTGCACACGAACGCGATGTCCGGTGTCGTCTCGAGCCGCCCGGATGCCGTCACGCGTGCGACGTGGTCGCCCCACGCCCCGTCGAACCGCAGGCCGTGCTCGCGGATGGCGGCGAGGCCGTCGCCACGAGCCGTGACGGCGACCTCATGACCGGCTCGATCGAGCAGCGCGGCGATCGTTCCTCCGATGGCTCCCGCCCCGATGATGCCGATGCGCATCCGGCAAGTTTATGGTTCTCCGGCTCACCCGATCGAAGCGCCAGCCGTGACCTCGTCCGCCTCCACAGCCTCTGCTGTCAGCTCCTCCGCTGCGTTCTCGGCACGGTCGCCGCGCTCTCGGCCAACGGGGAGGAACAGCGCGACCACGGCCGCCCCGGCCAGCACCGAGGCGCCCACGATCACGGCCGGTATCGCGGCGGACACGTACCCGGTCGGCGTGAGCGTGCCGCCTGCGCCGATGAACACGGCGGTGAGCACGGCGACTCCCAGCGCAACCCCGACCTCGCGGAGCGTGGCGTTGGTGCCGGATGCCTTCGCGTGATCCTTCTCGCCGAACCCGGCCAGCACCGCGGTCGAGCTCGGCGCGAACACCAGACCCATGCCGATTCCGGCGAGCAGGAAAGGAGGAACCATCGCCGCGAACGCGGTGTCGGTGGCGAGGATCGATGCCACCCAGAACATCGCGACCGACTGAAGCACGAGCCCCGCCACGATCGGCAGACGGGTGCCGAACCGCGGCACGATGACCGCGCCGGTGAGCGGCGCGACGACCATCGGAGCGAGCGTCCAGGGCATGGTCATCAGGCCGGCCTCGAGAGCCGTGTGGCCCTGCACGACCTGCAGGAACTGGATCAGGATGAACACGCTTCCGAAGATGCCGAAGCTGAACGTCACGCCCACCAGGTTCGCCACCGAGAAGCTGCGGTTGCGGAACAGTCCGAGCGGAAGCAGCGGCGCATTGGCCCTCGTCTCCCAGACGATGAACGCGAGCAGCAGCAAGCCCCCGCCGATCAGCGACGTGAGCACCTCGCCGCTGCCCCAGCCCGCGTCGTTGCCGCGAACTATGCCGTACACGACCGCGAAGACGCCCACGCCGACGAGCACGACGCCGAGCACGTCTGCCCGCAGCTTCGCGCCGAACGAGTTCGGAAGTGCGAGCAGCACGAGCGGCAGCGCGACCACGCCGACCGGAACGTTCAGCCAGAAGATGGCCTGCCAGTTCCAGCCCTGAACGATGGCACCGCCGATGAGCGGGCCGAGAGCGACCCCGAGCCCGGAGACGCCGCCCCAGATGCCGATCGCGGCTGGTCGCATCCGCTCGCTCACGGAGCCGACGAGCAGGGTCAGCGATAGCGGCATGACGGCCGCGGCCCCCGCCCCCTGCACGGCCCGGAACAGGATGAGCTCCGCCGGCGAGGTTGCCAGAGCCGACGCGGCGCTGGCCAGCGTGAACACGCTCACCCCGATCGCGAACACGGTGCGGCGGCCGAACCGGTCGCCGAGCGCTACGGAGAGCAGGATGAACGTCGCGAACGCCAGGCTGTACGCATTGACGACCCACTGCAGCTCCTCGATGGAGGCCTTCAGGTCGATGCCGATGCGGGGGAGTGCGTTGGTGACCACGAGGTTGTCGAGCGTCGCCATGAACATGGGAACGGATGCCGCCACGATGGCGAGCCAGGTCGGCACGCGTCTGCGCGGCGCGATCCTCGAAGAGGACCTGTTGAGTGCGGTCATGAGTGTCTCGTCTCGGTGGAGAGTCGGATGGGGAAGCGTCGGCCGGCGCGGAGGTAATCGAATGATTACAAGATGGACTGTAGTAATCGACTGATAACATGTCAACCATGAGCAGCGAATCCGACCGCGTGACCCCGGATGAGACGGATGCCGCGACGAAGGATCGAGAGCCGGTGAAGCAGGAGCGGGTGCCGTCGGCGGTGCGCCGCGAACAGATCCTGGCCGCAGCGAGCCGCGTGTTCGGCGAGCGCGGGTACGTCGGCGCGACGACCGATCAGGTGGCCCGTGCAGCCGGCATCAGCCAGCCGTACGTGGTGCGGATGTTCGGCAGCAAGGAGAACCTGTTCGTCGCCGTTCTCGACAGGGCGCTCGAGAAACTGCTCGAGGCGTTCAACCACGCGTTGGCGGAGTCCCGGGAGCTCGGCGAGACTCGTGACGAGACCTCAACCCGGCTGGGCATGGCTTACGCGGACCTGATCCGGGATCGCGGCATCCTGCTCTGCCTGATGCAGTCGTTCATCTCGGGCCACGAGCCGGTCATCGGCGAGAAGGCTCGTGAAGGCTTCCTCGCGATCTACCGCCTGCTGCGCAACGGCGCTGGCATGGAGCCGGACGAGCTGCTCGGATTCCTCGCGCACGGCATGCTCTTCAACGTGCTGATCGCGATGCGGATGGTGGATCAGCACGACTCAGATGACCCGTGCATCCCCGAGTTGCTCGAGCACACGTTCCGCACCAAGCTGGACATCGTGGTGAACACGGTCACGGGCACAGCTACCGGCGCAGACGAGGCGCAGCCGCCCGCCCGGGCGACCGCGTGAGCGGGCCCAACGGCATCCTGCTCGTCGACAAGCCCGCGGACTGGACCAGCCACGACGTCGTCGCACGGGTTCGCCGGCTTGCCGGAACGCGCAAGGTAGGACACGCCGGCACGCTCGACCCGATGGCCACCGGTGTGCTCGTGCTCGGGCTCGGGGCGTCGACGCGGCTACTGACCTACGTGGTCGGCTCCGACAAGGAGTATCTCGCGACGATCCGGCTCGGGGCATCGACGACGACCGACGACGCCGAGGGGGAGACACTCGGCTGGGCGCCGGCCGACCGGGTTCGTGCGATCTCACCGCAGCGGCTGACGGATGCCGTCGCGCACCTGACCGGCGAGCTCGATCAGGTGCCCTCCAGCGTCTCCGCCGTGAAGGTGGACGGCAAGCGCTCGTACGCGAGGGTGCGTGCGGGGGAGCAGGTGGAGCTGAAACCGCGCCACGTCACCGTGTCGGCCTTCGACGTGCTCGACTCGCGGCAGGCATCCGTCGGCGATGCCTTGGCGCTCGACGTCGACGTGCGCGTCGTGTGCTCGTCCGGCACGTATGTGCGCGCCCTTGCCCGTGACCTGGGCGTAGCCCTGCTCACAGGCGGTCACCTGACCGCCCTGCGGCGCACGAGGGTCGGGCCGTTCGCGATCGCGAATGCCCGCCCTCTCGCGGATCTCGACGTCGCGTCTGCACTGCAGCGGCCCGCGTCCGCCGCATCGGCGCTCTTCCCGGTGCTCGCCCTCACAGACGACCAAGCGGTGGATCTCGGACACGGCAAGCGCATCGTCGTGGACGGGGCCGACGCCGAGACCGCAGCCGCGATCGCGCCGGACGGACGGCTGATCGGACTGGCCTCCGTCAAGGACGGTCGGGCGCGCACGATCGTCAACTTCCCCGCTGAGCAGGCTGCGGAGTCCGACTCTCAAGAGGAGACGCGTTGATCGAATGGTTCACCGCCGTGCAGGTGATCGTGGCCGTGCTGGCAGGCATCTTGTGCCTCGTCGTCGGCTTCATCGGACGGCCGCCGAACGACCTCACCCTCGGCTCGATCGCGCTCGTCGAGGTGCTGCTCATCGCCCAGCTCGTCGTCACGATCGTGGCGCCGATCATCGGCAACGAACCACGCGGATCGCTCGGCGAGTTCTACATCTACCTCATCTCTGCCTTGCTGCTTCCGATCGCGGGAGGTTTCTGGGCGCTCATCGAGCGCACCAGGTGGAGCACCGTCGTGCTGGGTGTGGTCGGTCTCGCGATCGCCGTCATGACGTACCGCATGGGACAGATCTGGTTCGTGCCGGGCACCCCGTGACCGCACGCGATAATGGAGTGACATGTCCGAGAACCCCTCCGCGAGCCCCGCTTCCCGTGCGCCCGTCCGCACCACCCGCCGCATGACCGGAGCCGGTCGAGTGCTGGTGGCCGTCTACGGCATTCTCGCGCTCGCGGCCACCGGACGCAGCGCGTACCAGATCGCCGACCATTTTTCGGTGGCACCCGTCGCGTTCACCCTGTCCGCGTTCTCGGCCCTCGTCTACATCGTCGCCGCCATCGCGCTCATCGCCCCCGGCCGAGTCTGGTATCGCGTCGCCTGGATCACGATCTCGATCGAGCTCGCCGGTGTGCTCGTAATCGGAACGCTCAGCACGTTCGCGCCCGACGCGATCGGCATGGGCGCCATCGACCCGTTCGGCCAGGACTCCACCGTGTGGTCGGTGTACGGCGCGGGATACCTGTTCATCCCACTCGTGCTGCCCGTGCTCGGGATGCTCTGGCTCGCTCGCCACAAGCCGGTTCCGGTCACCGACGACCCGGCCGGCGGCGCGGCCGCCGGACGAGCATGAGCCATCGCGTGAGCGACGACGGCGAAGCCATGCGGGTCTTCCGGTCGATCGACGACATCCCCGCCGACTTCGGTCCGAGCGCCGTCACTGTTGGCAAGTTCGACGGCGTGCATCTCGGGCATCGTGCCGTGATCGGAAGGCTGCTGTCCGTCGCCGGCCGCGAGGGACTGGCGTCGGTCGTGGTCACCTTCGATCGCAACCCGATGTCGGTCGTCGCGCCAGAGCGCTGCCCCGACGACCTGGTGAGCCTGGAGCAGAAGCTCGAACTGCTGGAGCAGACCGGCATCGACGCGGTGCTCGTGCTCACGTTCGATCTCGGGCTCTCCCGCGTTCCCGCAGAGGAGTTCGTCGAGCGCTACCTGGTGTCGAAGTTGCACGCGAAGAAGCTCCTGGTCGGCAGCGACTTCCGGTACGGGGCGAAGGGTGCGGGCGACGTCGCCCTGCTGCGCCGGCTCGGCGCCCGTGACGGGTTCGACGTGCAGCTCATCGACGACGTTCGCCCCGACGGTCACGACCGGGTCTCGTCGACCTGGGTGCGGTCACTGCTGGCCGACGGCGACGTGGCGTACGCCGGAGTGCTGCTCGGGCATCCGCCGACCGTACGCGGTGTCGTGGTTCACGGTGCGCAGCGCGGCCGACAGCTCGGGTTTCCGACCGCGAACCTGTCGCCCCAGTGCGAGGGGCTGATCCCGGCGGACGGCGTCTATGCCGGATGGCTGATCGACGGAGGCGTGCGGCACCC
Organism: Humibacter ginsengiterrae; assembly: GCF_054780115.1. Classification (NCBI taxonomy): domain Bacteria; kingdom Bacillati; phylum Actinomycetota; class Actinomycetes; order Micrococcales; family Microbacteriaceae; genus Humibacter; species Humibacter ginsengiterrae. The sequence goes on from NZ_BAAGWY010000002.1 coordinate 400,463, forward strand.
GGCGGCCATCTCGGTGGGGAACAACCCGACGTTCGAAGGCGTGCCGCAGCGACAGGTCGAGGCCTACGTCATCGGCGAGGAGATCGACCTGTACGACCATGTGGTCGACGTGGAGTTCGCCGAGCGCATCCGCGGCATGGTCGCCTTCGACGGCATCGACCCGCTGATCGCGCAGATGAAGGCCGACGTCGAAGAGGCGTCGGAGATCCTCGCCGAGGGCTGATACGCCACGAGATCCGCGGCCCACGCCGCACCGGCATCGCTATCTCATCGAGGTGGCTATGCCGTCCAGGCAATGCGGTAGTCGCTGGGAGAGGTGTGCAGATGCCTGTTGAATGCGGCGCGAAGCCCGGCTGCGGTGGCGAAACCACACTGCGCGGCGATCGCGTCGACGGTGTAGTCGGTGCGTTCGAGGAATTCCTGCGCGCGACGGACGCGCTCACGAACGAGCCAGTCGCCGGGTGTCCGCCCATAGGTCTCGAGGAACCTGCGTGTGAGTTGCCGTTCGCTCAGGTGCATACGAGCTGCCATGTCTTGGAGCCTGATCGGCTCATCCAGGTGCTGGATCGCCCACTGCGTCGCCACCGAAAGCGACTTGGAATCGTGCGCCTCGACTGGAGCGAGCATGAACTGCGCCTGATCTGCCGTGCGATGAGGCGGGGTCACCATGCGCCGGGCGAGAGCGTTGGCCGCCGTTCTGCCGTGATCTTGACGCACGAGTTCGAGACAGAGGTCGATGCCGGCCGCTGTGCCGGCTGACGTGTGAATCCCGCCGTCCTCGGCGTAGATCACCGTCGCGTCGACCTGCACCCGCGGGTAACGGCGAGCGAGTTCGGCCGCATGCATCCAATGCGTTGTCGCGCGTCGCCCGTCGAGCAGGCCGGCCTCGGCCAGCACGAACGCACCCGAGCAGATCGACGCGATGCGCGCGCCTCGACGGTGCGCCTCCCGCACCGCCTCGACGAGGTCGGCGGGTTGGCGCACGTGCACGTTGGTACACGCAGGGACGATCACGGTGTCCGCCGTCACGAGATCGTCCAGCGATGAGGCCGCGGCTGCGATGAAGCCGCTGGCGACCTGAGCCCCGGGAACGGTCGCGCACAGTGCGAATCCGTACCACGGGTCCGCTATTTCGGGACGCGCGATCCCGAAGACCTCGCACGGCACGGCCAGTTCGAAGATCGGTGCACCTGGCGTCACTGCGACGGCCACGCGATGGATGTCTGTTCCGTTGCGCATAGCGGCCATTATGCCGCTCGTCAGTCAGGAGCGCAGTCGGTGCAATGGCACCATGACTCTCGAATCGTCTGCAGAACAGCCCACGGCCGCCGCATTGCACGAGGAAGGGACGATCCGCTTGGGGCAGGGTGTGGCGCTTTACGTCTGCGCCATCCTTGGGGCGGGCGTGCTCGTGTTCCCGGGACAGGCCGCGACGCTGGCCGGGCCGGCCTCACTCATCGCCTGGGGGTTCAGCGCCCTCATCGGGGCAGCGCTGGCGTTCACGTTCGCGGCGCTCGCCTCTCGGTTCCCGGATGCCGGCGGCGTCGCCACCTACGCGGCACGCGCGTTCGGGCCGGCTGCGGGCGGCATCACGGGCTGGTGGTACTTCATCGCCGGCTCGGTCGGCCAGACGATCGTTCCGCTGACGGCCGGGTACTACATAGCGGCAGCATTCGGCCTCGATCAGCGGTGGGCGCCGGCCTTCGCCGCTGCTGTTCTCACGCTGGCCGTCGTCGCGAGCCTCGTGGGGGTGAAGATCGGCGCGCGTGTGCAGGTCGGACTCGCGCTCGGTGTCGGGGCGATCCTGGTCGGGGTGATCATGGTGGCTCTGCCACAGATCGATGTGGCGAACTTCAGCTCGTTCGCCCCGCATGGCCTGGTCGGCATCGGGCGGGCCGTCGTCGTTCTGTTCTTCGCGTTCGCCGGTTGGGAGGCGATCGCGCACCTGTCGGCCGAGTTCCGCCACGTGCGGCGCACCCTCCCGTTGGCGACCCTGCTGACGGTTGCGATCATCACCGTGCTGTACCTCGGTGTCGCCTTCGCTGTCGTCGGAACGGGCAGCTATGGCAGCCGGGCGCTCGACCGCGTGTCGCTCGGTGCGATCATCCAGCACGGACTCGGTGTCTCCGCCGTCGACGCGGTCGCGATCGCTGCAGCTGTGATATGCCTCGGCACAACCAACGCTTTCGTGACCTCGGTCTCCCGGCTCGGCTATGCGCTCGGCAGAGACGGCTGGGCGCCCCGTTTTCTGACCCGTCACAGCCGTAACCGGGTGCCCGGCTACGCGGTACTCGCCGTGGGGGTGATCGGCGCTGCGGGACTCCTCGGCGCTGCGCTGTTCGGCTGGGGTACCGACGACATCGTCTTCATCCCCTCCGTGCTCGTTCTCGCGACCTATCTGCTCGGTTCGGCCGCCGCGATCCGCATCTTCAAAGGCGGCACCAGGGTTGTCGCGGTCATCGCGTTTCTGCTCCTCTTGATCACCGTGCCGTTCGCCGGCTGGCGCCTCATCGTGCCCGTCGTCGTCGCGGTGCTCGCGATCGTCGTTCATCGACGCCGCGATGCAGTCACCGCGGTGAAAGGTCGCCGCGGGGCAGCGCCGCGTCGCTCGCGTTAGACGAGTCACGCATCGGCTGCGACTGTCGGACGGGCGGTGCGTCGCCTGCGCTGCGGCGTCGGCTCACCTGGTCGGGGCCTTCAACGGCCGCCTGCCGAACAGGTACAGCACGATGCCCTGCGCACTGCCCTCGATGATGCGGCCCTTGCCCGACCGACCGGGGCCGATCGCCCAGCCGGCGTCGGTGGCGTACAGCGTGTGGGTGGCCACGACCTCGCGTCGATCACCAGAGGCGAGCATCAGCCCGCGGAGCGCGATGCGGCGAGTGGCATCCGGCTCGACCTCGATCGGAATCCCGAGCGGCTGCACGATGTCGTACGTGTGCACCACGGTCTCGACGAGGTCGGTCATTCCTGTGCGGCCGAGTCCGGCGAGCCGCAGAGCGGCGATGCGACGCAGCCGGCGCACGAGCTCGTCAGGGCTCGTCGCCTCCGCCTCCTGTCTGCTGACCGCCTCCGTGAGCGAGTCGAGGCTCATTCCCGACAGCGTCAGCATGGGCAGCACTGTGCTGATCATCTCGGAGTACGAGCTGCCGACTCGCCACACGATGTGCCCGGTGACGTCGCGCACGGTCCACCGGTCGCAGAGGCTCTGCGAGCCCCATTCATCGGGTTCGAGCCCCTCGAGGATGCCCGCCAGCTGCACCAGAGTGCTCGCTATCTGCTCTCCGAAGTCCCGTCGCATGCTCAGCCCTTCGTCCGCGCAACATCTTGGCACGCGGCTCCGGTCCTGGGGCGGTCCGCTTAGCCTTGAACGAGTCGCACGGCACCACTGAGAGAGGGACACGCCCGATGACGAGCGAAGTTGCGGACCCTTCAGTTCCGACGAGAACGGCCCCGGTCGTGCTCGGCCCGAACCGGCCGGCAGCGCGGCCGTACCGCGGAGGGGAGGGCATCCTTCGCTTTCGTGGTCTGCAAGAGAACCAGGATGCGGCGGCCGAACGGATGCCCGAAGACTTCGTCGCCTCCGCCACCGAGGTATTCGCGGGCGGCGGCGTCGGACTCACCGTTCTCCCGGACGGCACGAGCCTGCGTGACGATTTCGCGGCACACCCGGTCGACTACTTCGGTGAGAAGCACGTGCGCGCGTTCGGCGCGGATCCGAAGCTGCTCGTCAAGCTGCTCGACACGAGGGAGCGGCTCTTCGTGCATTACCACCCGTCCGACTCGTTCGCGCGGGAGAGCCTCGCGCACGCCAGCGGCAAGACCGAGGCGTGGATCGTCGTCGCCACCGAGGGTGTCGGACACGCCTACCTCGGCTTCGACCGCGACGTGAGCCACGACGAACTACTCGGGTGGTTCGAACGGCAGGATGTGCCGGCCATGCTCGCCACGATGAACCAGGTCGAGCTCCGCCCGGGCGACACGCTGCACGTGCCGGCCGGCATGCCGCACGCGATCGGACCGGGCGTCACGCTGGTCGAGCTGCAGCAGCCGGTCGATCTGTCCATCCTCGTGGAGTACGACGGCTATCCGGGACTCGACCGCGACGCCGCGCTGCTCGGCCTGGATGCGGCCACGGCTCTCTCCGACGTGAACCGTTCGGCCGTCTCCGAAGACCGGCTGATCGAGCTCCGGTCATCGCGCATCACACGGCTGCTGGGAGAAACCGAGTTCACCGACCTGTTCCCTGCGGAGGCGGACGCCGTCTTCAGGGCTCAGCGGGTGAGCATCCACGGTTCGTTCGCCTTCGCCGCGGGATACTGCGTGCTCGTGGTACTCGAGGGCGAGGGCGTGCTCGAGTGGGACGACGGCGCCATCGTGCTGTCCAAGGGCGAGACCGTCCTCGTGCCGTACGCCGCGGGCGACCTGACGCTGCGCGGCACGCTGACGGTGCTGCGCTGCCTGCCACCCGTCGCGTGAGCCCGCGTCCAGCATGAAATACTGGGGTGTGACCCAGCCGAACACCCCAGCCGCCCCGCTCGGGACACGTCCCCTCTGGGCCGGACGAACGCTCGCCTTCGCGGGCATCCTGCTGGTCGCCGCCAACCTGCGTGCAGCCGTGACAGCGCTCTCGCCGATCTTCGGTGAGATCACGCACGACGTTCCGTTCGGTGCCGCCGGCATCGGCCTGCTCGGTGCTCTGCCGCCGATCTGCTTCGCCGTCTTCGGAATCGTCGCGCCGCTGTTCACCCGCAGGGCGAGCCTCGAGGTCGTGCTGCTGGTCTCGCTGGCGGCGATCGTGGTGGGCGACGTGCTGCGCGGGCTGTCGGTCTCTTTCTGGATGCTTGTGGGCGGCAGCGTGCTCACCTTCGCCGGCATGGCGGTGGGCAACGTGCTGTTGCCGCCGCTCGTCAAGCGCTACTTTCCCGACCGTGTCGGGCTCATGACCTCCCTGTATGCCACGGTGCTTGCGGTCAGCACGCTCGTTCCGCCGCTGCTCGCCGTGCCGGTGGCGGACTCGGCGGGCTGGCGCTATTCGGTGGGCATGTGGGCCGTGCTCGGCGTGATTGCGGCGCTGCCGTGGCTGGCCGTGCTCGTACGACGGCCGGATGCCCGCCGCGTGGACGCCGAGGTCGAGGAACCGGGGACGACGGCCATGGGCCGTGTGTGGCATGCGCCGCTGGCCTGGGCGATGGCGGTGACGTTCGCCGCGTCGTCGCTCAATGCCTACGCCCTGTTCGCCTGGTTGCCGGAGCTGCTGCACGACACCGCTCACACGGACGCCGCTCAGTCCGGTGCGCTGCTCTCGCTGTATGCCGGAATCGGCATACCCGCCAGCCTGCTGATTCCCGCGCTCGCAAGCCGGATGCGCAACGTGGGCCTGCTGGTCTATCTCGGGGCGGCGTTCTTCATCGTCGGCTACCTGGGGCTCATCCTCTGGCCCGGTGTCGCGACCTGGCTCTGGGTCGTTCTCGCTGGGCTGGGACCGCTGCTCTTCCCGCTGTGCCTCGTGCTCATCAATCTGCGCACCCGCACCCACGAAGGCGCCGTGGCACTGAGCGGATTCGTGCAGGGCCTCGGGTACGTTCTGGGCGCGCTGGGGCCGATCGTCGTCGGTGCGCTCCACGATGTATCAGGAGGCTGGCTCTGGCCGCTGATCTTCCTGCTGGCGACGGCCGTGGCCGTCGTCTTCGCGGGAACGGTCGTCGCACGCCCCGGCATGCTCGAGGACCACGTCGCCGCCCGGTCGCCCCGTTGAGGCGCATCCCGTCAACAGGACGATAGGCCGAAGGCGGACCAATCCGCCATGTTCTCGGCGGGGAAGCGCTTTACGTCCTGTCGACGAAGTCGTCCTACAGTGCCGGCAGCAACTCCGCACGGTGCACGAGCGCGCCGGCACCGATCAGGGGACCCTCGCCGGAGAGACCGGATGGCACGACCCGCACCTTGCGCACGAAGCCGAAGTAGTGCTCGGCGATCGTCGCGTTGATCACGTCGAAGAGGTCGGGCGTCGCCTGCGAGAACCCGCCGCCGATCGCGACGAGCTCCAGGTCGAGCAGTGCCGTGGCGCTGGCGATCGCCTGTCCGACCGCACGGCCGGTGCGCTCGATCGCGGCTCTCGCGACGGGGTCGCCTGCCTGGTACGCCGCTGCCAGCGCTTCCCCGTTCGTGCCGGGGAATCCCTGACGCCGCGCCCACGCGACCGTGTGCGGGCCGCTGGCGATCGCCTCGAGCGACGTCGCCTTGCCGAACGTGTCCTCGCCCTCGTACCCTGCCACCTCCACGTGGCCGACGTGCCCGGCATTGCCCGTCGGCCCGGTGATGACCCGGCCGCCGACGATGAGTCCGCCGCCGATCCCGGTGGAGACGACCATGCCCATCACGTTGCCGACGCCCTGCGCCGCACCCACCCAGTGCTCCGCCATGGTGATGGCTACGCCGTCCATCTCGAGTGTCACCGGCAGCTCGAGGCCGCGATCGGCGAGCACGGACTCCACGAACGAGCGCAGGTCGAAGTCCCGCCAGCTCGGAACGTTCAGCGGCGAAACCAGCCCGCGGGCCCTGTCGATGGGGCCGGCGCATCCGATGCCGACTCCGACCAGCTCGTCTCCGCCGGCGGCGTCCAACGCCCGCTCGACGACCTCGCGAACGGATGCCTGCAACTCCTCGCTCGTCGCCTCGCGTCCGGTGGGTGCACGGTGCCGCGAATCGGGCACCACCTCACCGTCGGGAGTGACGAGGGCGGATTCGACCTTGGTGCCGCCGAAGTCGACGGCGAGAGCGAGGGGCGGGGTCATGAAACCAGGTTAGGGGAGCGCGAGCCTCGTCCCGTACGCACTACGAGGGGTCGCGGGAGACGATCGTGAGAGCGGGCATCCGTCCTCCCTGACGTCGAACCGCGACCCGCAGGTGCGAGCGGCGCATGACGAGCAACGCGATCACGACGGCCGTGGTCAGCGGCACGAGGCCGGAGACGGCCAGGCCCCAGTCGGGACCGAAGCGTTCGACGATCCAGCCCATCACGGGGCCGCCGAGGGCTTGGCCGCCCAGCTGCACCATGATGTACAGCGCCATCACCCGGCCGCGGATGCCGAGGTTCGTCGACATCTGCACGAGCGAGTTCGCGCTGGTCAGATAGAGCAGGCTCGCCGCGCCGCTGAGCGCCATGAGGAGCGCGAAGACCACGATGTCGGGCGAGAGCGCTGCGGATGCCTGTACCACCCCGAGCACGACAGCGCCGCCGATCACGAGGCGCAGGCTGACACCCACCCGGCGGGTGGACAGCACCGCACCGGTGAGTGCGCCGACGGCGACGAGGGCGTTGAAGAATCCGTATCCGGCGGAGCCCACCTTGTAGACGTCGTTCGCGTAGGCGGCCAGCAGCACCGGCATGGTGTAGGCGAACATCGCCACGGCACCGAGCGTGATGATCGTGAACAGGATGGCGGGCTTGCTCGCCGCGTAGTGCAGCCCTTCCGCGAGCTGCCCCTTGCCGCGCGGAGCGACGGGCGTGTGCAACAGAGCCTTGGTGTTCATCATGCCGAGCGCTCCGACGACGACCAGGCACGCGCATCCATTGATCACGAACGCCCAGCCGCTGCCCACCGCGCTGATCGCGATTCCGCCGACTGCCGGACCGATCAGGGCACCGAGCTGGAACGTTGACGAGTTCAGGCTGATCGCATTGCGCAGCAGCTTCGGCCCGACGATCTCGTTCACGAACACCTGACGTGCCGGGTTGTCGACCACGGTGACGAACCCGCCGATGAAGGCCAGCAGCCAGATGTGCCAGACCTGAACCGTGTCGGTGAGGATGAGCACCGCCAGGATGCCTGCCAGCAGCGCCGCCGTCGACTGCGTCAGCATGAGGAGCACCCGTTTCGGGTACCGGTCGGCGATCACGCCGCCGAGCAGGCCGAAGACCAGCATCGGCGTGAACTGCATGGCCACGGTGACGCCGACTGCGGCGACGCTTCCGGAGAGCTGGAGGACGAGCCAGTCCTGCGCCACCCGCTGCATGCCGAGCGCCGTGGTGGAGACGACCTGTGCTCCGGCGTACAGCCGGTAGTTCGGCACGCGCAGCGATGAGAACATGTCCCGCCACGACGGGCGTCGGTCGAGCACGGGTATGGGAGCGGTGAGGAGGCTTTCGGCTGAATGCGTTGCGGAGGTGGCTGTCACGAGGGCTTTTCGAATAAGAGGCTGGTCGAACGTGTATTTCAACGGTAATCAAGCTCAGGTCATTCCCCCAGGCAATCGGACCTATAACTCCTATTGGGTTCGTGAATGTATGCTTCGATCATGTTCGATCCGGACCTGCTGGCCACCTTCCTCGCGGTGGCAGAGACGGGCAGTTTCACCAGGGCGGCCGAGCGGCTCGGGCTCAGCCAGCCGACGGTCAGCCAGCACGTCGCACGCCTCGAGAAGGCGGCCGGACGGATGCTCGTCGACAGAGACACCCGCCAGGTGCGCCTGACCGACAACGGGGACGCGATGGCGGGGTTCGCTCGCAGCATCCTCGCCGCCCATGCCGCCGCCGACAGCTACTTCAGCGGCACGGCCATGCGGGGGAGATTGCGCTTCGGAGCGGCCGACGATCTCGCGATCACGCAGCTGCCGAGCATCCTGCGGGACTTCCGCCAGGCGTATCCGCAGATCAACCTCGAACTCACCGTGAGCCAGTCGACACCGCTGCATCGGCGGCTGAAGGCCGGGCAACTCGACCTCATCTTCATCAAGCAGATGGCCGGCTCGCAGGGGGGTGACCGGGTGAGCACGGACGACCTCGTCTGGATGGGGCTCGACAAGACCGTGCTCGGTCCCGACGACACCGTGCCGCTGATCGCCTACCAGGACCCGAGCATCAGCAGGCAGATGGCGATCGACGCGCTCGAGGCCGCGGGCCGGGTGTGGCGTATCACGTGCAACACCCGCGAGGTGAACGGCGTGCTCGCGGCGGTGCGCGCGGGCCTCGGCGTCGCGCCGTTCCCGCGCACGATCATCCCGAACGATCTCGTCAAGGTGACGAACCGGCTCGGCCTGCCCGAGCTCGGCCAGGTCGAATTCAGCCTGCTGGCCAATCCGCGTGCGGCGGCCGAACCGGTCGCCGCACTGACTCGCACGATCATGGGCCGCACGCTGCATTGACGGATGAAGCGTGCGCAAAAGAGCAAGAGGATGCGGCCGCGTTGCTCATAAGTGGGAGCACTTCGTAGTCTGGAAGACGCTATGAACTCCTCAGATGAACTTCTCGCCGTGCGCGCGGCTGAGCTCTATTACGACGAGGGACGCACGCAGGACGAGATCGGTGCCGCGCTGCACATCACGCGCTGGAAGGTCGGCCGGCTCCTTGCCCAGGCGCGTGCTGCGGGCATCGTGCGCATCGAGATCGTGCATCCCAGGGCTCGGCGCGTGCTCGCCGAGCAGGCGGTGAAGAAACGGTACGGGCTGAAAGACATCGTGGTCGCCTCCTCCGCAGGGGTCTCCTCGCCGGAGGAACTGCAGCGCCGGGTCGCGCAGGCCGCCGCCGACTACCTCACCGCCATGCGCCCGGCGCCGCAGACGCTCGGAGTCAGCTGGGGACGCACCATGCACGATGTTGCGGCGTGCCTCCCGCGCGGCTGGGCGCACGGCGTCGGGGTCGTGCAGATCAACGGTGGACTGAGCCTGACGAAATACGGCGACACCGCCTCCGCGACGGCGCTCGTGATCGCGCAGAAGGCAGCCGGTTCCGCGCACGTTCTGCCCATCCCCGCGATCCTCGAGCACACAGCGACCAAGCGCAGCATCGAGCACGACCGGGCCATCGCAGGTGTGCTCGATCGCGCGGCGCACGCCGAGGCGTACCTGTTCAGCGCCGGTGTCGCGGGCCCCGACTCGGCTCTCGTTCACAGCGGATACCTCACCGCGGAGGAGGTGGAGGGACTGGTCTGCAAGGGTGCGGTCGGCGACGTGATCGGGCGCTTCGTCGGCGCGGACGGCAGGCCGGTCGACGCCGAGCTGGACTCTCGTACGGTCGGGCTGTCTCTTGAACGGATCAAGGCGTCCGAGACGGCTATCGCGGTCGTCGCAGGCGAGGGCAAGCACGAGGTGGCAAGGGCGTTGGTCACCAACGGCCTGTGCACGGTGCTCATCACCGACGACCTGACCGCGGCTGCGCTTCTCGACGAGGCGACGGACGAGCGGATGCCCGCCGGCGCGCCCCAGGTCGCGGTAGGGCAGCAAGCGGCAGTGGCGGAGCGCGCATCATGACCTTGGATCTCGCACGCACCGTCGTCGGCTCCGAGCTCAGCGAGCGGAGTCTGCGCGGCTTCGTGCTCGGGCTCCCCGGCGTCGACGCCGTCGGCCTCGAGCAGCGAGCCGCGGCGCTCGCCACCCGCTCGATCAAGACGTCGTCGAAGCAGCGCGCGCTCGACACGATCGTCTCGCTGATCGACCTCACGACACTGGAGGGCGCCGACACCCCCGGCAAGGTGCGCTCGCTGGTGGCCAAGGCGATCCTCCCCGACCCTGCTGATCCGACGTGCCCGCAGGTTGCTGCGGTGTGCGTGTACGGCGACCTCGTGCCGGTTGCCGTCGAGGCACTGGGAGCTGCCAACAGGGCAGCAGGAGGCACGATCGGCGTCGCCGCCGTGGCCACCGCCTTCCCGAGCGGCCGGGCGTCGCTGAACGTCAAGCTGGCCGACACCGCCGACGCGGTCGCCGCAGGCGCCGACGAGATCGACATGGTCATCGACAGAGGCGCCTTCCTCTCCGGACGGTACGGCGAGGTGTTCGACGAGATCGTGGCCGTCAAGGAGGCGTGCCGCCGCGCAGACGGCTCCAGCGCGCACCTCAAGGTGATCCTCGAGACCGGCGAGCTCGCCACCTACGACAACGTGCGCCGGGCATCCTGGCTGGCCATCCTCGCTGGCGCGGACTTCATCAAGACGTCCACCGGCAAGGTGTCCCCGGCCGCCACCCTCCCGGTCACGTTGCTGATGCTCGAGGTGGTCCGGGACTGGCACCGGCTCACCGGCGAGAGCGTCGGGGTGAAGCCCGCAGGCGGCATCCGTTCGTCGAAGGATGCCCTGCGCTACCTCGTCACGGTCGCCGAGACCGCTGGCGAGCGCTGGCTCGATCCGCACCTGTTCCGGTTCGGGGCCTCAAGCCTGCTGAACGACGTGCTCCTGCAGCGCCAGAAGCTCGCCACCGGGCACTACTCCGGTGCCGACTACGTGACCATCGACTGAGCCCGGCCCGCAGGAGAGAGCTTTCCGACCATGACCTTCCTCGAATACGCGCCGGCACCCGAGTCGCGCGCGATCCTCGACCTCAAGCCGACATACGGCCTCTTCATCGACGGCGAGTTCGTCGACGGCCACGGCGACGCCTTCCGCACCATCTCGCCGGCGACGGAGGAGACCATCGCCGAGATCGCCTCGGGCGACGAGCATGACATCGACCTCGCCGTGAAGGCGGCCCGCCGGGCGTACGAGAAGGTGTGGTCGCGCATGAGCGGCGCCGACCGGGGCAAGTACCTGTTCCGCATCGCCCGCATCGTGCAGGAGCGCGCCCGCGAGCTCGCGGTGGCGGAGAGCCTCGACAACGGCAAGCCGATCAAAGAGAGCCGCGACGTCGACGTTCCGCTCGTGGCAGCCTGGTTCTTCTACTACGCCGGATGGGCAGACAAGCTCGATCACGCCGGCCTCGGGCCCTCGCCGCGCGCGCTCGGCGTTGCCGGCCAGATCATCCCGTGGAACTTCCCGCTGCTCATGCTCGCGTGGAAGATCGCGCCGGCGCTCGCCGCGGGCAACACGGTCGTGCTCAAGCCCGCCGAAACCACACCGCTGACTGCGCTGCTGTTCGCCGAGATCGTGCAGCAGGCCGGCGTTCCCGCCGGGGTGGTGAACATCGTGACCGGCGCCGGCGAGACCGGCAAGATGCTCGTGAATCACCCCGACGTCGACAAGGTCGCATTCACGGGCTCAACTGCGGTGGGTCGCGAGATCGCGCGTGCGGTCGCGGGCACCGGCAAGAAGGTCACGTTGGAGCTCGGCGGCAAGGCCGCGAACATCGTGTTCGACGACGCACCCATCGACCAGGCGATCGAGGGCATCGTGAACGGCATCTTCTTCAACCAGGGGCATGTGTGCTGTGCGGGTAGTCGCCTGCTCGTTCAGGAGAGCGTGCACGAGGAGGTCGTCGACAGGCTGAAGACGCGCCTGAAAACCCTGCGACTGGGCGATCCGCTCGACAAGAACACCGACATCGGCGCGATCAACTCCGCGGAGCAGCTTGCACGCATCCGGGAGTTGAGCGACGTGGGTGAGACCGAGGGCGCCGAACGCTGGAGCGCGGAGTGCGTCATCCCCGATCGCGGGTTCTGGTTCGCGCCCACGATCTTCGACAACGTCTCCACCTCGAGCCGCATCGCGCGCGAGGAGATCTTCGGACCGGTGCTGTCTGTGCTGACGTTCCGCACGCCCGACGAGGCGATCGCCAAGGCGAACAACACGCCGTACGGCCTCTCGGCGGGCATCTGGACCGACAAGGGCAGCCGCATCCTCGCCGTCGCTGATCGGCTCCGCGCCGGCGTGGTGTGGGCGAACACGTTCAACCGGTTCGACCCGGCGTCGCCGTTCGGCGGATACAAGGAATCCGGCTACGGGCGCGAGGGCGGACGCCACGGGCTGGCCGCATACTTGGCGCCGTCTCGGGCGACGTCGAGAAGGGCCGAAGCAGGAGTGGAGCGAGGCATCGCCTCGCGGAACGTGTCGGGCAGCCTCGAAGACGCGGCGTCTAAGACGGATGCACCCAAGGCGGCCAAACGGGTCGCCGCCCCCAAGAAGGGATCCGCGCGATGACGCGCCTCGCCGTGCCGAAGACCTACAAGCTGTTCATCGGCGGCGCGTTCCCGCGCAGCGAGTCCGGTCGCAGCTACGAGGTGCTGGCCGCCGACGGAACGTTCCTCGCCAATGCCGCGAAGGCATCCAGAAAGGATGCCAGAGACGCCGTCGTCGCGGCTCGCAAGGCGGTCTCCGGCTGGTCGGGGGCTACCGCGTACAACCGAGGGCAGGTGCTCTACCGGGTGGCTGAGCTGCTGGAGGGGCGCCGCGCGCAGTTCGTGGACGAGGTGCAGGCATCCGAGGGGCTCTCGAAGCAGGATGCCGCGGCGCAGGTCGACGAGGTCATCGACACCTGGGTCTGGTACGCCGGCTGGGCGGACAAGTACGCGCAGATCGCGGGCAATGCCAACCCCGTCGCGGGCCCGTTCTTCAACATCTCCGTTCCGGAGCCGACGGGGGTCGTCGCCGCGATCGCTCCGCAGGGCTCGCTCTCGCTGCTCGGGCTCGTCGCCGTGGTCGCGCCGGCCATCGTGACCGGCAACGCGGTCGTCGTGGTGGCCGACGAGCGGCATCCGTTGTCGGCGATCTCGCTCGCGGAGGTGCTGGCGACCAGCGACGTGCCAGGCGGGGTGGTCAATGTGCTCACCGGATCGGCGGCGGAGATTGCGCCGTGGCTGGCCTCTCACGCCGACGTGAACGCCCTGGATCTCACCGGTGCCGGCGACCTGGACTGGGTCGACCTGCAGATCGCCGCGGCGGAGACGCTGAAACGGGTGCTGCCGCCAGCAGGAGGCGAGCCGGAGGCACGCTCGCTGGAGCGGATCACCGCCTTCGTGGAGACGAAGACCGTCTGGCACACCAAGAGCATGCGCTGATCGGCGCTGTCTAGGCGCAAGCAGCCTCCGCCAGCGTTCGTCAAGTGGTGGCGCACGCTCAGGCTCGCAGGCGAAGATGGAGTTCCTGAGGCGTTGGGAGCGACATGTCTGACGAGGTGTCGACCGTGTTCGTGGGTGACAGCATCACGGCCGGCGGCCGGTGGGACGAATGGTTCCCCGAGGAGCGCTCGCGCAACCTCGGCGTCGGCGGCGACACGACGGATGCCGTGCTGGCGCGTCTCGACGAGATCATCGCCCTTGAACCCGACACCGTGGTGCTCCTGATCGGCACGAACGATCTCGCGTGGCGACGATCGGCCGAGCACATCGTGCGCAATATCGAGACGATCCTGGTCTCGCTGCGCAAGGCGCTGCCGAGCGCGCAGTTGCTCGTTCAATCCGTCATGCCGCGCGAGGCCGCGTATGCCGACACGATCAAAGACGTGAACCGTCATCTGTGGCAGTTCGCCTCCACCGTGCGCGCGCAGTACCTCGACCTGTGGCCGGCATTGGCTGCGGATGACGGCGGGATCGACCAGCAATACTCCGACGATTCGCTGCACCTCAATGACCGCGGCTACAAGGTATGGGCGGAGGAGTTGCACGTCGCCCTCGAGACGCTGCACCGCGTACCGCCGTCGAGCCGGCCCATCCTCATCCCACGCGAACACGTGCGGCACCGCAGGTAGACGCGTCCCGAATCCGTTCGAGCGGGCCAGTGCCCCTCTCGAGCGCCCGCCGCGGCAGCGTCTATTCGACGACGGAACCGAGTTCGCGGTCGAACGCGGCGAGGGCATCCGGTGAGAACAGCACGAACCGAACCAGTTCGAGTCCCGCCACCTCGCCGGCATGTTCGACACTGGTGCTCACGGCGATCCGGGCGGCGTCGTCCATGGGCCAGCCGTACACACCGGCCGAGATCGCCGGGAATGCGACGGATGCCGAGCCCAGCTCGCCCGCAACCTCGAGCGACCTGGAGTACGCGCTTCGCAGGAGCCCGGTGCGGTCTTCGTGCCGCGACCACACCGGCCCCACTGTGTGGATGACGTACCGCGCCGGCAGACGCCCGGCCGTGGTCGCGACGGCCTCGCCCGTCGGCAGCCCTTCCGGGTAGCGCGTCCGTCTGATCGCGCGGCACTCGTCGAGGATCTCGGGACCTCCCGCGCGGTGGATCGCGCCGTCCACGCCGCCGCCGCCCAGCAACGACGAGTTGGCCGCGTTCACGATCGCGTCGACCCGCTGCTGCGTGATGTCGCCGAGCACGGTCTCGAAGCGCACGTCGTTCACCGAGCGAACGGTACCGCTGCCGGCCATGGTCATCCTCGGTTGTTGGCGAGCTCGAACACGCGCAGCAGTTCCTCGACCGCGCGTTCACGCTGGTCGCCGCCCGCCTCGAACTGTTCGGCGACGTGGGTTCGCAGATGGTTCTCCACGAGCAGCTTGTTCAGCGAACCGAGGGACTTCTGAATGGCGAGCGACTGGGTGATGATGTCGACGCAGTAGTCCTCGTTCTCGATCATCTTCTCGAGTCCGCGCAACTGGCCGGACAGGATGCGCGTGCGGTGCAGCGCCCGCTTCTTGATGTCCTCGATCACGCTCCCAGGGTAGGCCGTGCCGCCCGAACTCCTGGCTGATCCCGGCGCGAACGGGCAGCCGATGAGAGGGCCGGTCCCCGAAGAGGGGACTGTCTCGGTCTCTCATGCTCTTCCTAGACTGTCGACGGATCCTCACCAGACCCGAAACGCCACCCGAAGGCGTTGCGCCACCCGAAGGCGCGAGGAGGCACCCGCATGCTCAAAAATCTGTCACCGATCGTTTCCGGTGCGCTGCTGCACGCGCTCGACGCCGCCCCGAGCGGCGCGTGGATCGCGATCGTCAGCCCCGGGCACGACGTGCCCGCAGGCATCCGCGTCGGCCAGGAAGCGGTCGAACAGGTCGCGATGGCCGTGCTGGAGGTCACTCCGCTCGACCCGGATGCGCCCATCGTCATCGAAGGCGACAACGAGCTCAGCGACATCTCCTTCGCCGTCGCCGGACTGGCAGCGGATGCCGAAGGTCGCCGTTTCGAGACTCTCCCGGTCTCCGAAACGGCATTCGGCGCGCTGCTTACCGCGAGCCGCGTCACGGTGGTGGTCGACACCGCCGACAGCTTCGGCTTCTTGCTCTGCAAGGGTCGCTGCTGACCGAACCGGCGCGGCCATGGCCGCACCGGTTCCTTCAGACGCATGGCTCGCGCCCGCGCGGCCCTCGGCGCACCCCGAGAGTGCGAGGCTCAGCCCGCACGCGCCGAGGGCCGCCTCGGCGTGCCCGCTCGAACCGGCGCGGCCGGTCGCACCGTGTCGAGCCCCGGCACACGACGCGCGGGTAAGCTTCAGGCGATGTCGCGCCCCCAGTCCCAGCCAACCCGTGCCCGCCTCGCGCTGCTGCCCGGGCTGATCGCTGCGATCGTCCTCATCGCCGGGCTGGCGCTGATCCACGGCGGCTGGTACATCTGGGTGCTCTATGCGGTCGCGATCCTGGCTCTGATCATGTGCGTCTTCGCCGTGCAGGGAAAGAACTACTGGTGGCTCGCCGGTCTCATTCCCATCGCCATCGTGTTCAACCCGGTATGGCCGCTTTCGATCCCGGATCTCTGGCTGCGACTTCTGCATCTGGCGGGTGCCATCGTCTTCATCGCGGCCGGAGTCTCCATCAAGGTTCCCGTCGACGAGGGCAAGCAGGGTCCCGCCGGTCGTTACGACGGCAAACGCGGAGGCAGAGGCGGGACCGGAAGAGGAAACTCCGGTCGCAAGTGACGGCTCCCGCCGACCCGCGCAGGTCGAAGTGACGCAACGGGCGCGCGTGCCGTAAAATAAGCCAGCGTCGGGGTTCTGACATCCGCTTCAAGTCTCGTCGGCTGCATCGCAGGCGACACTCGGGCTTCACTCGCCTCGCATCGGTCTCGTGGTCATCGTCTTCTCGTGACTCGCGAAGAACCCATGCGGACGGATGCCGCCACCCCGGCAGCCCCACCAGGAGCGGCCCAGGTCTCGCACCGGGCCCTCACGCACAGGAGGATCATGCCGAACACCGGCGATCGCACCGCCCAGGCATCACGCCGTTCCGGCTCCCGTCATTCGAACAACGACGGCCTCATCCCCGTGCTCGCCAGACGCGTGCGCGAGGTCGAGTCGAAGGCCACGACGGGCAAGAAGCTCGGACCGACGAACCGCACCAAATTCCAGGTGATCGCGCTGCTCATGCGCGAGGAACGCGGTCGCGCCAAGTCCGACTCCTCGCTGAGCGAGTCGGCGCGCGCCGAGCAGCTGAAGCGCCTCGACGGCATCGCCACCATCCTGGCGAAGACGGCGGCACGCGACACCTCGCTGATCTCGTTGCTCGAGTCCACCGCTCCGCCTAGTCCGGCCGCGCAGAAGATGCGCAGGGACTGGCTGCTGGAGTCCGGCGCCGAACTGGAGCCGGACGACCTGATCATCACCACAGAGGCGCCGAAGCCGAAGCAGGAGGTGCTGCTCTCGCCTGAGCTCGCGCAGAAGCAGGTCATCCCGCAGTCCGTGCGCGCCAAGCAACTCTCCAACCCCTTCCTCGCCCCGGACTTCGCGCTCGCGAGTCAATCGGCGCCCGCCCCCCGGCGCAGGCTCGATTCCTGGGAGTTGCTCGGCCCGCTCTTCAAATCGTTCGAGTACGGAGCGGGCGGACGCGCGGCCAGCATGGAGCTGCCGCCCGCACCGAAGATCGACAGATACTCGCCCGCTGGCATGGAACTCATGAAGCACCAGGCCCGCTTCGTCGAATCGGTGCGGCAGGGGCACCGCAGCTTCCTGCTCGCCGACGAGCCGGGACTCGGCAAGACCGCGCAATCGGTGCTGGCGGCATCCGTCGCCGGTGCCTACCCGCTGCTGGCCGTCGTACCCAATGTCGTGAAGATGAACTGGGCGCGTGAGGTCGAGCTGTGGACTCCGCACCGCCGCGCGACGGTCATCCACGGCGACGGTGAGGGGCTGGATGCCTTCGCCGACGTCGTCATCGTCAACTACGAGGTGCTCGATCGCCACCTCGCCTGGCTGTCGGAGCTGGGCTTCCGCGGCATGGTCGTCGACGAGGCGCACTTCATCAAGAACCTGCACTCGCAAAGGTCCCGTTACGTGCTGTCACTGGCGGATGCCATCCGGCACACCGTCGCCGACCCCCTCATGATCGCGCTCACCGGAACGCCGCTGATCAACGACATCGACGACTTCCGGGCGATCTGGCAGTTCCTTGGCTGGATCGATGGCACGAAACCCACCGCCGAGCTGATGGAACGACTCGACGAGACCGATCTCACCCCGGCCGATCCCGGCTTCTACACGGCGGCCAGGGAATCGGTGATCGACATGGGCATCGTGCGTCGCAAGAAGATCGACGTGGCCGCCGACCTGCCGTCGCGCCGCGTCGTCGACCTGCCGGTCGAACTGGACGACGATCTCGGCCGCTCCATCAAGGCCGCAGAACGCGAACTGGCCGCACGCCTCGTGCAGCGCTACCGCCGTGCGGAGACCGCCGGCGTCGGGGAGTCGGTCTCCGGCGACGCCGACGAGCGGCGCGAGCACCTCATTCGCATGGTCGCCCATGCCGAGCTCGAGGAGTCGAAGGGCGCGAAGACCGGCGAGAACGTCTTCACCATGGTGCGCAAGATCGGCCAGGCGAAGGCGGCGCTCGCCGCGGACTACGCGGCTCAGCTGGCCCGCTCTGTCGGCAAAGTGGTGTTCTTCGCCAAGCACATCGACGTGATGGACCAGGCGGAAGAGGCGTTCGCGTCACTTCAGCTGCGCAGTGTGTCTATCCGCGGCGACCAGACGGCACTCGCCAGGCAGCGGGAGATCGACGCGTTCAACAACGATCCTGGCGTGTCGGTCGCGGTCTGCTCGCTGACCGCGGCGGGCGTCGGGCTGAACCTGCAGGCGGCATCCAACGTCGTGCTGGCGGAACTCAGCTGGACCGCGGCGGAGCAGACGCAGGCCATCGATCGCGTGCACCGCATCGGTCAGGAGGAGCCCGTGACCGCCTGGCGCATCATCGCAGCGCAGACCATCGACGCGAAGATCGCCGAACTGATCGACTCCAAGCAGTCGCTTGCGCTGCGCGCGCTGGACGGCGTGGACGTCGAGCCCGGATCGGCCGACTCGGTGCAGCTGGATGCCCTCATCTCGCTGCTGCGGGACGCGCTCGATGCGTAGCGCGTAGCGCGTATCGCTCAGGCGTCGTCCTCGTCGGGCTCATCGTCGAACACGACGACCCGCTCATCATCCGGAAAGCCCTCGTCGACGTCGTCGTCGATGGGGCGTTCATCCTCGTCTGCCAGCGCTTCCGCCTCGTTGAACTCGGGCTCGTAGTCGCCCTCCTGAGCGGCGGCGAACTCGTCGTAGTCCGGGTCGGAATCCGCAGGCACGGCATCGGCGTGCTCGGTCATGCAGTCAGGTTACGTCCGTGTCCGGCCGCAGCGCACCCTTCGCCGCGTATCGCGCAGACGGACGATCGCCGCCGCCTCGGGCAGTCTGCCCGGGCCACCTGCGCAAGACTGGGGTGATGAGCAAGCGGCACGGCACCTCCACGATCGAGATCGAGCGCAAGTACGACGTGACAGAGACGGCGGACGTCCCTGCGTTCGTCGGCGTCGGGCCGATCGCCGTGATCGAAGCGCCGGAGGTGCGCGAGCTGGATGCCGTCTACTACGACACCGCCGGCTTCGCGCTCGCGCACGCACGGGTCGCTCTCCGGAGGCGCGAGGGTGGCCCGGACGAGGGCTGGCACATCAAGCGGGACGTCGAAGAGGGCCGTATGGAGCAGCACTGGTCGCTCGCCATCGAATCGGACGAACATGGATCCAGCGGCGCACACGGCGACGGGAGGCCATCCGTGCCTGCTCTGCTGATCGAGGAGGTGACCGCTCTGATCGGGGATGCCGAGCTGATGCCAGTAGCCAGGGTGCGCAACCACCGGGTGGTCAGCCGGCTTCTGGATGCCGCCGGCTACCCGGTCGCCGAGTACTGCGACGACCACGTGACGGGGGAGAACCTCACGACCGGCGGGCGCGATACGTGGCGCGAGTGGGAGGTGGAGCTCTCCGCCGCCGCACCGGACAGCAGGCGGGCGCGAACCGAGCTGCTCGACGGACTGGAGCAAGTGGTGCTGGCGGCCGGCGGGCATCCGTCGCAGAGCTCCTCGAAGCTGGAACGGGTGCTGAAGGCCCGCTGAACCGCCGCGCGTCCCGCCCTCCTCGTTTTGGAGGGGACCGGCGGCATCCGGCATGATCATTGACGTATCGGCCGATACAGCGGCGTATCGACGTGCAAACAGATGTGATCCCTGTGTGTGCGAAAGAGGCGCGTAATGAAGATCGGAATCCTCACGTCGGGCGGCGACTGTCCCGGCCTGAACGCGGTCATCCGCGGTGCAGTGCTGAAGGGCGATCGCGTCTACGGCGACGAGTTCGTCGGGTTCCGGTACGGCTGGCGCGGCGTGGTCGACGCCGACATCGTGCCCCTCGACCGGCACAGCGTGCGCGGCCTCTCCCGCCAGGGCGGGACCATCCTCGGGTCTAGTCGCACCAACCCGTTCGAGGGCGACGGAGGCGGGCCGGAGAAGATCCAGCGGATGCTCGACGAGCACGGCATCGACGCGATCATCGCGATCGGCGGCGAGGGCACACTGACGGCCGCACGCCGCCTCGTCGACGAGGGCGGTCTCAAGGTGATCGGCGTGCCGAAGACCATCGACAACGACCTCGCCGCCACCGACTACTCGTTCGGCTTCGACACCGCGGTCGAGATCGCCACGGAGGCGATCGACCGCCTTCGCACGACGGCCGAGTCCCACCAGCGCTGCATGATCGTGGAGGTCATGGGCAGGCACGTTGGCTGGATCGCCCTGCACTCCGGCATGGCGGGCGGTGCGCACGCCATCCTCATCCCCGAGCAGCCCCAGTCGATCGACCAGATCTGTGAATGGGTCGAGCATGTTCGCGACCGCGGCCGTGCGCCCGTCGTCGTGGTCTCCGAGGGCTTCCACCTGAACACCATGGAAGGCGCGCACTCCCACAAGGGGCTCGACGCTTTCAACAGGCCGCGCCTCGGCGGAATCGGCGAGCTGCTCGCGCCGATGATCGAGGAGCGCACCGGCATCGAGTCCCGCGCCACCGTGATCGGGCACATCCAGCGCGGCGGAGTGCCCAGCGCCTACGACCGAGTGCTGGCCACGCGCCTCGGCATGGCGGCCGTGGATGCGGCACAGACCGGGCAGTGGGGTTCGATGGTGTCGCTGAAGGGCACGGATGTCGAGATCGTGTCGATCGCGGACGCCACCGGCGGCCTGAACACGGTTCCGGACTACCGCTACGAGGAGGCGGCCCTGCTCTTCGGGTAGGTCCTCGACCGAGACTTTCCGTCCGCGAGTTTGCGAGTGAAGCGAACTTATTTCGCGTTCTCGATGGTCGATCCAACAGGTGTTGGCTAGGCTGTCCGCGTACTGCAGCCCTGATGAGGGGGGTCGATTCGGGCTGTTGCGGAACCCGACCAGGAGCGCCCGTGGGCCGACACAGCAGCAACGAACGACCTCCGAGGGACTCCGGCAAGCGATCCGTCTCGCGCTCTACCGGACCCGTCCCCGTGCAACAGCAGCCGAAGAGGCGCAGCAGGCGCGGAGCCGCGTGGTTCATCGCGGGCGGGGTGGCGCTCGTACTGATCGTGACCGGGTGCGTGGCCTGGACGAAGAATGTCTTCAACCCGATCCTTCCAGCGGCGGCCTGGGCCCAGAGCTGTGATCCGGTCGACCTGCGGGTGGTCGCCGATCCCTCCATCGCGGCCGCTCTCGCGAAGTCGGCTCAGGGTTTCGATGCGACCACTCCGTGCGTGCACACGACCGTCCGTAGCGAGAAGTCGGCCGACACGGCGTCCACGCTCGCCGTCGGGGGAGATGCCAAGGCCGACGTGTGGATCCCAGACTCGCCCGCGTGGGAGCCGCGCATGCAGGTGCTCTCGTGGTCGCTCATCCGTCGGGCACCGCTCGCCGACTTCGGAGCGTCGATCGCCTCGAGTCCGCTCGTGTTCGCGACGCCGTCGGAGAACGCGGATGCCTTCGATGGTCAGAGTCTGCAATGGAGCACCATCGCGGATGGCGATACTCCAGCACTCCTTCCGGAACCTGCGCAGAACGGTTCCAGCCTTGCCGCGCTCGCGGAGATCAAGGCAACGGCGGACCCAGGCGACGACCTGGCATTCTCGCGAGACATGATCGAACTCGGCAAGACCATCCCGCCTACCGTCGCTGACGCGTTCATTGATGCTGAGAAGGCTCCGACGCCCACCGTGGTCGTGACGACGGAGCAGTCCGTCGTTGCTCAGAATGAGAGCTCGCCCGAGCACCAGTTCTTCGCCCTCTACCCGAAGGACGGCACGGTCAGCGTGTCGTATCCGTTTGTGCGCGTTGCGGGCCCCACGACCGGCGACAAGAGCAAGGATGAGTTGATCGACGCGCTCGAGCGGCAGTTCACGACGGATGCGCAGACGCTCGCCCACGCCGGGTTCCGCACCGCGAACGCCGAGTCGGACTTCGCCGCGAAAGGCGTCGTGGCGAACGCGCCGAAGACGCGCCCGGCGCTCGACGGCGGTGCACAGATCGGCCTTCTGCAGAGCTGGTCGGCCATCACGCTGCGCTCCCGCATGCTCGTGGTCGTCGATACGTCGGGTTCGATGGACGAAGATGCCGGCGGGCTGAGCCGAATAGCGGTATTCCAGGACGCCGCGAACAGCATGCTTCAGCTCTTGCCACCGCAGACCGACATGGGTGTCTGGACGTTCTCCACGAACCAGGCCGGCTCTCAGCCGTGGCAGCAGCAGACGCCCATTCTGCCGCTGAACGATCCCGCGCACGCCGCCGACGTGTCGCGCGTGTACGCGTCGCTCTCCGGCATGGTTCGGGGCGACACCGGTCTGTACGACACCGTGCTGGCGGCGGTGAAGGCCGTGCAGAACGGCTACGACCCTCGCATGGTCAACTACGTGCTGGTGGTCACCGACGGCCGCAACGACAACCCGGCGGGCGGGCTCAGCCTGCCCGACCTGCTCGCGCAGTTGAAGGCGCTGCGCAATCCCGCGAAGCCGGTGCCGGTGATCATGGTCGGGATGGGACCGGACACCGACGTATCTGCCATGTCGCAGATCGCGAACACCACGGTGGGAGCGGTCTATACGGCAGAGCATCCACAGGACATCACGAACGTGCTCGTCGACGCGCTGGCGCAGCGCACCTGTCGCCCCTACTGCTCCTGACCGAGCCCCAGCACATCCAGCAGCCAGGCCAGCTCGAACGCGCGCTCCCGCCACGAGTTGTACCGTCCGCTGACTCCGCCGTGCCCGGCCGACATCTCCGTCTTCAGCAGAACGGGCGCACCCGCTTCGCGTAGGCGCGCGATCCACTTGGCCGGCTCCACGTACAGCACGCGGGTGTCGTTCAGGCTGGTGACGGCGAGGATGCGCGGGTAGGCACGGGCATCCTGCCGGACGTTCTCGTACGGCGTGTACGACTTCATGTACTCGTAGACCGCCGCGTCGTGCAACGGATCGCCCCACTCGTCCCACTCGATCACCGTGAGCGGAAGATCGGGATCGAGGATGCTCGTCAGCGCGTCGACGAACGGCACGGCCGCCAGGATGCCCGCGAACAACTGCGGCGCGAGGTTCGCCACCGCACCCATGAGCAGCCCGCCTGCGCTGCCGCCCTCCGCCACCATCCGGTCGGGAGCCGTCCAGCCGCGCTCCACGAGGTGCTTGGCGCAGGCGACGAAGTCGGTGAAGGTGTTGCGTTTGCGGGTCAGCTTGCCGTCTTCGTACCAGTGCCTGCCGAGCTCGCCGCCGCCGCGCACGTGGGCGATCGCGAATACCACGCCGCGGTCGAGCAGCGACAGCCGTGCGATGGAGACAGACGGGTCGATGCTGTGCTCGTACGACCCGTACCCGTACAACTCGAGAGGGGCAGGGGTGCCTGGGGAGACGAGGTCCCGGCGGTAGACGATCGAGATGGGCACCAGTGTGCCGTCTTCGGCGCGCGCCCATTCGCGGCGCTGCTCGTAGGCATCCGGGTCGTAGCCGCCGAGGATCGGCTGCCTCTTCAGAAGCCGCAGCTCGTCCGAAGCGGCGGCGCTGTCCGGGGTCCAGTCGTACACGGTCGACGGCGTGACCAGCGAACCGTAGCCGAGGCGCACCGTGGGCTGCTCCCACTCCGGGTTTCCCGTCGTGCCCACCGTGTACAGCGGCTCATCGAACTCGAGCTCGCGCAGGTCGCCGTAGCCATCCGCGGTCAGCGGCAGTACCGCGACCCTGGTGAGCGCGTCCCTGCGGTACTCGACGACCACGCGAGAGGCGAAGGCGTCGACCGACTCGAGGCGCACGCCCGGTCGGTGCGGAAGAATGACATTCCGCGGCCCGAGCGGGTCGGATGCCGCGACATCCACCAGCTCGAAGTCCTCTGCACCGTCGTTGTGCACGATGAGCAGCCGGTCCTCACCGGCGACGACGGCGTGCTCGACCGAGTACTCGACGCCTTCGCGCCTCGGCCACACCACCGTGGGGGCGGCGGTCGGATCGGCGGCCGGGATCAGCCGCGACTCGCTCGTGATGGATGAGCCGATACCTACTTCGATGTAGCCGCGACTGCGTGTGACGCCGATGCCGACCCAGAATCGCTCGTCCTTCTCGTGGTGCACCACGACGTCGGCGGAAGGCTCCGTTCCCAGGGCGTGACGCCAGATGGTGTCGGGGCGCCACGCATCGTCGACGGTCGCGTAGAACGCGTGCCGGCCGTCGGGGGAGAGCACGGCGCCGGCCGACGTGTTCGGCACCTCGTCGCCGAGCTCACCGCCGTTCACGAGGTCGCGCACGCGAAGCGTGTACCGCTCGTCGCCGACGGTGTCCACGGCGTACAGCAGCATCGTGCCGTCGGTGCTGACGTCGAACGTGCCCAGCCGGAAGAAGTCGTGGCCCTCCGCCTCAGCGTTCGCGTCGAAGAGCACTTGTTCGCCGGCCAGCGCGGGTGTGCCGGCGTCGACGTCGGCCACAGTGGGAGGCGTCCAGTCGTCGTCGGAGGCGATCGGTGCGCGGCACTGCACGCCGTACTGCCTGCCCTCGAACGAGCGGGAGTAGTACCACCAGCGACCCTCGCGCACCGGAACGGAGAGGTCGGTCTCCTGAGTGCGCGACCTGATCTCCTCGAAGATCCGCTTGCGCAACGGTTCCAGGTGCGCTGTCCTTGCCTCGGTGAACGCGTTCTCCGCCTCCAGGTGCGCGATCACCTCTGGGTCGTCCTTGTCCCGCAACCACTCGTAGGGGTCTTCGACCGAGTCTCCGTGGTGTGTGCGGGTGAACGGGACCCGCTTGGCGGCGGGAGCGGCGATATCGAGATCGGGCATGGCATCCACGCTATCCGCAAGACGCGCGATGCCGCCGACGGCGACCACGGGTCGTCGATGGCAGCCTCGGCGTGGTGGAGTGTCGGTAGCGTTGCCTGCATGAGCATTCCGCAGCGCGTGTTGAACGATGGAACGAGCATCCCGGCGATCGGCTTCGGAACGTATCCGTTGCGCGGCGAGACGGGCGAGAAGGCGGTGGTGTCGGCGATCGAGGCCGGCTACCGGCTGCTGGACACGGCCGTGAACTACGAGAACGAGGATGCCGTCGGGCGCGGCATGCGGGCATCAGGGCTCGAGCGCGCCCAGCTCATCGTGCAGACCAAGATCCCCGGCAGGCACCACGGGTACGACGAGACGATGGCCTCGTTCGAGCAGTCCCGGCGCGCTCTGGACGTCGAGAAGATCGATGTATACCTGATCCACTGGCCGAACCCGAGCGTCGACCGCTACGTCGACACGTTCAAGGCGATGATCGAACTGCGCGACCGCGGTCTCGTGCGAACGATCGGTGTCTCTAACTTCACCGAGGAGTTCCTCACCAGGCTGCAGCGCGAGACCGGAGAGCTGCCCGCGGTGAACCAGATCGAGTTGCACCCGTACTTCCCGCAGGAGCGGCTGCGAGCGTTCCACGACGAGCACGGCGTCGTGACCGAGGCGTGGAGTCCGCTCGGCAAGAACTCGCCGGTACTGAAAGAACAGGCGATCGTGGACGCCGCCGCCTCTCACGGTGTCACTCCGGCTCAGGTCGTACTGCGCTGGCACGTTCAGCTCGAATCGGTGCCGCTGCCGAAGTCGGGCAATGCCGAGCGTCAGCACGAGAACTTCGACATCTTCGGCTTCGAGCTGACCAACGACGAGGTCGCGGCGATCACCGCGCTCGGCAGGTCGGACGGCCGGCTGTTCGGAGGCGACCCGAACCACCACGAGGAGCAGTAGCCGCAGCAAGCGGAGACGCACGAAGGCGGGGCCGGGGGATGAGTCCCCGGCCCCGCCTTCGTGCCAGATCTCAGCGCACGCGTGCGGTGCGCACGACGTTCACGCGTCGATCGGCTTCTCGTGCTTCTCCTCGACCGTCACCGTCGGGTGGTCGCCTTCGCCCGTGGCGGCGCCGCTGGTCACGGCGATCTTGCGAGGCTTCGCCTTCTCGCTGACCGGGATCGTCACGCTGAGCACGCCGTTCACGTAGTTCGCGGAGATCCGGTCGGTGTCGAGGCCCTGGCCCAGGCTCAACTGGCGCAGGAACGAGCCGGACTGGCGCTCGCGCGTGATCCACTTCACGCCCTCACCGCTCGACAGCGTGCGCTCGGCGCGGATCGTCAGCAGCTGACCGTCGACGTCGATGTCCACCGAGCCGGGGTCGATGCCGGGCAGGTCGGCGTTCAGCACGTAGGTGTCGCCGTCGCGGTACAGGTCCATCGGCATCAGCCGCGGCCCCTGCCCGCCGCCGAACATGGCGCCGGCCAGTCGGTCGAGTTCGCGGAACGGGTCGTAGTTGGTTGCCATCTCTACTCCTCCATGGGTCGATCCACGATGGTTCAAAGTTGAGCCGCATAGGCTCAACTACGGTCAGATTAGCACTCTGATGTGGAGAGTGCCAACGGTGAGTTCTTCCCGCCGCGTCTGCTCTGGGCGAACGCGGGTGAGGCACCGGCCGGGACCACAATGGAGGGATGCACGCAGCCGAGAGCCCCGAAGAGATCGCACGCCGCTTCGACGAGCGTGCGGGCCACTACGACGAGTCCGAGTTCCACACGGCTCTCGCCGGGGCGGTCGCGCAGTTCGCCGGAACCGACGGTGTGCGCAGCGTGCTCGACATGGCGACCGGCACCGGGCTCGTTCTGCGGGCGTTGCCGGAGGTGGACATCCGCAAGGTCGGTGTCGACCTGTCTCCCGGCATGCTCGAGGTTGCCCGTGAGCACCTGCCCGGTGCGCAACTGATCGAGGGTGACGCCTCGATCGCGCCCGACGTCGGCGGAGAGCAGTTCGATCTGATCACGTGCGTCACCGCGCTGCACCTCCTGCCCAGCCCGGTGGATGCGCTGCGATCGTGGCGCAGTGCGCTGGCGCCGGAAGGGCGTGTCGTGGTGGGGGTGTTCCGAACGGACGACGCGCGCGATGTGCCCGAGGTCGCCGAGGCCGTGAGCCGCGGCGCCGAGCGGCGCCCGCACGGCACGCACGACGAGCTGCACGCACGGGTCGGCACCGAGGAGGCGCTGAGAGTGCTGGCAGCCGAATCGGGTTACGAGCTCGGGAGGGTACGCACCTGGGTGCTGCCTGAGCCGCTCGAGGTGTGCCTGCTCGCAGAGCTCGTCCCGGCACGCCCACTCGGTGTCCGCGACGCATAATGGCGGGATGATCACGACCGAGCTGGCACGCGAGCTGCGAGACCACGGACTGGTGTGGCATCCGGCATCCGGCGACGTCTTCGCCATCGACTCGGGCGAGTTCGACGGCGAGACGTTCACCGTGAGCGACATGACGATCGAGGCCCATGAGTTCGACACCGGCACCATCCTCGGCTTCAACGGCACGACGGAGTGGGCGCTCGACTCGGTCGCGGTCGAGAACGCGGTGTGGCTGCCGCGAGAGGATCAGCTCCGTAGTCTCCTCGGCGGCACGTTCGTGGCGCTGAACCGCACGGATGCCGGTGACTACGTCGTCGAGACTGCTCGCGACGGCGCGCACGCACGTTTCGCTGCGGCGGAGGCAGAGACGGCGTATGCGCACGCGGTGCTTGCCCTCATCGCGCAGGCGACGGCGGACGCCGCCACCTGATCGGGCGGGCGCTCAGGCGTCCGCGAGCGCCGCGGGCGTGATTCCCGCCACAGGCGCGCATCCGGTCATCGCCATCGTGATGTCGAGTTCGGTGAGCACGTTCTGCAGCACCTCTCGCAGCACCGGCGATCGCGGTGATATCCGCGCGCTCCCCTCGTCGAGTTGACCGTGCCACCGCCACATGTGACGATCGACGTGGTCCTTAACGCACGGTGCACCACGGATGAACGTCGCCGTTGCGCCGCCTCCGGCTCGCCGGGGAAGCGGGAGGCCGTGCCCGTGCCCGCTATTCGAGAAAGACGTCGGTGGACCTCACCCTGATCGTCGTGCTGGTGATCGCGCTGGCACTCTTCTTCGATTTCACCAACGGCTTCCACGACACGGCGAACGCCATGGCGACGCCGATCGCGACCGGCGCGATGCGGCCGAAGATCGCGGTCGCGCTCGCCGCCGTGCTCAACCTGGTGGGGGCGTTCCTCTCCACGGCGGTGGCGAAGACCATCTCGAACGGCCTCATCAACGAGGGCCACGGCGGTGTTCTGATCACACCGACGATGATTTTCGCCGGGCTCGTCGGCGCCATCATCTGGAATCTCGTCACCTGGCTCTACGGCCTTCCCTCCAGCTCCAGCCACGCACTCTTCGGCGGACTGATCGGTGCCGCGATCGTCGGCGCCGGTTTCGGGTCGGTCGACTACGTCGTGCTGCTCGACAAGGTCATCCTGCCGGCCGTGCTTTCCCCGATCATCGCGGGCCTCGTGGCTTTCTGCGCCACCCGGTTGGCCTATGCGATCACGCGCCGGTACGACCGTCTGCCCGACGGTCGCGCCGGGTTCCGGTTCGGCCAGATCTTCTCGTCGTCGCTCGTGGCGCTCGCCCACGGCACCAACGACGCACAGAAGACGATGGGCGTCATCACGCTCGTGCTCATCTCGGCGGGCGCGCTCGCGCCGGGTTCGAATCCTCCCGTGCTCGTCATCGCGGCCTGTGCGCTGGCCATCGGCATCGGCACCTACACCGGCGGATGGCGCATCATCCGCACCCTGGGCAAGGGGCTCACGGATGTGAAGCCGGCGCAGGGCTTCGCGGCGGAGACCAGCACCGCGGCGACCATCCTCGCCTCCTCGCACCTCGGGTTCGCGCTCTCGACTACACAGGTGGCATCCGGATCGGTGATCGGATCCGGCCTCGGCAGAAGGGGCTCCAGCGTGCGGTGGGGCACGGCCGGGCGTATCGGTCTCGGCTGGCTCATGACGCTGCCCGCCGCGGCCGTCGTCGGCGCGATCACGGCCCTCATCGGACTGCTCGGGTTCGTCGGAGTGGTGATCGATCTCATCATCGCGGTCGGCGTGATCGTGCTGATCTTCGCGATCTCCAAGCGCAATCGGGTGTCCGCGCGCAACGCGTTCGAGGGCGTCAACGAGGTGGCCGAGTCCGGACGCGTCGTCAAGATCCGCAAGGTCAAGCCGAAGAAGCCGAAACGGAGCGCAGCATGAGCGGCATCGACTGGATCTCGTTCGTGATCGTCGCCGCCGTGGCGCTGGTCGCTGCGTGCGTCGTCATTTCGCTATATGCGCTGGCGCTGAGGATGCTCTCCACGGCGGGCAAGGCGCCACACGTCACCCCGGCGGAGTTCACGGACGCGATCACGATCGTCACCCCGGCCGAGGCTGCAGCGGAGGCGAAGCGCATCAAGAAGGCCGCGTCGCGCAGCCCGCTCACGCCGCTGCAGAAGCGTCTCGCGCTTATCGTGGCCTACACGTGCTTCGTGCTCTGCGCCCTGGTCGTGCTGTTCGGCATCTATCTGATCGTCCCCGCCCTGCATAGCTGAATACGCACCTCAGTCGGTGCGGCGCGCGCGCCCGATCGCGTTCATCAGGTGGTAGATCACGATCGCTGCGACCGTTCCGAGCACGATGCCGCTCAGCTGGATGCCGCCCTTCGGGTTGCCGATCACCCAGGTGAGGTTGCCGACGCCGATCACCAGAGCGACAGCCGCGGCGAACTGGTTCTTCGGCTTAGAGAAGTCCACCCGGTTGTCGATCCAGATCTTGATGCCGACGACGCCGATGAGCCCGTACAGCGCGAGCGTTGCGCCCCCGAGCACGCCGGACGGGATCGTGTTCAGCACCGCTCCGACCTTCGGCGACAGCCCGAGCAGCACGGCGACCGCACCTGCCACCCAGTACGCCGCCGTCGAGTACACCTTGGTGGCGGCCATCACGCCGATGTTCTCGCCGTAGGTCGTGGTTCCGGATCCACCGAAGAGTCCGGCGAGTGTGGTGGCGAGTCCGTCGGCGAACAGGGCCCGCCCGGTGAGCACGTTCACGTCGCGGCCGGTCATCTGGGCGACCGCCCTGATGTGTCCGACGTTCTCCGCGATCAGCACGAGCACGACCGGGAGGAAGACCGGCAGCAGCGCCCAGAGTGAGGCATCCGCGAATGGATTCCCCGGCAGCGCGAACGTCGGCAGGCCGACCCAGGCGGCCTTCGCCACCGGCGAGAAGTCGACGACGCCGAGCAGTACGGCGGCGAGGTAGCCGATCACCACGCCGACGAAGATCGACATGCGGCCGAGCATCCCGCGGAACAGCACAGTGCACAGGATGATCGCGGCCAGCGTGATGATCGCCACCAGCGGCGACGTGCTGAAGTTCGAGACCGC
Source organism: Humibacter ginsengiterrae (assembly GCF_054780115.1). NCBI lineage: Bacteria > Bacillati > Actinomycetota > Actinomycetes > Micrococcales > Microbacteriaceae > Humibacter > Humibacter ginsengiterrae. Next base: position 431,048 of record NZ_BAAGWY010000002.1, read on the forward strand.
CGTCGGCGCGAGATTGAACCCGATGAGGGCGACGATGGCGCCGGCCACCACGGGGGGCATGAGCGCGTCGATCCAGCCGGTGCCGGTGAGCACCACCACGCCGCCGACGATGGCGAGCAGGATGCCGACCGCCAGGATCCCGAACAGCGCGCCGCCCATGCCGTGGCCCGCGGTGGCCGCGGTGATCGGGGCGATGAAGGCGAACGACGATCCGAGGTAGCTGGGCAGCCTGTTCCGGGTGATGAGCAGGAACCCGATGGTGCCGATGCCCGAGAACAGAAGCGTCGTAGAGGGCGGGAAGTGGGTGAGCAGCGGAACGAGGAACGTCGCTCCGAACATGGCGACGACGTGCTGCGCGCCGATGCCGATCGTGCGCGGCCAGCTGAGCCGTTCATCCGGTGCCACGACCGTGTCGGGGCGGATAGTCTTGCCATCGCCGTGCAGGGTCCATAGGGTCGCCATCTGGCCTCATCTCGTCGCTTGATCACCTGGCGGTCGCCTGACAATATCGTCTCGGCGCAACTCGTTCACCCCTCCGCGTCAACCCCCTTCCTCTGCCCGATCGGAAAGAGCCCCCCATGTCCGGAACTGCGACCAAGACCGAACCCCAGGCTCCCGGTCGTCTCAATTCGTTCTTCGAGATCTCGAAGCGCGGGTCGACGTGGTGGCAGGAGGTGCGCGGCGGCGTCGTCACGTTCGTGACGATGGCGTACATCATCGTGCTGAACCCGATCATCCTGTCGGGCAGCAAAGACGTGGCGCACCACTCGCTCGCGTTCCCGCAGGTGGCTGCAGTGACGGCGCTCACCGCCGGAGTGATGACGATCCTGTTCGGCCTGATCGCCCGGCTCCCGTTCGCGTTCGCCGCCGGGCTCGGCATCAACTCGTTCCTCGCGGTCAGTGTCGTCGGTCAGGTGACCTGGCCGGAGGCGATGGGGCTCGTGGTGATCGACGGCGTGATAATCGTCATTCTCTCGGCCACCGGGCTGCGGCGGCTCATCTTCGACGCCGTGCCCTACTCGCTGAAGATCGCCATCACCGTCGGTATCGGCCTCTTCATCGCGTTCATCGGCCTGGTGGATGCCGGTTTCGTCACCACCACGAAGCTGAGCTCCCCGCCGATCGGCCTCGGCCTGAACGGCTCCGTTGCCACCATTCCGACCCTCGTGTTCGTGCTCACGCTGCTGATCACGGGCATCCTCGTCGCCCGCAAGGTGAAGGGCGCGATCCTCATCGGACTCGTCTCGGGCACCATCCTCGCCGTGATCGCTCAGTTGATCTGGCACCTCGGCGCCCAGCCGAAGGACGCCACAGGCTGGAACCTCAACATCCCCGAGGTGACGAACTGGGTCTCGCTGCCCGACTTCGGCCTGGTCGGACAGGTGAGCTTCGATTTCGGCAAGCTCGGCGTGCTCACCGCAGTGATGCTGGTGTTCACGCTCGTCTTCAGCAACTTCTTCGATGCCATGGGCACCATGACCGGACTCTCCAAAGAAGCGGGGCTCGCCAACGCGGACGGCACCTTCCCGCGACTGCGCAGCGCGCTGATCGTCGAGGGTGTCGGCGCCGTCGCGGGCGGCCTCACCTCCAGCTCGTCGAACACGGTGTTCATCGAGTCCGGGGCGGGTATCGGTGAAGGAGCGCGCACCGGGTTCGCCAACGTGATCACGGGCGGAATGTTCCTGCTCGCCATGTTCTTCACCCCGATCGCCCAGATCGTGCCGTCCGAGGTAGCCGCCGCGGCGCTGGTCATCGTCGGCGCGCTCATGATGTCGCAGATCAAAAGCATCGATCTGACCGACTTCTCGGTGCTGCTGCCGGTCTTCCTCACCGTGATCGTGATGCCGCTGACGTACTCGATCGCCAACGGAATCGGTGCCGGGTTCATCGCCTGGGTCGTCGTGCAGGCGTTCTCCGGCAAGGTGCGCTCGATCAGCCCGTTGCTGTGGATCGTCGCCGCCGGGTTCGCCATCTACTTCGCCCGTGGCCCCATCGAGGCGCTGTTCCCGCACTGATGCTGAACTTGGTCAGCTGACCAGCATTAGCATGAGGCATGGCTTCTGACCAGATCGCAGGCATCGTGGCCGGGCGACGCGCCGCCTTCTCGGCCGGGATCACCAAACCGCTGGCCTGGCGCCGGGAGCAGCTGACGGGCATCCGCCGCATGCTCACCGAGCACGGGGCGGAGTTCGAGGCCGCGCTTGCTGCGGACCTGCGCCGCAGCCCCACCGAGACGCAGCTGGCCGACATCAACGTCATCCTGGCCGAGGTTTCCCACGCGCTGAAGAACCTCAGGTCATGGGCGGCACCGAAGCGGGTCTCGCTTCCGCTGGCGCTGCAGCCGGGGCGTGGGTGGGTCATCCGCGAACCCCTCGGGGTCGTGCTCGTCATCGCCCCGTGGAACTATCCGATCCAGTTGCTCCTCGGCCCGGTCGTTGCAGCACTCGCGGCGGGCAACGCTGTCGTGATGAAGCCCAGCGAGCTTGCGCCCGCCACCTCGGCCACGGTCGCCCGCCTGGTTCCGGACTATCTGGATGCCCGCGCCGTCTCGGTCGTCGAGGGAGCGGTCCCCGAGACCACGGCTCTGCTCGAGCAGCGCTTCGACCACATCTTCTATACCGGCGGCGCCCGCGTCGGCCGCATCGTCGCCGCGGCCGCCGCCAAGCACCTCACGCCGGTCACGCTGGAACTCGGCGGAAAGTCGCCGGTGTACGTGGACGACTCCGTCGACCTGGAGGCGGCCGCCAAGCGGATCGCGTGGGGCAAGTTCCTCAACGCCGGCCAGACCTGCGTCGCGCCCGACTACCTGATGGCCACGCGAGAGGTGATCGACCGGGTGGTGCCGCTCATCGACGCAGCGGTGCACGAGCTGTACGGGAGCGACCCGCAGGCATCCGGCGACTACGCCCGCATCGTGAGCCCGGCCAGGTTCGAGGCGCTGAGCGCGTTGATGGGTGACGGCACCGTGGCGTCCGGAGGGCAGACGGATGCTGAAGACAAATACATCGCGCCCACGGTGCTCACCGACGTCGCCGACGACTCCCGCATCATGGGCGAGGAGGTTTTCGGACCGATCCTCCCCGTCATCGAGGTGGCCGGCGCAGACGACGCGATCCGCCGCATCGCCGCCGGGGAGAAGCCGCTCTCGCTCTACGTGTTCTCGAACGACGAACGGGTGCGCAGGGAGTTCCTGCGCGGCACGTCGTCGGGCGCCGTCGGATTCAACGCGGCGCTCATCCAGCAGACCGTTATCGGGCTGCCGTTCGGCGGTGTGGGGGAGAGCGGCATGGGCCGCTACCGTGGCGAGGCGGGGTTCACCACGCTGAGCAACGAGAAGGCGGTCCTCAGCAAACCGCTGAAGCCGGAGTCGATGACCATGATCTTCCCTCCGTACACGAAACGCGTCGACTCGTTCGTGCGCGGCCTGCTCCGGCGGCTTTCGTAGGTGCGCCAACCTGCGTGCCGAGCGGGCGCGCCACGGCCGATCGTCCTGAATCCGGCCGCCCGGACACCGGTGCGTCCCGTGCCCAGGATGCCTTACGGCGCGCCGCGTAGAGTCGAAGTCGCGGGCGCGACGATGCGTCGCGCGGAAAGGCCGAAGAGTCGTGACAGCGACGCAAGAGATCCCCGTTCAGCAGCCCGATTCCGGCATGTCGCCTCCCGACGGCTGGGAGGCGCAGGAGGGAGACTACCGCATCGAGACGGACTCGCTCGGGCAACGTCGTATTCCGGCAGACGCATATTGGGGCATCCACACCTCGAGGGCCTTGGAGAACTTCCCGATCGCGCACCGGCCGATCTCGGTGTACTCGACCTTCGTCGACGCGCTCGCCATGGTGAAGCTCGCAGCGGCGAGGGCGAACGCGGAGATCGGCGCCATCGAGCCGCACAAGGCCGAGCTCATCGAGGCAGCCTGCCTCGAGCTGCTCGACGGCAAGCTGCACGACCAGTTCGTGGTGGGCATCATCCAGGGCGGTGCCGGTACTTCCACCAATATGAACGCGAACGAGGTGATCGCCAACAGGGCGCTCGAACTCGGTGGGTGGAAGAAGGGCGACTACGCGCACATCCACCCGATCGACGATGTCAACCGCAGCCAGAGCACGAACGACACGTATCCGACGGCGCTGAAGATCGCCCTGTCGTTGCTGCTGCGCTCACTGCTGGACGAGCTGTGGGCGCTGCGTGAGTCGTTCTCCCGCAAGGGCGTCGAGTTCAAGCACGTGCTCAAGGTGGGCCGAACCCAGCTGCAGGACGCCGTGCCGATGACTCTCGGGCAGGAGTTCCACGGCTTCGCGACGACGCTCGGCGAGGACTACCAGCGTCTCAAGGAGACAATCTGGCTGCTCTCCGAGGTCAACATCGGCGCCACAGCGATCGGCACCGGCATCACGGCCGATCCGCGCTATTCCGCCTCGGCGGTGCAGCACCTGGCGCGCATCTCAGGGCTCGACCTGGAAGCCGCACCCGACCTCATCGAGTCCACGAGCGATGCAGGCGCGTTCATGTCCTTCAGCGGTGCGCTGAAGCGCAGCGCAGTCAAGCTCTCGAAGATCTGCAACGACCTCCGGCTCCTCTCCAGCGGACCGCAGGCGGGCCTCGGCGAGATCAACCTGCCGCCGCGCGCCGCGGGGTCGAGCATCATGCCGGGCAAGGTGAACCCGGTGATCCCTGAGGTGGTGAACCAGGTGGCGTTCAGCATCATCGGAGCGGATGCCACGGTCACCGCCGCCGCCGAGGGCGGCCAGCTGCAGCTGAACGCGTTCGAACCGGTCATCGCGAACTTCCTGCTGCAGTCGATCACCTGGCTGCGCCAGGCGTGCCTCACCCTGCGCGTGAACTGCGTGGACGGCATCACCGCCAACGAGGAGCGGCTGGAGACGATGGTTGGGTCGAACATCGGCGTCATCACCGCGCTCACCCCGCACATCGGGTACGCGGCGGCAGCGGCCCTGGCGAAGACGGCGCTCCTGACGAACCGGAACGTCGCCGATCTCGTGGTCGAGGCCGGTCTCATGCCACGGGAGCGTGTCACGAAGCTGCTTTCGCCAGCCAGACTGAGCGGACTGGAGACCGTCACCACCTCGATCCCCGTCGTGTCGGATCACCACGGCAGTCCCGACGAAGGTCTCTGACGCACGCCAGGGCACGCGCCCTACCCCTATCGTGGACGAGTGTCCATCGACGAGGAACGCGCCGACAGGTCATGGTCGGCGGGCGACGGCGAATCGCGTCGCGCGGCGATCGCGGCCGATGCGGCAATCGGTGAACTCGATTGGTCCGTTCCGCCCGAGGGCACGGTGGTCGGCCGGTTCGAGGCGCCGAGCGGGTCGCTGGCGACGTGGTCGATGGGTGACACCGGTGATCCCCGCGTCGTGCTCGTTCCCGGCGTGACCGGCTCGAAGGAGGACTTCGTGCTGCTCGGCCCGATCCTCGTGGCCGCCGGCTACAACGTGATCAGCTACGACCTCGCGGGGCAGTACGAGTCGGCGGATGCCGGACCCGGACCCGGTGGAGCGTACAGTTACGACCTCTTCGTCGACGACCTCGTTGCGGTTCTGGCCGCAGGCGGCCCGTCGCATCTGCTCGGCTACTCGTTCGCCGGAACGGTGGCTCAGCTGGCCGCGGTGCGTCGCCCTGACCTGGTGCGCAGCCTCACCCTGCTCACCACGCCGCCGCTGCCTGGCGAGACGTTCCGCGGCGTGCGGATGATCGGCTGGCTGAGCCGCTTCACCACGGCGCACCAGGGTGCCGGGCTGATGATCTGGGGCATCGTCACCAACAAGAACAAGGTGGGTCCGAAACGGCTGGAGTTCGTGCGATCCCGTTTCGAGCTCACCAGCCGCGAGTCGATCGACGACATCATCGGGCTCATGCGTCGTACACCGGATGTCTCACGCGAGTTGCGGGCGACGGGCATCCCGGTTCTCGTGGCTACCGGGGAGCACGACCTGTGGCCGGTCAGGCTGCACGCCGGGTTCGCGGAGCGGCTCGGAGCCGAACTCGCCGTCTACCGCACCGGACACAGCCCGTGCGAGACCGCGCCGCATCAGCTGGCCCGCGACATGCTGGAGCTGTTCGCCGAGGCCGGATAAGCCGGTGCGGTCAGACCGTGCTTGTCGCGTCGCCCCGGCCTGCCTCGTCTTCCGCCCGGCGCTGCAGCCGGTACTTCTCGCGTGCCTCACGGATGCGCCATGGTGACGCCTCCGGCCAGTTCAGCCGGAACGTCAGATAGGCCCAGCCGAGCCTCCTTCCGAACGCACGCCACGACGAGAACGGCCTCGCCGAGATGCCGACCCGGAGCGTGTCGTCGACGCGCACGACGACATCCGGGGGCAGATGCAGGCTCAGGTCGAGGTCGTCGTGCACACGGCGCAGGTCGCGGTGCACGCGCAGCCGCACCCGTATCCAGACCTCGCGCCGCATGGCGAAGTTGGATCCGAAGATCGGGCCGTTGTCGAGCCAGAGGCCTCCGAACCAGAAGTACCCGCCGATGTAGAGGTTCTCGCCCAGCCACGTCACGAGCGCGTTGCCGTCGTAGAACTCGCCGGGCCCGGTGAGCACGCCGACCTCGGGCGAGACGGTGAGCTCCGCCTCGATGTGTGCCAGCCAGTCTGTGGGCGGCCGGGAGTCGGCATCCAGCCGGGCGATGATGTCACCGGATGCCGCGTCATAGCCTGCAGCGGCGGCCGGGAAGATCCCGCGCACCGGCTGCTGCACCACTGTGGCGCCGAGCGAGCGCGCCACCTCGCCCGTCTCGTCGGTGCTCGCGTTGTCGACGACGATGATCTCGTCGGCCGGCCGCAACTGCTCGCGCAGCCTGTGCAGGCACTCCCGGAGCATCGCCGCATCGTTGTACGAGGGGATCACCACGGAGATCGTCGTCACGTCGCGCAGCACTCCCTCCGCGTGACGACCCGTGAACTGGGCGCCCGCCGCGCACCGATCCTACGCGTAAGATTCCGATGCGTTCACCGGCCCCCGCGCGCTTCAGGGGCCCCGACACGACGAGGAGTCGCATGTACCATCCGACCCGCTGCCGTGCCCCGAGAACGACCGTGACGTCTGCATGACCGGGTATCCGTCGACCCCGCTGCCGCCCGCGCCGCCGAAACCACGCACCCGCACCAGAACCGTCGTGTGGACGATCATCGGCCTGGTGCTGCTCACCCAGCTCCTCGTCGTCGTGTTCGCCTACCTCGTGCTCGCGTTCGGCGCCGGCCCGGTCGCGGTGAGCGCCCTGCTCGCACTGGTTCCGCTGGCCATAGTGGTGCTCACGGCGACCTGGATCGACGCCTGGGAGCCGGAGCCATGGGCCGCGAAGGTGCTCGCCTTCCTCTGGGGTGCGGCAGCAGCCATCACCATCGCGTTGCTCTTCGACGTCGGCCAGCGATTCCTCACCGCCATTCCGGAGAGCTCGATCCTGTCCGCGACGGTCCGGGCCCCGATCGTCGAGGAGTCCGCGAAGGGCGCGGTGCTGCTCATCCTCGTCTTCGCCGCCCGCCGCACGTTCGACGGACCTATCGACGGCATCGTGTATGCCGCGTTCACCGCAGGCGGGTTCGCGTTCGTGGAGAACATCCAGTACTTCGGCACGGCCCTGCACAACGGCGGAGCGAGCGAGGCCGCCACAGTATTCGTTCTGCGCGCGCTGTTCTCACCGTTCGCACACGTGCTCTTCACCTCGTGCACGGGGCTCGCGGTGGGACTCGCGGCGCGCAGGAGAGGCGTTGGACGCATCCTGGGCGCGTTCGCCATCGGACTCGCTGTCGCCATCGTGCTGCACTCGGTATGGAACGTCGCAGGCTACCTCGGCTTCTGGGGCGTCTACCTGTTCTTCGAGTTCCCGATCTTCGTGGCCGCCGTGGTGACGGTGGTGCTTCTGCGCGTTCGCGAGCAGCACCTGACCAGAGACCGGCTCGAGGAGTACGGCAGGGCCGGATGGTTCACGCCGGACGAGGTCGCGCTCTACGGCACCAGGACCGGACGTCGCCGGGTTCGCGCCTGGGCCCGCGTGCGCGGTGGTGAGGCGTCCGCGATCGTCCGATCCATGGTGCGCGATACGACCAGGCTGGCGATGGACCGTCAGCGCCTCGTGACCGGAGCGGCGGATGCCTACACGCCGGCCGAAGAAGCCGCTCTGCTCGCCGAGATCAGCGCTTCGCGGAGTCGGCTGTACGGCCTCCACTGAGGCAATCCCCCGGGGGTCGCGGGCCCCGATCGTGCCCCGGGCAAAACTCACCGCTCGGTGGTGCGGCACTGCCTGCAGCCGAATCCGAGCGGCGAGTTGGTCTGAACCCAGCGTGCATCGGCTCGGCCAGTATTGCAAGCATTTGCGCCCAGTTTCGTCGTCGTCAGCCCTTGTCGCCATCGCGCTTTGACGCGGACGGCACGGTGCCGTTGGATGGAGGGATGAGCGAAACGCAGAAGTCCAAGCCGGAGATCGACGCCCCCCAGGGTCCGGCGCCCGAGGCCCTCGAGATCGTCGACCTCGTCGAGGGCGACGGCGCGGAGGCGACACCCGGCGCGAGCGTCGACGTTCACTATCTCGGGGTCGACTATGACTCGGGCGAGGAGTTCGACTCCTCGTGGAGCAGGGGCCAGTCGATCCAGTTCCCGCTCCGCGGACTCATCCAGGGCTGGCAGGACGGCATTCCCGGCATGAAGGTCGGCGGTCGGCGCCAACTCACCATTCCGCCGCAGCTGGCGTACGGGCCGGCTGGCAGCGGGCATCCGCTCGGCGGCAAGACGCTGATCTTCGTGATCGATCTGCTCGATGTGAAATCGTGACTCCACCGCGATGCGCCCGGAAGCCCTACGGCTCCGGGCGCATCGCGTCGTACTGGCGGAACGCCGGCTGCAGCCGCAGCAACAGTATGACGGCGACGATGATCACCAGACCACCCAACGCAGGGCGGAAACCCTCCCTATTGCACCGGAACCAGGCGAGCAGGGCGATGCACAACGTCGACCCCCACGCGACGATGGCAGACAGCAGCGCGAGCAGCCGGCGATCGATCACGTCCGCGAGCATCCCGCCGTCGATGCCGAAGAACACCATGGGCAGCAGTGCGAACAACGCGACGCCCGAGACCGAGAGCGTCGACCCGGTCGTACACCTGAAGGCCGATCGCCGCGATCGTCATCTGGCCGCCGATGCCGGAGATCGCGCCTCCCAGTCAGCGTCGGGCGAATGCAGGGCTGAAGCGCAGCGGGCGCAGGTCGACGAAGAGTGATCTGCCGGCAATTACGGGCGGTGTCGCATCGCGGCTCGGGTCATCAGCATGCGGCACGGCATCCGACGCCAACACCCGCGCCGTGTTGGCCAACGCTCGCGCGGTTACGAACCGTAGGGGCGACATCCGCGTGGACCCCGCCCGTGAACGCCCTAATGTGGACGGGTGACCCGCGCGCGTGACGAACTCGACCGTCTGCTGGTGAGCGTTCCGGACTTTCCCGAGCCGGGCATCCTCTTCCGCGACCTTGCTCCGGTGTTCGCCGACGGTGTCGCGTTCCGTGCCATCGTCGACGATCTCGTGCAGCACTTCGAGGGGGAGTTCGATGCCGTCGCCGGTGTCGAGGCGCGCGGATTCGTGCTCGCCGCCGCGGTCGCGTACGCGGCGGGAGTGGGTGTGCTCGTCGTGCGCAAGGCGGGGAAGCTTCCGGGGGAGGTGCTCGCCGAGACATACGACCTCGAGTACGGCAGGGCGAGCCTCGAGCTGGAACCCGAGCGTCTGCCGAGGGGATCTCGCGTGCTCGTGCTCGACGATGTGCTCGCCACGGGCGGCACCCTGGGCGCGACGGCCAGGCTCATCGGCAGAGCCGGCTATTCGGTCGCGGGCTTCGGCGTGGTGCTCGAACTCGACGACCTCGGTGGCCGTGACCGCCTCGCCGGCTCGCCGGTGTACAGCATCGCCGCGCTCTGAGCTGCGCGCCCATCGGTGCAGCGCTGCGGTCCGAGCTGCGCGTCGGTGAAGTGCCTGGCGTCCTAATCTGATCTCGTGAGTGCGACGGAGGCGGCGCTCAGCAGCGCCACGGACGAGCAGGGGCCCGTCGTCGCCACGGCGCAGGGGCGAGTTCGGGGCGTGTACGAGGACGGCGTCTGCACCTTCAAGGGCATTCCCTATGCGGCTCCTCCCGTCGGCTCGCTGCGATTCCGCAGTCCCCGACGGCCCGAGCCGTGGGACGGGGTGCGCGACGCCTCCAGGTTCGGCCGCATCGCGCCGCAGCCGATCCAGGCGTTCCCCGGAGTGCAGCCGCGGCAGATGAGTGAGGACTGCCTCACGGTCAACGTCTACACTCCCGAGCTGGGGTCGGCCGACCTGCCCGTCATGGTGTGGATCCACGGCGGCGCCTACTACGTGGGTTCCTCGGCCGATCCGCTCTACGACGGCGCTCGGCTGGCGAAGCGTGGCGTCGTGGTGGTGACCTTCAACTACCGCATCGGACCGCTTGGCTACCTCGACCTGTCGTCGTTCTCGACGGCGGACGACGTGTTCGAGAGCAACGTCGGGCAGCGCGACCAGCTGGCGGCGCTCGCATGGGTGCGGGAGAACATCCGCGAGTTCGGCGGATCGGCGGACCGGGTGACACTGTTCGGCGAGTCCTCGGGGGCCGGAGCCGTCACCACGATGCTGGCCACCCCGAGCGCGGAGGGCCTGCTGCACGGAGCCATCGCGCAGAGTTCGCCGGCCGGCAGCGTCTACTCCCCGGCGACCGCACGTGTCTCGGCCGAGCGCTTCCTGGCCAGGCTCGACATCGCCCCGGATGCCGTGCATCGCCTTCGCCTGCTTCCTGCGGGATCGCTCATCGAGGCGTGCTCGCGGCTCATCGTCGACACGAGCACGCTCGAACCGGGCACGATACCGGTGGCACCCGTCGTCGACGGCGACCTCGTGCCGGAGTACCCGCTGACGGCGATGGCTCGGGGTCGCGCGCTCCGCGTCCCACTGGTGATCGGATCGAACCGCAACGAGGCGATGCTCTTCCGGCTCTTGCGTTCGCCCATCGTTCCGAACAGCTCGAAGGCCGTGCAGCTGATGGTGGAGCGGCTCGGCACGCCGGAGGCGCTCGCCGTGACGTCCGGCTATCGCGGCTATCCCCGGTTGCGGCCGGCACTGAGCCTTGCGACGGATGCCGCATTCCGCATGCCCACCGTGTGGGCGGCGTCCGCGCACAGCAGCTACGCACCCACCTGGGCGTACGAGTTCGACTTCGCACCACCGCTCATGAAGGCGGCCGGGCTTGGCGCGATGCACGGGGCGGAGCTGCCGCACGTGTTCGGCGCTCCCGTGCCGCGTGTGCTCTCACTAGGGGCGCGGACTTCCGGCCGCCGGCTGACCGAGCGGATGCAGTCCCGCTGGGTCTCGTTCGCGGAGGTCGGCGATCCGAACCCGCTCCGAATGTCGCCGATCTGGCCGCGCTACGACACGCAGTCCCGTCTGACGTACGTGTTCGACACCGCCGACCGCGTCGTCTCGGACCCGCACGGCGACCTCCGCCGGGTATGGGGCGACGGAATCATCGCCTTCCGGTAGCCACGGGGCGATGAGGTCATCGCCTTCCGGTAGCAGAGGGCGATGGGATCATCGCCTTCCGGAAGCAGAGTGCGATGGCATCATCGCCCTCCGCTGACATCGCGCAGCGTCCGTCGCAGCAGAGTCCACAGCTCGGGATGTCCGAGCACACGGAAGTGCCCGTCGACGGGTAGCCGCACGTTGGCACGGGCATCCGCAAGCATGCTTCCCGCCGGGATCTGGGGGTCGAAGCGCGGGAAGACCGACACGATGTCACTGTTCGCTGCCCGGTTGGCGGAGAGCTCGAGCAGCGTGGAGTCGGACGGCGAGAAGTCGCGCAGCGAGCGCACCGGCGCCCGGGTGGCGTAGGCGGATCCGGAGAATGGCGTCGCGATGGCGACCATCGCTTGCACCCGTGACCGCGTTCGTTCCCAGGTCATCAGTTGCTTGCCGACGAGCCCGCCCTTGCTGTGCCCAATGATGAGCACCTCGGTCAGGTCGTGCCGTTCCAGGTACGACGCGGCGAGTTCCGCCGTGTTGAGCACGTGTTCCACGTTGCGTCCGAGTGCGGTGAGCACGTGCGGTCGTCGGCGGTTCGCGACGCAGAGTGCCGCGAACGGGTCGAGGAACCGAGGCGATTCGTGCACGCCAGGCAGAAGCAGCACGGGAGGTCCGCCGAGCGGATGCTCGTGGTCGCGCACGATCCATCGTCTGGCCCGCGCGCCGCGTGCGTGCCAGCCCGGCAGGAACGCCGCGTCCGCGAGTCCGACCGCAGCCGCTTTCGCCACGGCGTGCGGCGTCAGCGCGTCGTCGGTCGGCATGTTCTCCACCTTCGCACTTCGCACCTTGGACGGAATCGACCCGTGCACGTGGCGGCTCGCGGATGTACGGTCAGCCCGTCTCGGAACGCGCGGGTAGTGTCGATCGGGTAGTTGAAACGACCTGACCGGGTGCTGCCTCGGCCCGGAGGACAAGGAGACGATCTGTGACCCCGACGAGGAAGACGAGCCCGCGAACCCGGCCGACCGAGGCGGAGTCCGAGCCGCCCGCCGAGGTCGCATCTGAGGCGCCGACTACTCCCGTCGAACCGGATCACCTCGCGCCGGCAGGGGAGGAAGCGGCGACCGAACCTCTCAGCGCGACGGACCCGCAGCCCGACGATTCCGAGCCCGAAGTCGTTGCGCACGAGGTTCCGGTGGATGAGGCGCCGCAGCCGCTCGCAGCGGAAGCCCACGCGGGCCGACCGCAGCCCGAGGCCGCTCCCGCACAGCCGTACGTTCCGGCGCCGCTGAGCGCCACCCAGCTGCAGAACGACCCACTGCTGGGCACCCACGACGAGATCATCGTCGACCTCGGACTGAAGCTCAGGTGGGGCGCCGTCGGCTGGGCTCTGCTGGGCGCTGTCGCCTCGTGGCTCATCGCCGCGCAGGTCGGAATCGCGACGAAGAGTGGAACGCCGTTCGGGTGGGCGCTTGCCGCGACCATCCTGATCTTCGCCGGCGCCGTCTGGTACTTCGCGGATGTCTCCACCCGTTTCACCTCGGTCGCCGCGTATCGCAAGGCCAAGACGCCGCAGGCCATTGCCCGCCTCGACCGCGGTGCGGTTGTGGGACTGTACTCGGCGATCGGCGCCTGGATCGGCGTCGCACTCGGCGCCCTCGTCGTCGTGAGCGGAACGGTCACGGCCGTGCTCACCTTGGCGTTCGGAGCATCCGGCTGGGCATGGTTCTTCGGCGGGGTCCCCGCCGCACTGCTCTACCTGTACGGTTTCGCGCTGCTGCACTACCGGCTGCTGGAGAAGACGCGCGACGCCGTCGCCTGACCCGTTCGAGAACACCTCTCCGCGCCTGCTAAACTTCTTCGGTTGCCGTCAGAACGGCCGCGGAGAAAGAGCGCCCGGGCATTCGGCCTGTGGCACCGCGCAACGAGAGGAAGGGGATCGAATCTATGGCACTCGATGCAGATGTCAAGAAGGCGATCATCGAAGAGTATGCAACCCACCCCGGTGACACCGGATCCCCGGAGGTTCAGGTCGCGATCCTGACCAAGCGGATCAAGGACCTCACCGAGCACCTCAAGGAGCACAAGCACGACCACCACTCGCGTCGTGGTCTGCTGCTGCTCGTGGGTCAGCGCCGTCGCCTGCTGGGTTACCTGCAGGAGATCGACATCAACCGGTACCGCTCGCTCATCGAGCGTCTGGGGCTTCGTAGGTAGCGGCTGCGCCGCTAGCGCGAAGTCCGAGTACCGCGTCGATCGGCAGCTCTTCGTTCGACAACGCGAACTTCTTGCGAACGGCCCGCCACCTCAAAGGTGGCGGGCCGTTTCGTCGTCTCCGCAGAGCTCGCACGCGGCGGGATGCCGTTCAGGCTGCGTCTGCGGCGGCGAGTTCTGCCGCCAGCTCCCGCGTGCCGCGGTTCCACGGCGTTCCGTGTCCCGGAAGCACCCATTTGGCGTCGATGGATGCCAGCTTCGCATGCGACCGGCGCGCGGAATCCGGGTCGTCCGTGAATGGTGCGGGCTGCGGACCGCGCCTCCCGGTCAGCACATGCCGCGTGGTCAGCGCATCGCCGACGAAGACGGCGTCGAGGGAGGGCACGACGATGGCGATGCTGCCGGCTGAGTGTCCGGGAAGCGCCACGATCCTTGGGCCTCCGGGAAGGTCGAGCACGTCACCGTCGTGAACCGGCGTCACCTCCGTGAGGTACGTCGTGCGCATCCCGCCCTTGCGCAGCGTGTACCACAGGAACCCCATGGTGGCCCCGAAACGCGTCTTCCCCCACGCCGGGTGGGTGGATTCCTCGCCGCGAGCGCGAGCCGCATCCTCGTGGCCGATGTAGACCGGAATGCCGTGGTCGCGGCGGAGCCGTTCGGCGTAGCCGATGTGGTCGGAGTCGCCGTGCGTGAGGATGACGCCGCGGATGTCCGCGACCTCGCGACCCATCTGGGCCAGTTCCTTGAGCAGATCCGAGTACTGGCCGGAGATGCCGGCGTCGATGAGGGTGAGGCCGCCGTCGCCCTCGACGAGATAGGCGGCGACGAGGTCGTTGCCGACGCGGTGCAGGCCGGGTGCGAGTTCCATGGCGATTCCTTCCGAGTGGATGGCGGGGTAATGTTTGCCATGGCTACGGTAATTAGCCATGATGGCTAATGTCAATAGCTAAAACGTGATTCGAGCCGTCGTTCGTCCGACGGTGTTTCGAAGGGGGAGACGGATGCCGGCACCCAACCGCACCACCAACGACGAGATCCTCGCCGAAGCCGTGCGACTCGTGGAGGAAGGCGGTCCCGACGCACTGACCATGAAGGCCGTGGCCGCCGGAGTCGGCGTGCAGCCGCCATCGCTGTACAAACGGGTCCAGAGCAGGGAACATCTCCTCGGGATGGTTGCCGAACACGCCGCTTCCGATGTGGCGGCGGTGCTCGATGAGGCCCAGGGCGATGCCGGCGACGATCCGCTGGACGGCGTGATCGCCATGGCGAGGTCGCTGCGACGGTTCGCGCACGAGCACCCGCGCCTGTTCGGCCTGCTCTTCGCGGCGTTGCCCGAGGCTGCGCGCCCGTCCAGAGATGTGCTCACCCGAGCGAGCTCAGCGGTGCTCGTCGCGGGCGGGCGCCTCGCCGGTCCCGAGCATGCGCTCGACGCCGCACGCACCATCACCGCGTGGGCTTACGGGTTTCTCACGATGGAGCTCGCCGGTGCATTCCAGCTGGGCGGGGAGCCTGGCGCGGCGTTCGAGTTCGGAGCGCACGCGATCGCGCGCTCGCTAGAGCGGCCTATGGATGGGCGGGGCAAAGCCCGCTGATTGGCCCAGTGCCGGTCCGTCGTCGTAGTCTGGAGGAGACGCTTGGCAACGGTGCCGGGCGGACCGGCCACGCCACAAGCATCGGCCGGTCACGATCGATGAAGGCTGCGTACAACGATGCTCACCATCCGACCTGGTACGGACACGTCCACCCGTCAGGGCCAATTGGCCCGGCTGATCGCCCCGGACGGCGAACGGCTGCACGACCCTGATCTCGACCCGTGGGTCGCCGACGTCTTCGAGGAGCAGCTCCTCGCTCTGTACGAGGACATGGTGGTCGCACGCCGCATCGATACAGAGGCGACGGCGCTGCAGCGCCAGGGGCAGCTCGTGCTCTGGCCGCCGCTGATCGGCCAGGAGGCAGCACAGATCGGCTCCGCCCGCGCCCTTCGCCACGGGGATTTCGTCTTCTCCAGCTACCGCGAGAACGCCGTCGCGTATGTGCGCGGCGTGTCGATGACCGACATGCTGCGAGTGTGGCGCGGGTCGCAGTTCTCCGGCTGGAACCCGTACGACGTCGGCATGGCGACGCCGACCGTGATCATCGGTGCGCAGACTCTGCACGCTGTCGGCTATGCGATGGGCGTGCAGCACGACGGCGCGGACGACATCGCCATCGCGTACTTCGGCGACGGTGCGACCAGCGAGGGCGACACCAATGAGGCGATGGTGTTCGCCGCCGCGTACGGCTCTCCTGTCGTCTTCTTCTGCCAGAACAACCAGTACGCCATCTCCGAGCCCGTCGGCCTTCAGGCGCAGAAGCCGATCGCCGACCGCTCGCCGGGCTTCGGCATCCCGAGCATCCGCGTCGACGGCAACGATGTGCTGGCCGTGCTGGCCGCCACGCGCATGGCCGCCGAGCACGCCCGAAGCGGCGAGGGCCCGATGTTCATCGAGGCCGTCACCTATCGACTCGGACCGCACACCACCTCGGACGACCCCACCCGCTATCGCGAGTCCGCCGAGCTCGACACGTGGCGCGAGCTCGACCCGATCGAGCGCACCCGCTTGCTGCTCGTCGACTCCGGCGCCCTCACCGAGGAACGTGCGGCAGCGGTGAAGGCCAAATCCGACGCCATCGCCATTGAACTGCGCGACGGATGCCTGTCACTGCGTCCCCGGGATCCGCTCACGATCTTCGACCATGTCTACGTCGACGCCCCGTCCGCCCTGCGGCGCGAGCGCGACGCGTACGCCGCTTACCTCGCGTCGTTCGGGAGCGCGGATGCCGGGGCAGGCGAAACCGGGGAGGTGTCGCGATGACCGAGCTCACCCTCGCGAAGGCGATCACCACAGGACTCGCCGATGCCCTCGAGTCCGATGACAAGGTGCTGCTGCTCGGCGAGGACATCGGCAAGCTCGGCGGCGTGTTCCGTGTCACCGACGGCCTGCAGGCGCGCTTCGGCGCCGACCGGGTGATCGACACGCCGCTCGCCGAGGCCGGCATCATCGGCACCGCCGTGGGAATGGCGATGCGAGGGTACCGCCCGGTGTGCGAGCTGCAGTTCGACGGGTTCGTGTTCCCGGGCTTCGACCAGGTCGTCGCCCAGGTCGCGAAGATGCGGTACCGCACCATGGGTGCCGTGAGCATGCCGATCACGATCCGTGTGCCGTTCGGCGGAGGAATCGGCTCAGTCGAACACCATTCCGAGTCCCCGGAGGCGTATTTCGCGCACACGCCGGGGTTGCGTGTCGTGGCGTGCTCGAATCCGCAGGACGCGTACACGATGATCCGCCAGGCCATCGAATGCGACGACCCGATCGTCTTCTTCGAACCGAAGCGCCGCTACTGGTCGAAGGGCGACGTGCTGCCGGATGTCGCCGACGCGCTGTCGCTGGACCGTGCTCGCGTCGTGGTCTCCGGAACCGACGCCACCCTTGTCACATACGGACCTCTGGTTCAGACCGCGAAGGATGCCGCGCTCGCCGCGCTAGACGAGGGTGTCTCGGTCGAGGTGATCGACCTGCGCTCCCTCGCTCCGCTGGACGAGGAGGCCATCGTCGACTCCGTGCGCAAGACCGGGCGGCTCGTGATCGCGCACGAGGCTGCGCGGTTCGGCGGCCTGGGTGCGGAGTTGGCGGCCACGATCACCGAACGCTGCTTCGACACACTCCTCGCGCCACCGCTGCGGGTGACCGGGCACGACATCCCCTACCCGCCTTCGGAGCTGGAGGAGCACTACCTGCCCGACCTCGACCGCATGCTCGACGCGGTCGACCGCGTGATGGGGGTGCGGGTATGACCGTCAAGGAGTTCGCTCTGCCCGACCTCGGTGAGGGGCTGACCGAGTCGGAGGTCGTGGCGTGGAAGGTTTCCGTCGGCGACGCGGTCGAGCTGAACCAGATCATCGCCGAGGTGGAGACCGCCAAGGCCCTCGTCGAGGTGCCGTCGCCGTTCGCCGGCATCGTCAAGGAACTGCACGCCGAGCCGGGCGAGACGCTCGAGGTGGGCGCGCCGCTGCTGTCCTTCGACGTCGAAGGAGAAGCGTCGGAAGACGGCTCGGATGCTTCGACGCAGGCGTCCGACGAGGCGCGCGTCGCCGAACCGGTCGGCGTGGGCGCGGCACAGGCCGGCTCACGGCCGGTCGTGACGAACGCTGGCGGGAGGCCCCGCATCGCCGGTGCCGCCGGACGCGAGCAGGCAACCAACGCCGGTGCGGAGCCGGCGGTCGTTGCTTCCGCCGGCGCAACGGAGCCCGTGGAGGAAGAACGTCACGAGGTGCTCGTCGGACGCGGTCCGCGCGCGCAGTCCGCCCGGAGACCGCAGCGCAAGGCGCGGGCCGGCCGGCTCGCCGAGCCGATCGCGTGGGAGCGCCCGGCCGGCGTCGGTCGCCGCGACGGCGCCGAGCCCGCACCGCCGGCCGAGTCTGCACAGATGCCGGCGTCGCTGGTGGAGCCCGTCGGAGCCCCGGCCGCATCCGCAGCCGAGACCCGCACCGCCGCGACCGGCATCCGCCGTCGTACCGCGGAGGCGATGGTGCGCAGCGCCGCAGTGCCGCAGGTGACGGAGTTCCTCACCGTCGACGTGACCAGGAGCATCCACCTCATCGACCGGTTGGCCGCCTCACCCGAGTTCCGCGGCAGGCGCGTCACCGTGCTCACCCTCGCGGCGAAGGCGCTCTGCCTCGCGCTTGAGACCACCCCAGAGGCGAACACGCGGTGGGACGAGTCCACCGGCGAGATCGTGACTCCGGCGGGAGTGAATCTGGGAATCGCTGTGGCGACCGAGCGGGGCCTCGTGGTGCCGAACATCCGCGGCGCCGCAGCACTGCGGATGCCGGAACTCGCGGACGCCCTCGCCGCTCTCGTCGAGCGCGCCAGGGCCGGAAGGTCGACCCCGGCCGAGTTCACGGGTGGAACGGTGACGATCACGAACGTGGGCGTCTTCGGAGTGGATGCAGGCACGCCGCTCCTGAACCCGGGCGAGACCGCGATCCTCGCGCTCGGTGCCGTGAACCGGCGTCCCTGGGAGCACAAGGGGCGCGTCCGCCTACGGCAGGTCATGACGCTGAGCCTGACGTTCGACCACCGGGTCATCGACGGCGAGCAGGGATCGAGGTTGCTGCGCAACCTCGGGCGCATCCTCTCCGATCCCGCCAGCACCATCGCCCTGGCGTAGGGCCCTCCGGAACCACCGTTCCTGAGCGAGCAGAGCACGTCGAAGCGCACAACTCGCACCAAGCCGCACTTGCTCAGGAGCGTTGGAACGGTGAGAGCGCGGCGGCGTACGTCGATCATCGCCGCGCTCTCCAGATGCTCGCTCAGAAGTTCGCGTCCTTCGGTCTTATGCCAGATCGGCGAAGAAGTCGCGGAGATCCGCCGCGAGTTCTGTCGGCGATTCCATCGCGGGGAAGTGCAGCCCGCGCTCATGTTCGCGCCAGAACGCGCCCGCCGGCGCAGGCACGAGCTTGCGCACCGTGGCGTCGCTGCCGAACACGGAGAACCCCTGAGGCACGGCCGGCGGCGCACCCCAGTCGGAGGAGTGCGCCTGGTCGTAGAGCGTGTGTGCTGCGGAGGCGCCGGACTTGGTGAACCAGTAAAGGCTGACCGTGGTGAGAAGCTGATCGCGATCGACGGGCAGGTCGGTCCACGCATCGACTTTCTCGGCGATCCATGCCAGCTGGAACACGGGCGAATCGGTCAGACCGTATCCGACGGTCTGGGGGCGGCTGTTCTGTATGGCCAGGTATCCGGACCCGTCCGTGCGGAACCGGTTCATGCGCTCCAGGATCACCTGATCGACCGGATCGCCGTCATCCAGTGATTCGGCCATTCCTGGCAGGAAGGTCGCGACGCTGGCGGCCGTGAAGGGATCGGTCACGACGTGCAGTCCGATGATGTGGTCGCCGTCGATGCCCGCCATTGAGCCGGCGATCCCGGCACCCACGTCGCCGCCGTGCACACCGTACCGGTCGTATCCGAGGCGCCGCATGAGTTCGGCGAACGCCGCCGCCGAGCGGCCCATGGTCCAGCCCGCGCCGCTCAATGGCGTGGAGTACCCGTAGCCGGGCAGCGAGGGGATCACGAGGTGGAACGCCTGGTCGTTCTTCGGAGCTACGAGCGGAGCGATCATCCCTCCGAACTCCGCGATCGAGCTCGGAAAGCCGTGCAGCAGAAGAAGGGGCACGGCGTCCTCACGCTCGGACCGCACGTGCAGGAAACCGATTCGCTGCCCATCGATCACAGTGCTGAAGAGATGCTCTCCGAGTTCGGCCTCTCGTGCGCGCCAGTCGAATCCGTCGCGCCAGTACTCGGCAAGGCTCGCCAGCTTCTGCTCGGGGATGCCTCTGCTCTCGTCCGACACAGGGGACGCATCCGGCCATCGGGCCGCAGCCAGGCGGTACTGCAGGTCGTTCAGCTCCGCCCCCGAAACCCGGATGCCTGCTGGTTCGATACTCTCGTTCATCTCGCAACTTCCTTCTCGATCTCGCTGTCGCCCCTTCGGCGCCTTCTCGAGTCGAGAGTATGAGGCAATGCGGAAGGGTTTGTTCCTCATAAGGAGCACAATCGAAAAATGCTGCAAACGTCGGCTCGCCTGCTCCGGCTCCTCTCCCTGCTCCAGGTGCGGCCCGACTGGACGGGCTCCGAGCTGGCCCAACGACTCGGGGTCACGACGCGCACCGTACGCGCGGATGTCGACCGGCTGCGTGACCTCGGGTACCCGGTGGACTCGCGCCCTGGCGTCACCGGCGGGTATCGCCTGGGCGAGAGCGCGACGATGCCCCCGATGCTGCTGGAGGACGACGAGGCGGTCGCCCTCGCCGTCGGGCTTCGTGCCGCGACCTCCGCCGGACTGAACGGGATGGACGAGGCGGCCGTTCGTGCACTCGTCAAGCTGCAGCGGCTCCTTCCGCACCGGCTGCGGGCCAGGGTCGAGGCGATCGGCTCTGCGGCGATCGCGCCGGGTCGGTCGAACGCTCCCGGCCCTCAAGCATCCGCCGACGCGTTGGTCGTGATCGCGAGCACGTGCCGGGATCACGAGTGGCTCCGGTTCGATTACCCCGCGCGCACAGCGGTATCGGACGAGGCGCCTAGGATGGCGGACGCCGCCGACCCTACACGCAGCGATCGGCTCGTCGAGCCGTACCGCCTGCTGCTCCTGGGGCAGCGCTGGTATCTGTTCGCGTGGGATCTCCATCGCGAGCACTGGCGCACGTTCCGGGTCGATCGCATGCGACTGCGTTCGCGCACTGCACGTCGTTTCCCACCCCGGGAACTGCCGACGGACGAGGAGATCACCGCCCGCTTGCGGCGCGGCATCGGAGAGTCCACGTGGAAGTACCGGGCCCGCGTCATCGTGCACGCGTCTGAGACATACGTGAGGTCGAGGATGCCGATTCCCGTCGACATCACCGCGCTGGGCGACGAGCGCTGCAGCTTTCGACCCGGCTCAGACGACGCCGAGTCGCTCGCCTTGTACCTCGGGATGCTCCGCGTCGACTTCGAAGTGGTCGACGCCCCAGAGCTGTCCGCAGCGCTTGGCCGACTCGCCGAACGCTATGCGCGCGCCGCCGGCGGAGCCTGAAGGAGCGGCCCATGCGGCTCGCGTCTGGATCGCCTATAGCGTGGCTGTCATGAAAAGCACGCGCAAGCCGCTCTGGCGCTGGGATCCTGCGCCCTACGTGCTCCTTCTCATCCTGCTGATCGTCACCTCGTCGATCCCGCCGCGCGGCGCGCCCGTGCTCTACTGGGTGCTGGTCGTGATCACCGCGGTCGTCGCGCTCATCCTTCTCGTTCTGCTCGTGGTCCAGCTCGCGCGGGGGAGACGCAACCCCGATTCCGCAGGCATCCTCTCCGGCCTGGACGGGCTCGAGTTCGTGCCCCTGGATCCCACGTCGACGCCCGCGACTCCCGTCATGGCGACGGGGCGGCACCAGGGCGCGCTTGAAAGCGTGCTCGCCAGAACCGGGTCGAACCCAAGCGCGGTGCTGGTGCCGGATGCCACGCGCTGGGTCGGCCTGCGCATCCGCATCGCCGTGCACCTCGTGGCAGACGACCGCGTGTACCACGTGGGATTCCTGCCAGACCGTGCCACCGGCCGGTACAACACCGGCCTTCGTGCCCTGGCGGCGCAGCGTCGATATGTGCGCGCGCCGGCAGAGCTCATCACGTCGAAGGCCACCAGATCTACGCCGAGCGGAACCTCGCCCGTTCTCGACCTACAACTGGATCTGGGCTCTCTCGCTGCCGCCGTTGACGAGACGTCGATCTGAAGCACAGCGAGCAGACAGCGGCCGTCCAGCGAACTCCGGCAGGCTGGGCAGATGTTCCGGCGGCATCCCGTTCTCAGCGTTCTCACGCTGCTCTACCTGGGCGGTGTGGCGTGGATCACACTCGGGCCGCAGCCGCAGGTGGCGAGCAAAGACGGCATCGTCATGCAGGTGCTGCGCATCCTGTGGGAGCACCCCGCGACGGACTGGATCACCTATAGCGGCGTCGAGTTCACCGCCAACATCGCGATGTTCCTGCCCATCGGGCTCTTCTTCCTCCTGTTGTTCGGCCGAAGCAGATGGTGGCTCGCGATGGGCATTCCGTTCCTCATGACGCTGTGCATCGAGACCGCCCAGATCTGGATCCCGGGCCGCGTCTCCGACATCCGCGACGTCATCTCCAACACGCTGGGCGCCGTCGTGGGCGTGCTTCTGGGGTTGGCGATCACCGCGCCTCGAGCCCGACGGGACCGGGAGGCCGCCCGCATCGACTCGACACAGGCGGCAGCGCGACGGGCCTCGCTCACCGACCGCTGACGTAGCCTCGAACACGATGCCCGACACGATCGTCAAGTCGAATCCGGATGCCCCGCCACGGTTCTTCGAGGCGGAGGCGGCCGGTCTGGAGTGGCTCGCCTCGGCGGGCGGAGCACGCGTGGTGCGGGTCGTGAACGTCGCGCCGGGCAGCATCGAGCTGGAGCATGTGCCCACGACCCGTCCGGATGCGGATTCCGCGCGTGCCTTCGGTGCGGCGCTCGCCGTCACCCATGACGCCGGTGCGGCCGCGTTCGGCGCCCCTCCGGACGACTGGGACGGGCCGTTGTTCATCGGGCGTCGTCCGCTTCCGCACGCGCACGAGAGCGCCTGGGGCGAGTTCTACGCGCGCGACCGGGTGCTGCCGTACCTGGAACTCGCGATCGAAGCGGGCGGAATCGGCCGCGGCGGGGCATCCATCGTGCGCCAGGCGTGCGACGAGATCGCCACAGGTCGGTTCGACGACGACGATCCGCCGTCGCGCCTCCATGGCGACCTGTGGAACGGCAACGTGCTGTGGTCGCAGGAGGGTGTGGTGCTCATCGATCCGGCAGCGCACGGCGGTCACCGTGAGACCGACCTCGCGATGCTCGCCCTGTTCGGATGCCCGTACCTCGAGGAGATCCTCGACGGCTACCTGAGCGCCCACCCTTTGCGCGCCGGATGGCGAGAGCGCATCCCGCTGCACCAACTGCACCCGCTTGCCGTGCACGCCGCGAGCTACGGGCGCGGCTACGGGGACGCGCTCGGGGATGCCGCCGCGAGGGTGATCGCGCTCGCCGACACCCGGTGAACACTGCTTCAAGCGCCCGGAACGACCCGCTCTGCTAGGATCGTCACGGTTCAAGTACCACATGAAACTCGCCCTGCGGATCATGCAGGCTGCTGGTCCTCGGTGGTGGAATCCCAACCGCACCCGCGCAAACGAATCTTTCTCGCGCGGAATCTCGACTGCGGGTGGTGCTCTTCTACTGATGGCCGGCGCGGAGCATCTCGCTGACGTAACGCCTGTTCTCCCGCATGTTCGGCGAGCGCGCCCATGTCCACACGGGACGGCGCACGAACAAAGGAGAAGAGACCTCAATGGAAGGTCCAGAAATCAAATTCGCCGAGGCCGTTCTCGATAACGGCCGCTTCGGCACCCGCACGGTCCGTTTCGAGACCGGGCGGCTCGCGCAGCAGGCGCAGGGCGCCGTCGCCGCGTACCTCGATGAGGAGACCATGCTGCTGAGCGCCACGAGCGCCAGCAAGCACCCGAAAGACAACTTCGACTTCTTCCCGCTCACGGTCGACGTCGAGGAGCGGTCGTACGCGGCCGGCAAGATCCCCGGCTCGTTCTTCCGCCGCGAGGGTCGTCCGTCGACGGAAGCCATCCTGGTCTGCCGTCTGATCGACCGTCCTCTGCGTCCGTCGTTCGTCGACGGCCTGCGCAACGAGGTCCAGATCGTCATCACGGTGCTCTCGATCGCACCCGACGAGTTCTACGACGCGCTCGCCATCAACGCGGCGTCCGCGTCCACGCAGATCTCGGGTCTGCCGTTCTCCGGGCCTATCGCCGGCGTTCGCCTCGCGTTCATCCCGGGCAACGGCGAGCACGAGGACCAGTGGGTCGCGTTCCCGAAGGCTTCGCAGCTGGAGAGCGCCGTGTTCGATCTCGTCGTGGCGGGCCGCGTGCTCACGAACGACGACGGGTCGGAGGGCGACGTCGCGATCATGATGGTCGAGGCCGAGGCCACCGAGCACAGCTGGAACCTCATCCAGGCCGGCGCGACGAAGCCGAGCGAGGATGTCGTCGCGCAGGGGCTCGAGGCGGCCAAGCCGTTCATCCGCCAGCTGGTGGGTGCGCAGAACGTGCTCGCCCAGCAGGCGGCGAAGGACATCGCCGAGTACCCGGTGTTCCTGCCGTACTCGCAGCAGAGCTACGACAACGTGGCGGCCCTCGCCTACGACGACCTGGTGAACGTGTACCAGATCGCCGACAAGATCGAGCGGCAGAACGCCGACGACGCGCTCAAGGAGCGGGTCAAGGCCGCCGTCGCCGAGAAGGTCGAGGCGGGCGCCCTGCCTGCCGAGGTGCTCGAGCAGTTCTCCGCGGCGTACAAGTCCGTGTCGAAGGTGGTCATGCGCGGGCGCGTGCTGCGCGAGGGCATCCGCATCGACGGTCGTGGCTTGCGGGACATCCGTCCGCTCGACGCCGAGGTGCAGGTCATCCCGCGTGTGCACGGTTCCGCGATCTTCCAGCGCGGCGAGACCCAGATCCTGGGTGTGACGACTCTGAACATGCTCAAGATGGAGCAGCAGATCGACTCGCTCTCGCCGGTGACGAAGAAGCGCTACCTGCACCACTACAACTTCCCGCCCTACTCGACCGGTGAGACCGGCCGTGTCGGCAGCCCGAAGCGACGTGAGATCGGCCACGGCTTCCTGGCAGAGCGCGCGCTGGTGCCGGTGCTGCCCAGCCGGGAGGAGTTCCCGTACGCCATCCGTCAGGTCTCCGAGGCGCTGGGCTCCAACGGCTCGACCTCGATGGGCTCGGTCTGTGCGTCGACCCTGTCGCTGCTGAACGCCGGTGTGCCGTTGCGCGCGCCGGTCGCCGGCATCGCCATGGGGCTGATCTCCGACACGGTCGACGGCGAGACGCGCTACGCCGCGCTCACCGACATCCTGGGCGCCGAGGATGCCCTCGGCGACATGGACTTCAAGGTCGCCGGAACGAGCGAGTTCGTCACCGCCATCCAGCTCGACACCAAACTCGACGGCATCCCGTCGTCGGTGCTCGCGGGTGCCCTGCAGCAGGCGAAGGATGCCCGAACGACGATCCTGTCCGTGTTGAACGCCGCCATCGACCGTCCGGACGAGATGGCGCCGACCGCCCCGCGCGTGATCAGCGTGCAGATCCCGGTCGACAAGATCGGCGAGCTGATCGGCCCGAAGGGCAAGACGATCAACGCGATTCAGGACGAGACCGGCGCGGACATCTCCATCGAGGAGGACGGCACCGTGTACATCGGCGCGACCGACGGCCCGAGCGCCGAGGCTGCGCGGGCCCAGGTGAACGCGATCGCGAACCCCACGAACCCCGAGGTCGGCGACCAGTTCCTCGGCACGGTCGTCAAGATCGCGACGTTCGGTGCGTTCGTGTCGCTGCTGCCCGGCCGTGACGGCCTGCTGCACATCTCCGAGGTGCGCAAGCTCGCCGGCGGCAAGCGGGTCGAGAACGTCGAGGACGTGCTCTCCGTCGGTCAGAAGATCCTGGTGCAGATCACCAAGGTCGACGACCGCGGCAAGCTGTCGTTGCAGCCGGTCATCGCCGAGGAGGCGGACACCGAGGGTCGCGGCGCGACCACGGACAGCTCGTCGGAGCCCGCAGAGGGCTCCGCAGAGACCGTCGAGGCCTGATCCGCTCGAATCATCGCGAGGCGCCCGTCCCGGCTTCGGCCGCGGCGGGCGTTTCGCATTCGGGTGACTATGTCGGCGTGTCGCCGGCGCTCGTCAATGCCGTCTCCTGGCGGAAAACCCACCCGAATGCGGGCCTTCAGGCGCATCAATCCAAGGATTTTCCAAAGATTTGGTAACGGTTCAATCGTTTCGACCGGGCTTCTGCTGGGTCGTCAATTACGCTCGCTGGCATAGATGTGACGCAAGCATCTCGCGTCGCAGGGCTCGTGGGGGGCTTGGAGAGCTGGAGGGGTACATGGCGCAGTCGTATCCCGTGCGCGCACGGGAGCACGCGAACCGTGGCGTTGCCGGGATCGGACCGGTGTTCGACGCGCCGGTCGCGCCTGCCGATTACGACGGCGTCGCCACTGCGCCGCTCTCCATCATCGCGCCCCGCCGGCTGGGCGAGACCGACATCGCTGTGTACCCGCTCGGACTCGGTACTGCCGCTCTTGCTCGTGCCGCCGATGTGGATGCCGCACAGGCCGTGCTCGACCGGTACGTGCATCTGGGCGGCAATCTCGTCGTCACCTCCGATGCCCACCTGCGCGGGCTCGGCAACGCGATCGTCGGTGGCTGGATGCATCGCCGCGACATCCGCGACAACATCGTGCTCGACCTCCGCGTGGGTGTGGGGGAGGAGAGCCCTGGCCTCAGCCAGGTGAACCTGGTGCGTTCTGTGGAATCGGCGCTGCGCCGGCTCGCGACCGACCGCGTCGACATCCTCACCCTCGAGGGACCGGATGCGAGCACCGCGCTCTCCGACACGCTCGCGACCGTCGAATGGCTGATCGATACCGGCAAGGCGCGGTTCGTGGCGTTCTCCGGCTTCTCGGCGGAGAGCCTCATGGAGGCTCGCGTGCTCTCGTCGTTCGGCCTGCCCAAGGTCGCCGCGATGGAGGTGCCGTACAACCTGATGAACCGAGGCGCGTTCGAGGGCGACCTGCGCATCGTGTCGGCCGCGCAATCGCTCGGGGTGCTCCCGGTGCGGCCGCTCGCTCACGGCTATCTCGCCGGCGCGTACCGCTCGCGCTCGGACCTCGACGCGGATGCCCGCGGTGCCGGAGTCGCCTCGTACCTGGGGCGCCGGGGTCACCGGGTGCGTCAGGTGCTCGACCGGGTCGCGGCCGAGCACGACAGCAGCATGGCTACGATCGCGATCGCGTGGCTCCTCGCAAAGCGCGGCGTTGTCGCACCCGTCGTCAACGTGGCATCCGCCGTCGAGGTGGACGACCTCATGGCGGCCTGCAGCATGAGCCTCAGCCGCACCGACATGCTCGAACTCGACCGAGTCTCCGAGTAGTCCTTCCCCGAGGGTGCGGGTTCTTCCCCGAGGGTGCGGGTTCTTCCCCGAGGGTGCGGGTTCCTGTGCGCGAAAGTGAGTGCTTGTTACGAAAGCAGCCGCGCCAGAGCGCGATGCAGCGAAGCCTCGGTGGCGTCCGGGTCCGCGATCGGTGAACCGCCGAACGCGCCATCCCTCGCCAGGAGCAGGTCGTCCGCGGCGTCCTCAGGAGCCGATGTCCTCGCCTCGCCGAACAGATCGACGAGAGTGGAGCGCAACCAGGTGCGCCACGAGACGACGGCCGGCGTGACCGGTCCGGCGGCGTCCAGCTGCGACGTGGCGGCGTTGATGAACGGGCAGCCGTGGAATCCCGGCCGCCTCGATTCAGCGGCGAACCGCTCGACCATCGCACGAAGCACACCCGAGGCGTCCTTCAGCCGCTCCCGGTCCGCCTCGACAGCCTCGCGAGCCTGGCCGGCGCGAGTCTGCACATATGCCGCGATGAGCACGTCCTTGGACCGGTAGTGCTTGTAGAACGTCGCCTTCGTCACGTGGGACTGGGCGATGATCCGATCGACACCGACGGTGTGCACGCCCTCGTCGTAGAAGAGACGGTCAGCCGTGGCAAGAATCCTGAGCTTCGCGGGAGCAGGCGGGCGAGTGGCGGGGGCTTTCTGGTCGGGCATCCATTGCTCCTCAACTCGGCGGGTTCCGTTGCTCCACGACGAGTCCCGTCGGAGATCGTATGCAAGTATAGAGGGGTAGACATTGCTGTTTGTCCTCAAGAATGCGGACATATTCGGCCGTCTCGAACTCCTCCGGTTACGGCTGGTTCGCACACCGATTCGATCGCCTATTCTGGAGGGGATGAACGGCGCCGTTGACCTCCCACTCGACCGCGCCGATCTGACGTTCGCCGCATCCGGCGATGCGCTCGTCTCCCGCACGGTGCTGCCCAGCGGCGTGCGCATCCTGAGCGAGCACGTGCCCGGCGTGCGCAGTGCGACGATCGGATTCTGGTTCGGCGTCGGGTCGCGCGACGAGACCGGGTCGCTTCTCGGTTTGGCCGGCCGCTCTGCGAGCTTCGGTTCGACGCACTTTCTCGAGCACCTGTTGTTCAAGGGCACGGGGCGGCGTACGGCGTTCGATATCGCTATCGCGTTCGACGCGGTCGGCGGCGAGCACAACGCGCTCACCGCGAAGGAGCAGACCTGCTACTACGCGAAGGTGCAGGACCGCGACCTCGGCATGGCCACCGAGGTGCTCGCCGACATGGTGACCTCGTCCGTGCTCGACGCGACGGACTTCGAGAACGAGCGCGGGGTCATCCTCGAAGAGCTCGCCATGGCCGAGGACGACCCTGCGGATGCCGTCAACGAGCGCTTCTTCTCCGCTGTGCTTGGCGAGCATCCCATCGCCCGCCCCATCGGGGGGAGCCCTGCCGCGATCAACGGCGCGACGAGGGATGCCGTCTGGCAGCACTATCGCGCCAACTACCGCCCGCAGGACCTCGTGGTCGCGGCCGCCGGTGCCGTCGACCACGCCAAGCTCGTCGCCGATGTGGAGCGCGCCCTGGCGGCTGGGGGATGGCCGATGACCGAGGCTGCATCGCCCGTCGAGCGGCGGAGCACACTCGAAGCGGAACTGACCGGGGCGGTGCCGATCGTGACGGCCAGACGACCGATCGAGCAGACGCACCTCGTGATCGGCACGCCGGGCCTGCGAGCCACCGACGACGCGCGCATAACGATGGGCGTGCTCAACTCCGTGCTCGGCGGCGGCATGTCGAGCCGGCTGTTCCAGGAGGTGCGGGAGAAGCGCGGCCTGGCGTACTCGGTCTATTCGTTCGCCGCCGGCTACTCCGACACCGGTGTGTTCGGCATGTATGCGGCCTGCGCTCCGCAGAAGTCGCGCTCCGTCGCCGGCATCATGCTGGAAGAACTGCGCCGGCTGGCCGCCGACGGGATCAGCCACGACGAGCTCGCCAGGGCCGTCGGCCAGCTCTCCGGCGGGTCGGCCCTCGCCCTCGAGGACTCGGACACGCGCATGACCCGGCTCGGCCGTTCCGAGCTGAGCACAGGCGAGTTCATCGACCTCGATGAGACCCTGCGCCGACTAGCGCTGGTCACCGCAGACGAGGTGCGAGAGCTCGCCGCCGCACTGGCATCCCAACCCCTCACCATCGCCGCGGTCGGCGCCGTCGACGACGACGTGTTCTCCGGCCTCAACTGAACACCCTCGAATCGAAGGAACCCCAGGTCTTGCCTCACTATCTCTACCTCGTGCGCCACGGCGAGCAGCAGGATGCCGAACACGGCATGCCCGACGGCCCGCTCTCGGCGCGCGGCAAGCGCCAGGCAACGCTCATCGCGGAGCGGCTCGGCGGCGTGCCGTTCACCTCTGCCTACCACTCACCGCTGCGCCGCGCGGAGGAGACCGCGAAGATCATGGCGGAGCGCTTGCCGGCACTCCAGCCGGAGCCGTCCAGCCTGCTGTTCGACTGCATCCCCTCCGGTCCCACCCCGGATATGCCGAAGGCGTTCGAGTCGTTTTTCGGCGGTATCACCGAGGCCGAGATCGAGGCGGGAAGCGCCCAGATGGCGGATGCGGTCAGCGAGTTCCTCACGCCGGCCCGCGCCGACCGTCACGACCTGCTCATCACGCACAACTTCGTGATCGGATGGTTCGTGCGTCACGTCTTCGACGCGCCCGACTGGAGGTGGCTGGGTCTCAACCAGGCCAACTGCGGGCTCACCATCATCCGGGTGCGCTCCGCAAAGCCACCGGTACTCGTCGTGCACAACGACCTCGGACACCTTCCGGTGGAGCTTCGCACCGGAATGCCGGAACTGCAGCCCGTCTAGCTCGCCGTATTCTCGGGCGCGTGCGCGGCGACGTCCTTCGCGTACCAGTGGGTGGCGTTCGGATTGTCGTTGTACGGCTCGACCGAAACGTAGCCCGAGGTGCGATACAGGTTTCCCGCGGCCTCGAGACTCTCGTGCGTGTCCAGCACCAGGCGCTTCGCGCCCAGCTGAATGGCACGACGTTCCAGCTCCGTGAGCAGCTGGCGCCCGTTGCCTTTCCCGCGAGCGGAGGGCGCGAGCCAGATGTGCTTGACCTCGAACCGGGCGATGCGCTCGCCGGATGCACCTACCGCGTCGTCGATCCTGCGTACGCCGCCGCATCCGCTAGGTCGCGCGTCGATCCACACCACGACGAAGTCGCCCGCCGGCGGCACGAATTCCTCCGCGGCCGGCAGTTTCACGGAGTACCCGCGGTGCACGTCCGGAAATGACTCCGACCGGTCGGTGAAGTACCGGTTGAGCAACTCGGCCGCCGTCGGGTCATCCGTTCGGGCCCTGGTGAAACTGAGCATGACGTCAGCCTAAGTGCCACCCGTCGATAGGCTGATCGGCATGACCATTCGTGTGGCCGTCGTCGGCGCGACAGGAAAGCTCGGCAGCGTCGCCGTCGACCTTATCGAGCATGCGGAGGATCTCGAGCTCGTCGCCGCTCTCGGCTCGAAGAGCGACCTGGCGGAGATGCGCGGGCCGGAGGATGCGCCGTCCGAGGTGGTGCTCGACGTCACGCTTCCGGCGGTGAGCCCCGGAGTCGTGGACTATGCACTGGATGCCGGGCGCAATGTCGTGGTCGGAACCTCCGGCTGGTCGGCGTCCCGGCTGGCCCCGCTCGGTGCCCGGCTGCGGGATCTGCCGGAGCGCGGCGTCATCGTCGTGCCCAACTTCTCGCTGGGCTCGGCGCTCGGCACGGCCTTCGCCGCGTCGGCCGCGAAGTACTTCGACTCGATCGAGATCGTCGAGACTCACGCGGCATCCAAGATCGACTCCCCTTCGGGCACGGCCGTGCGTACCGCTGAACTCATCGCTCAGGCGCGTGACGAGCTCGGCCCGGTCGCAGCCCCGCACACCGACCAGCGAGCGCGCGGTCAGCAGGTCGCCGGAGTGCCAGTGCACAGCCTGAGAATGGCGGGTGTGGTGGCCAAACAGAGCGTCGTTCTCGGCGGTGCGGGCGAGACGCTCACCATCACGCACGACACGACGGATGCCCGCGCCTACGCGGCGGGCATCCTGCACGCCTTACGCTCGGCGCCGGCGGCCCGCGGCCTCACCGTGGGCCTCGACCGGTTGCTGGGCCTGTGAGGCCGGCCGAGTGAAGGGACGTGTCGCGGCCATCGTGATGGCCGCCCTGTTGCTGCTCTACGTCGTGATCGTGGTGCGCTATGGCGTCATCCTGCTGACCAGTGGATCCGGCGTCGGAATCGCCATCGCGATCGCCTTGTTCGTGCTCGCGGTGATCGCGGCGTGGGCGCTGCTGCGCGAACTCTGGTTCGGGGTGCAGACGCAGCGGCTGGTGCGCATCCTCGGTGCGGAGGGCGCCTTACCGGTCGATGACCTTCCGCACCGTGCCAGCGGGAGGCCGTTGCGCGATGCCGCGGACGAGGAGTTCCCGCGGTACAAGGCCGAGGTGGAGGCTGAGCCGAGCAGCTGGCGGGCCTGGTTCCGGCTAGGGCTGGCCTACGACGCGTCCGGCGACCGCCGCAGAGCCCGACAGGCGTTGCACGAGGCGATCAAGCTGCACAGGCGGCAGCCGGGCACCTGAGTCGGATGGCCTACGCCAGTTCGGCTTCGATGGTGATCGGAATGCCCGCGAGCGCCTTCGACACTGGGCAGCCGTTCTTCGCTTCACCGGCGAGCCGCTGGAAGTCCGCGTCCTCCAGCCCCGGCACCTTCGCGTTGACCAGCAGGTGGCTTCCCGTGATGCCGGGAACGGACGGGTCGAACGTGACAGCGGCCGTGACCTGGATGCTCTCGGGCGGGGTGCCGTTGCCGGCCAGGATGTTCGAGAACGCCATGGCGAAGCATGCCGAGTGAGCGGCGCCGATGAGCTCCTCCGGATTGGTGGTCCCGGACTCACCCTCAGACCGAGCCCGCCAGTTCACGGCGAACTGAGCGGCGTTCGACGAGTCGAGGTTGACCTCGCCCGATCCGCTCGTGAGCTCTCCCCGCCAGACGGTGGTTGCTTCGCTGGTGATGGCCATGGTCGCTCCCTTGCATCGTGATGCTTGTCGTCCTGTCCAGCGTAGGTGCCGGGGAGCGTGGCCGGGAAGGGCGCGTTCAGGTTTGGGGCTGGCCGCGGCGTACGAGACCGAAGCGCACGAGCAGAAGGTAGATCTGGCATCCGAGGCAGTAGCCGAAGACGGCATTCAGGAATGCCGCCACGAATGCGAGGGCCGAAGCAACGACGACTGCGTACGGAACGCCTACGAGTTGCAGGAGCACGCCGAGCGCGGTGATCACGAAGCCGACACCCTGCGCGAAGGTCGGCGGGGCGGCATCCTCAAGCTCCGCAGGCGGCTTCAGCCTCGGCCGCACAAGCGCGCGGAAGAGGAGACCCCACGGATGCCGGCCGATGCCCGCCGCGGCCCCCCAGAGGAACAGAAGCGCGAGCACAGCCAGGAGCACGGTGGCCGCGAGCGTGGCGCCGACCAGCCCGAGGAACAGGGCGACGAGCAGCAGCACTGCCGTGATCCCGGCTCCGAACCGCGGCCCGCGGGGATCGATGCCGGGCTTCTTCGATGTGCGACCGGATGCTCCGTCAGGCTGCGGCGACACGGCTCTCCTTCTCGATTTCATCCAGTCGCGCGGCCACCTCGTTCGCGCGTGGCACACCGCCGATGCGGGAGCGGATGCCTCCATCGGCATCCAGCAGCAGGATCGTTGGCGTCTGCATCACATCGAACTCACCGGCGAGGTGCGGTCGCTGCCCGAGGTCCACCTCGAGGAAGCGCACGCCGTCTCGCCCGGAGGCGATTCCGCCAAGGACGCGCTCGGCGACGCGGCAGGGGCCGCAGTATTCGGTGGAGAACTGCAGGATGGTCGCCGTCGAGCCGAATTCGACGCCCGGTCCGAGTGACTGCGCGTTCACCCGCGCCCCGCCGGCGTCCCGCACCCGGCCGTTCCGTGCACGCCAGATCGCTCCGGCGAGTGTCGCGATGACGAGGAGGCCGGCGATGACGGCGAAGGCGGCTGCGGGGTTCATGGCTGGTGGCCACGCTACGTCGCGCAGGGGAGTCGGTGGCGATGTGTGACGTACCGTGACATGCCCGCAATCGCCGGGCCACGGTAACCTGAACCACGTGTCCACGTCAGAGAATCCGTTCGGCCAGGTCCTCGTCGCGCTGGTGACCCCGTTCACCGCCGACGGTGAAGTGGATTGGCCCGGCGTGGAGAAGCACCTCGACGACGTCATCGCCGACGGTGCGGACGGCATCGTCATCTCCGGCACGACCGGCGAGACGTCGACCTTGACAGACAAGGAGAAGCTCCGCCTCATCGAGGTCGGGCTCGACGTCGCGGCGGGTCGCGCCAAGATCATCCAGGGTGGCGGGTCGAACGAGACCGCGCACGCGATCCAGCTCTACAAGGCCAGTGAGAAGGCCGGCGCCGACGGCGTCATGATCGTCACGCCCTACTACAACAAGCCGACGCAGGCGGGCATCCTCACGCACTTCCGCCTCATCGCCGACGCCACGGACCTGCCGGTCATCCTCTACGACATCCCCGGCCGCACCGGGGTGCCGATCAAGTACGACACGATCCTGCGCGCGGCCAAGCATCCGAACATCGTGGCCATCAAGGATGCCAAGGGCGACTTCGCCGAGGTGTCGCGCGTGCTCAACAACACCGACCTGATGTACTTCTCCGGATCGGACGAGAACGTGCTTCCGCACCTCGCGATCGGGGCCACCGGTCTGGTCGGCGTCACGGCGAACATCGCTGCGCGTCCCTACCGGGAGATCATCGACGCCGTCAACCGCGGCGACCTGAAGACCGCGACCGAGCATCACAAGAGACTCGAGCCGCTCGTGCGGGCGGTCATGACCCACGTGCCGGGCACGGTCGCCGCCAAGTACCTGCTTCACGGACTCGGCCGCATCCAGAGCCCTCGAGTAAGACTCCCGCTCGTGGGTCCCGAGGACTTCGAAGCCGCGCAGATCGAAGCGGACCTCGACCTCGTGCACGACGTGGAGGGTCTCGATCTGACCAACTTCAGGCCCGATCGCAACGCGGCCGCCGGGGGAGCGCTCCCCAAGGTGGCGGGCACGACGCGCTGAGAACACCGCCCCGGTCGCAGTGCCGATCGGGGACAGAACGCCACCCGGATGCTTCCGGGCCGGGACAGGAACAACGAAAGGCACGGCATATGCCCGCGTCGGTATACGACCCGCCCGCTCTCGAGCCGGGAACCCTGCGCATCATCCCCACCGGCGGCCTCGGCGAGGTCGGCCGCAACATGACGGTCTTCGAGATCGACGGCAAGATCCTCATCGTCGACTGCGGCGTGCTCTTCCCCGAGCAGGACCAGCCAGGCGTCGACCTGATCCTCCCCGACTTCGGACCGGTGCGCGACCGGCTCGATGACGTCGTCGGCGTCGTGCTCACGCACGGCCATGAGGACCACATCGGAGCGGTGCCCTACCTGCTGCGACTGAAGCCGGACATCCCGCTGCTGGGATCGAGCCTCACTCTGGCGCTCGTGGAGGCGAAGCTCAAGGAGCACCGCATCCAGCCATACACGCTCACCGTGAAGGAGGGCGGCCGCGAACGACTCGGACCGTTCGAGCTGGAGTTCGTGGCGGTCAATCACTCCATTCCGGATGCCCTCGCCGTGGCGATCCGTACCAGCGCCGGCCTGGTGCTGCATACCGGCGACTTCAAGATGGACCAGCTGCCGCTGGACGACCGGCTCACCGACCTGCGCGCGTTCGCCCGGCTCGGCGAGGAGGGCGTCGACCTCTTCCTGGTGGACTCGACCAATGCCGACGTGCCCGGGTTCACCGCCCTCGAGCGCTCGATCGGCCCGGTGCTCGACAACGTCATCGCCCGCGCACCGCGCCGGGTGATCGTCGCAAGCTTCTCCAGCCACGTGCACCGGGTGCAGCAGGTGCTGCACGCCGCGGCGGCGAACGGTCGCCGCGTCGCGCTCCTCGGGCGTTCCATGGTGCGCAACATGACGATCGCCGCCGACCTCGGATACCTGCACGTGCCGGAAGGCGTGCTCATCGACTACAAGAAGGCCGCCGACCTGCCCGACGACAAGGTCGTCTACATGTCCACCGGGTCCCAGGGTGAGCCGATGGCCGTTCTCGCGCGTATGGCCAACCTCGACCACCAGATCGAGATCGGGCGAGGTGACACGGTCATCCTCGCCTCCAGCCTCATCCCGGGCAACGAGAACGCCGTGTACCGGGTGATCGACGGCCTCACGAAGCTCGGTGCCACCGTCGTGCACAAGGGCAACGCCAAGGTGCACGTCTCCGGGCACGCGGCCGCCGGCGAGCTCCTGTACTGCTACAACATCCTGAAGCCGCGCAACGTCATGCCGGTGCACGGCGAATACCGGCACCTGGTCGCCAACGCCCAGTTGGCACAAGACACCGGCGTCCCGGAGGAGAACACGCTGCTGGCCGAGGACGGCAGCGTGATCGACCTGCGCGACGGTGTCGCCCGCATCGTCGGTCAGCTCGACCTGGGGTTCGTGTACGTCGATGGCTCGTCGGTGGGCGAGATCACGGATGCGGACCTCAAGGACCGCAGGATCCTCGGCGAGGAGGGCTTCATCTCGATCATCGTCGTGGTCGAGGCGGGCACCGGGCGCATCATCACCGGGCCTGAGGTGCACGCGAAGGGCTTCGCAGAGGACGACGCCGTGTTCGACGACGTCAAGCCGAAGATCGCGGCAGCGCTCGCGGATGCCGCCCACAACGGCGTGCGCGACGCCCACGCGCTCAGCCAGGTGGTGCGGCGCACCGTAGGCCGCTGGGTCAACACGAGCTACCGCCGCCGCCCGATGATCGTGCCGTTGGTCATCGAGGCGTAAGCCTCGAGGACTAGCGAGCAGCGCATAGAGGCGTAGGGCCGGGCTCTGCGCGAGCTCACGAGAATGACGTGGGACTGCCTCATCTGAGAGACACCCGCAGGCGCTCCGCTGCGATGACGGCCGCCGCCGGTACCGTTGTCCCATGG
Source organism: Humibacter ginsengiterrae (assembly GCF_054780115.1). Classification (NCBI taxonomy): domain Bacteria; kingdom Bacillati; phylum Actinomycetota; class Actinomycetes; order Micrococcales; family Microbacteriaceae; genus Humibacter; species Humibacter ginsengiterrae. The sequence goes on from NZ_BAAGWY010000002.1 coordinate 467,381, forward strand.
CCACGAGCACCAAGTCGACGTCGCGCGCCCGCGCGCGCGGCACGTCGGCCACGCGCACGCCGTCGCGCCAGACGGCGACCCAGAAGACGAAGGTGCTGCCCGCAGCGGAGCCGCAGCGCGGCATCCTGACGACGGCGTGGCTCGGGCTCGCGCACCTGGTGGGAGGAGCGGCGCGCGCCTTCGGGCCGGAGAAGCTCGCCAAGGAGGAGCGCCGCGACGGCCTCCCGTTCTTCATCGTGCTGCTCGCCGTGGCCGGCGCGGTCGTCGAGTGGTTCCTGATCGACAACCAGGTGGCCCAGCAACTGGATGCCTGGACGTTCGGCGGCCTGTTCGGCCGGGTGGCCTTCGGTCTCCCTGTGGTGATGCTGCTGCTCGCCGTGTGGTTGTTCCGCCATCCGGCTTCCGTGCACGACAACACGCGCATCGGCATCGGTCTCGCGCTTCTTCTGGTGACGGTGTCGGCGCTCTGCGAGATCTTCTCGTCCCGGCCCCAGCCGAGCGACGGCATCGACGCGTTGGCGAAGGCCGGTGGTGTGATCGGCTGGATGGCCGGAGCGCCTCTCGCCGCCGTCGCCACGCCGATCGGTGCGGCGGCGATCGTGATCGTGGTTCTGCTGCTGAGCGTCCTGATCATCACGAAGACTCCGCCGAACCGCGTCGGCAAGCGCCTGGGCGAGCTGTATTCGTACCTCTTCGGTGCACAGACGGAAGCGGCCGCCGAGCCTGTCGACGAGCAGGAGGAGCGCCCGGCACGCAAGTCCCGCCGGGGCAAGGACGCCGCGGAAGACGAGCCGGCCGACACCGACGAGAACGTGCCGTGGTGGCGTCGCAACAAGAGCGGCCGCGAGGAGGACCCGGAATTCGAGCCGGCCGACACGTCGTTCACCGAGGTGCTGGGCGTCGCGTCCTCCGGCGCCGGCTTCGACACTGCACTCGAGCCGGAACCGCAGGACTACAAGACCGAGGTGCTGGCAGACCTGCAGGATGCCGAGAACGCTGTCAGCAGGTTCACCGGCGATGTCGCTCTGACGGGCAAGCATCCGACCGGGCTGCGTCCCGACACGGCGACCGCCGTGCTGCCGGGATTCGGCGCACTGTCCGACGACGACTTCGACGAGGCGGCGGCCGAGGCGGCCCGGCCATTGGAGACGGTGCCGGACGCGCCGTACGTGCTGCCTGCGGCATCCACCCTGTCGGCAGGCACGCCCGCGAAAGCGCGTTCGGCTGCGAATGATGAGGTCGTGGCGGCGATCACGTCGGTGCTCGACCAGTTCCAGGTGGATGCCCGTGTCACGGGCTTCTCCCGCGGCCCGACCGTCACGCAGTACGAGATCGAGCTCGGCCCGGGCGTCAAAGTCGAGCGGGTCACCGCCCTCAGCAAGAACCTCTCGTATGCGGTGGCGTCGAACGAGGTGCGCATCCTGTCGCCGATCCCCGGCAAGAGCGCGATCGGTGTCGAGATCCCGAACTCCGATCGCGAGATCGTCTCGCTCGGCGACGTGCTTCGCTCGGCTGCCGCGACGAACAGCCACCATCCGATGACGATCGGCGTCGGCAAGGATGTCGGCGGCGGCTTCGTCGTCGCGAACCTCGCCAAGATGCCGCATCTCCTCGTGGCAGGCTCGACAGGCTCCGGTAAGTCGATCTTCGTGAACACGCTGATCACGAGCCTGCTGATGCGCGCGAAGCCGAGCGATGTGCGCATGGTGCTCGTCGACCCGAAGCGCGTCGAGCTCTCCGTGTACGCGGGTGTGCCGCACCTCATCACGCCCATCATCACGAGCCCGAAGAAGGCCGCCGAGGCGCTGCAGTGGGTCGTCAAAGAGATGGACATGCGCTACGACGACCTGGCCAGCTTCGGGTTCCGGCACATCGACGACTTCAACAAGGCCGTGCGCAACGACGAGATCGTGCTGCCGGAGGGCAGCGAGCGCAAGCTGAAGCCATACCCCTACCTGCTCGTCGTCGTCGACGAACTTGCCGATCTCATGATGGTCGCCCCGCGTGACGTCGAGGACTCGATCGTGCGCATCACGCAGTTGGCGCGAGCATCCGGCATCCACCTCGTGCTGGCGACTCAACGCCCGTCGGTGGACGTCGTCACCGGACTCATCAAGGCGAACGTGCCGTCACGCCTCGCGTTCGCGGTGGCGAGCGTCACCGACTCGCGGGTCATTCTCGACCAGCCGGGAGCCGACAAACTCATCGGGCAGGGCGACGGTCTCTTCCTGCCGATGGGTGCGTCGAAGCCGATCCGCGTGCAGGGCGCATACGTCGCCGAGAGCGAGATCCAGCGCGTCGTCGACCATGTGACGAGCCAGGCGCGACCCGAATACCGTCAGGATGTCGCTGCCGGGCCGGAGAAGAAGCAGATCGACTCCGATATCGGCGACGACCTCGACCTGTTGCTGGCGGCCGCCGAGCTGATCGTGTCGAGTCAGTTCGGGTCGACGTCGATGCTGCAGCGCAAACTGCGCGTCGGATTCGCGAAGGCCGGCCGGCTGATGGACCTGCTCGAGTCGCGGGACATCGTCGGGCCCTCCGAGGGATCGAAGGCGCGCGATGTGCTCGTCACGCCGGAGCAGCTGCCGCAGGTGATGGCGCGGTTGCGCGGAGGCGACAGCGGCCAGGCGTCCGCACAGCAGTCAGCAGCACAGGGCGGTCAGCCAAGTGCGATTTCTCCGGCGGGCCAGAACATGCCGTCAGGTCAGCCGACGCACCAACAGGACGACGACGACCGCTACGACGACCCGGTGTCGCGACAGTTCAGCGACCTCGAAGAGGTCGACGGCGACTCCGACGAAGACGCCTGGGGGCTGACGGGGCGCGAGTAGAGGCGACCCGCGCTCTCCGCTCCGCCACCCGGGCCTAGGCTTGCTGCATGACCGATTCCGGCCGCGCCGAAGCGCCGACCGCACCCGGCAACTTCAATCTGCCGAACCTCATCACGGTGGTGCGCATCTTGCTCGCACCGGTGTTCTTCTGGCTTCTGCTCGCCGATTCGGGTGCCGACGGCATCCTGCGCTGGATCGCCGCAGCACTCTTCATCGTGGCGATCGCGACGGATGGCGTTGACGGCGCGATCGCGAGGCGCAAGGGGCTCGTCACCGATCTCGGCAAGATCCTCGACCCGATCGCCGACAAGCTGCTCACGTCGGGTGCGCTGGTGTGCCTGTCGATCCTCGGCGAGTTGTGGTGGTGGGTGACGATCGTGATCGTCGTTCGTGAGGTGGGCATCACGGTGTGGCGCATGGTCGAGCTGCGCCGTGGCAACGTGGTGCCGGCCGGGCGGGGCGGCAAGCTCAAGACGGTCGCGCAGGCCGTCGCCATCTCGTTCGCGCTGGCGCCGACGTGGACGGTGGTGGGCGACTGGATCTTCTGGCTGAACTGGGTGCTCATGGGCATCGCGCTTGTCCTTACCGTCTGGTCCGGGCTCGAGTACCTCTGGGCGGCGTATCGCCTGCGGCGCGGCTCCGGGCGGCGGCCGTGACGCACGAGGACGAGGAGGCCACCGCAGATCGCACGGCGGCGTTGATCGCCAGACTCACCGCGCGCGGGATGACTCTCGCGGTCGCAGAATCGCTCACCGGTGGTGCCCTGACGGCCGAACTGACCAGACCGGCCGGGGCATCCGCCGTCGTGCTCGGCGGTGCCGTGGTGTACGCCACGGAGCTCAAGCACACGCTCGTCGGAGTGGATGCCGCGCTGCTGGCAGAACACGGTCCCGTACATCCCGAAGTGGCGCGCCAGCTGGCGAGAGGCGTGCGCTCCGCACTGGCCGTCGGCCGTCGTCCCGCGGACGTCGGTGTCGCCACCACGGGCGTGGCAGGACCGGACGGGCAGGGCGGGCGTTCTCCTGGCACGGTCTTCATCGGAATCTCGCACGGCGACGAGGACGAGGTGGTCGAGCTGGCGCTGACGGGAACGAGGGCCCAGATCCGTGCAGAATCAGTCGACGTCGCCGTCCGCACCCTGGCCGAGGTCGTGCTGTAGGGCCGGCGGAATAGCCCGTATCTCGAGTTTGTTACAGCGTTATGTACTCACACCCAAACCCCAGTCGTCGATGGTTAGAGTTCATGGACCGTCAAAGCGCGTAGCGTTGAAGGTATCCGTAAGACAACAACGGATCGAAGGTTGTGGCAGGAAGAGAGAAGGAGGCTCCAATGATTCTTGTACGTCAAGAAATCGGCGACGTGCTACGGGACTTCCGCCTGCAGAAGGGGCGCACTCTTCGCCAGGTCGCAAGCCGGGCGAGTGTGGCTCTCGGTTACCTCAGCGAGGTCGAGCGCGGACAGAAGGAGGCGTCGAGCGAGATCCTCGCTTCGGTGGCCGACGCACTCGACACGCCCATCTCGGTGATCATGCGTGAAGTCGGCGATCGGCTTGCGGTGCTCGAGGGCATCGACCAGGTCATCCCCGACACTGTTCCCGACGAGTTCGTCGCCGCGCTGGACGCGGATCTCGTCGCTCGGTGAGTCTGCTCGCCGGATAAGACGAAAGTGGCGCCCCGCTTCTGCGGGGCGCCACTTGCTTCATGGAGGCTACCGCTTCCGGGTGCCGTTCACCGCCGGAAAGGGGCACCGTTCGCCGGGACGATCTCCTATGCTGTCGCGGTGCGAACGAGCGAATTCCGACGGGCCGTGGCGGCCGAGTTCGGCGAACAGTACGGCCGGGCTCTGCTTCGCGACCTCGTGATCGACAGCCTTGGAAACCGCACGTCGGATCAGGCGCTCGCCGACGGTGTGCCTGAGCGCGACGTATGGCTCGCCCTGTGCGAGGCGATGGAGGTCCCGCTCGAACGCCGGCATGGTGCCGGCCTTCCGACACCTCCTCGACGATGACCACGCTGACTTCGAAAAAGGCCCCGACACGCCACGCGATCGTACGAAGAGATGTTCGGGTGTTGCTACTCTGAGTCCACAGAACTTCTCGAAGCGAGTTATCCACTTCGCGCCGGTCCGGCATCCCGTTGTCGCAGGTGCGTCCTACGGTACGAAGCAGCGATTACACGACGACTGTTCCGGCGAAAGGAAGCCACACCATGCCCACTCCAGCAGATCGCGAAAAGGCACTCGAGACCGCTCTCGCTCAGATCGACCGGCAGTTCGGCAAGGGCTCCGTCATGCGACTGGGCAGCGATGAGCGTGCTCCCGTCGAGGTGATCCCCACGGGTTCGATCGCCCTCGATGTCGCGCTCGGCATCGGCGGACTACCGCGTGGCCGCATCGTCGAGATCTACGGTCCGGAGTCCTCCGGAAAGACGACGCTGACGCTGCACGCCATCGCCAACGCCCAGAAGAACGGCGGAATCGCCGCGTTCATCGATGCCGAGCACGCGCTCGACCCGGAGTACGCGAAGAAGCTCGGCGTCGACATCGACTCGCTCCTCGTCTCGCAGCCCGATACAGGGGAGCAGGCGCTGGAGATTGCGGACATGCTGGTGCGAAGCGGATCGATCGACCTCATCGTGATCGACTCCGTCGCCGCGCTCGTTCCGCGTGCCGAGATCGAGGGCGAGATGGGCGACTCGCACGTCGGCCTTCAAGCCAGGCTCATGTCGCAGGCGCTCCGCAAGCTGACCGGTGCGCTCAACCAGACGAACACCACGATGATCTTCATCAACCAGCTTCGCGAGAAGGTGGGCGTGTTCTTCGGCAGCCCCGAGACGACCTCCGGCGGCAAGGCGCTCAAGTTCTACGCGTCGGTGCGACTCGACATCCGCCGTATCGAGACGCTGAAGGACGGCACGGAGGCCGTCGGCAACCGCACCAGGGTCAAGGTCGTCAAGAACAAGATGGCTCCGCCGTTCAAGCAGGCCGAGTTCGACATCCTGTACGGCGTGGGCATCTCGCGCGAGGGCAGTCTTCTGGACTACGGAGTCGAGCAGGCCATCGTGAAGAAGTCCGGCGCCTGGTACACCTACGAGGGCGACCAGCTCGGTCAGGGCAAGGAGAACTCGCGCAACTTCCTGATCGACAACCCCGACATCGCCGCCGAGATCGAGCGCAAGATCCTGGTCAAGCTCGGCGTGATCGTCGACCCGAATGCACCGGTGGAGAGCGTCTCGAACGTCGAGTCGATCGAGACGAAGATCGCACAGCGCAAGGGTGCCTGAGGCGAGCGCACGATGGTGGTGCAATTTCCGCCTGCGGGGTCCGCTGACCGCGGGCCGGCAGCTGAGGGGCGTGGACTCGCTCCGGTGACATACCTGCCGGGCGCCCAGCCGTCCGATGCGGCCCAGAATGCGCTCGCCCGGGTCCGGTCCCTGTCGCGCCGTGCCGCGGCAGACGCCGATGAGAACGCCACAACGGCTCAACTCGATCGCCGAGACCGCAAGGCGACACGCGCCGGCAACGTGGCGATCCATCAGCTCGCACGGCGAGGCATGTCCCGTTGGGAGCTCGAGCAGGTGCTGGCCAAGCGTGAGGTGGATGGCGAAACGGCGGCGGCCGAACTCGACCGACTCGAAAGCCTCGGGCTACTCGACGACGCGGCCCTCGCGGTCTCTGTCGTCTACTCGATGCACACTCGCAAGGGGTCGGGCCGGGCGGCCATCGAGGGGGAACTGCGTAGGCGGCACCTCGACGACGCGGTCATCGCCGATGCGATGGCAGAACTCGACGGCGACGACGAGCTCGAACGAGCTACCGAGTTGGCGATGGCCCGTGCTCGGCAGTTGCGCTCGGTCGACTACGACGTCGCTGCGAGGCGGCTGAGCGCATACCTCGCACGCAAGGGCTACGACGGCGAGGTCATCCGAGCGTCGGTGCGCACGGCTTTGGAGGGGCACCCGCGCGGTTCGACGGCGAGCGGGGGAGTCCGTTTCCGCTGAGACTGCACCGCATCCAGCGATCAGGTACGCGAACGTAGACTAGTGCGCACTATGACCATTGCCGATCGAATCCGACCCAGCTCGGCTCCGACGTCGATCGCCGTGTCGGACGCCGCCGTCGATGCCGATGGACACGTGCGCACGTACGAGGTGCGCACCTACGGCTGCCAGATGAACGTGCACGATTCGGAGCGCCTCAGCGGTTCGCTGGAGGCGGCGGGGTACGTGCGGGCGTCCGGAGCCGAAGCCGACGTCGTCGTGATCAACACGTGTGCGGTGCGCGAGAATGCGGACAACAAGCTCTATGGCAACCTCGGCCACCTGGCATCCGTGAAGAGGCGGCACGCCGGGATGCAGATCGCCGTCGGAGGCTGCCTCGCCCAGAAGGACAAGAACGTCATCCTGGAGAAGGCTCCCTGGGTCGACGTCGTGTTCGGCACGCACAACATGGGAGCGCTGCCGAACCTGCTGGAGCGCGCGCGGCACAACCACGAAGCCCAGGTTGAGATCCTCGAAGCCCTCGAGACGTTCCCGTCGACGCTTCCCACGAAACGGGACTCCACCTACAGCGGCTGGGTGTCTATCTCGGTCGGCTGCAACAACACGTGCACCTTCTGCATCGTGCCGTCGCTGCGAGGCAAGGAGAACGACCGCCGCCCGGGCGACGTGCTCGCCGAGATCAAGTCACTGGTCGACGACGGCGCCATCGAGGTAACGCTCCTCGGCCAGAACGTGAACTCCTACGGCGTCGACTTCGGCGACCGGCTCGCGTTCGGCAAGCTGCTGAGGGCCGCGGGCGCGATCGAGGGGCTGGAGCGCATCCGGTTCACCTCGCCTCATCCCGCTGCGTTCACCGACGACGTGATCGACGCCATGGCCGAGACGCCCGCCGTGATGCCACAGCTGCACATGCCGCTGCAGTCCGGATCGGACCGGATCCTACGCGCCATGCGCCGCAGCTACCGTTCGGCGAAGTTCCTCGGCATCCTCGACAGGGTCCGCTCCCGCATCCCAGATGCCGCCATCAGCACCGACATCATCGTCGGGTTCCCTGGTGAGACCGAGGAGGACTTCCAGGAGACCGTCCGCGTCGTGGAGCAGGCCCGTTTCGCGTCGGCGTTCACGTTCCAGTACTCCGCGCGACCCGGCACCCCCGCCGCCACCATGGCCGACCAGGTGCCGAAAGATGTCGTGCAGGAACGCTACGACAGGTTGATCGCCCTGCAGGAGCGCATCGGCCTGGAGGAGAACGAGAAGCTCGTCGGCCGTGAGGTGCAGGTGCTCGTCGCCACCGGCGAGGGCAAGAAGGACGCAGAGACGCACCGCATGAGCGGACGCGCCGAAGACAGCCGCCTCGTGCACTTCGAGGTACCGGAAGGATCGGAGCTCCCGCGGCCCGGCGACGTCGTCAGCGTACGCATCACGCACGCGGCGCCGTTCCATCTGCTGGCCGACGCCGAACCGGGCGAGACACTCCGAGTGCGCCGCACCCGAGCGGGGGACGCCTGGGACAACGCGGAGGCCGAGTCTTGTGCCGTGCCCTCGCACGGGTCATCGGGTGCCGAGCGCAAGGTGTCCCTCGGCCTGCCGGGGCTGCGTCCCCGATCGGAACTGGGCTCGCCGCGGCACTCTCTGGACCAGGGAACGCCGGCCGGTCCCACGACGCCGATCTACGATCTCGCCGACGGCGAGCGGTGATCCGTCCGACGTGAGCGAACCCGCCGAGCAGGCGTCCGTGCGCTCACCCGCGGGCTCCGAAGGGTCGTCTCACTACCTCGCGATCGTCGGCGCGACCGGAACCGGCAAGAGCGACCTCGCGCTCGAGGTCGCGGTCGCCCTCAGGGAGCGTGGGGTCCGGGCCGAGATCGTGGGCGCAGACGCCATGCAGTTCTACCGCGGCATGAACATCGGCACCGCCAAAATCGCACCTGATGAGCGCCGCGGCATTCCGCATCATCTCATCGACGTGCTCGAGGTGACGCAAGAGGCGACTGTCGCGTGGTATCAGCCGCTCGCCAGGCGCGCGATCGATGACATCCTCAGCAGGCGAGCGGTGCCGATCCTCGTCGGCGGGTCGGGACTGTACGTCTCCTCGGTGCTGTACGACTTCGCGTTCCCCGGGCGAGATGCGGCGTTGCGGGCACGACTCGAGACCGAAGCGCAGGCATCCGGCACCCGCCCGCTGCTGGATCGGCTGCGAGCGCTCGACCCGGCCACGGCGGAGCGCGTGGATCCGGCGAACTCGCGACGCGTCATCCGTGCTCTGGAGGTGGCCGAGCTGCAGCAGAAGGGCCACGGTGCGTCCCTTCCCGAGCGGCCGGTGCCGTGGTCACCGATGACCGTGGTCGGCCTTGCCGTCCCACGCGAACGGCTCGTCGAGCGGCTGGATGCCCGCGTCGAGCGCATGTGGGAATCCGGGCTACTCGACGAGGTGCGTGGCCTTCTCGCCCAAGGTCTGGACCGGGGTGCGACCGCGTCGAAGGCGATCGGCTACGCCCAGGCCGCGGCACAACTGCGCGGTGAGCTGACGCAGGACCAAGCCATCGCTGAGACGCAACGGCTCACCCGCCGATACGCGCGGCGGCAGGTCTCCTGGTTCAAGCGGTATCCGGAACCGACCTGGCTCGACGCTTCCGATACGAGTGAGGTGGCGCGCGGTGGGCTCGTCGCAGCCGTACTGGATAGGCTTGCGCGGTGACCACACTCTCGTTCAGCAAGGGCCACGGCGCCGGCAACGACTTCGTGCTCTTCGCCGACCCTGAAGGCGTCGTCGATCTCACGGCGGCGCAGATCGCGTTGATCTGCGACCGGCACTTCGGCGTGGGTGCTGACGGTGTGATCCGTGCCGTGAAGTCGTCGGCGATTCCCGAGGGCGGTGTTGCACTCTCGGAGGACCCCACGGCCGAGTGGTTCATGGACTACCACAACGCCGACGGCACCCCGGCGGAGATGTGCGGCAACGGCATCCGGGTATTCACCCGCTATCTGATCGACGGCGGATTCGCCCACCTGCAGCCCGGCCAGACCCTTCCGATCGGGACGCGCGCCGGCGTGCGAGACGTGCAGCAGAGCGGGTCGGGATTCCAGGTCGATCTCGGCCGCTGGCACCTCACCGGCGATGACCCCACGGTGCGGGCCAAGGGCTTGGGCGTGGCGCGCCCCGGAGTCGGCATCGACGTGGGCAACCCGCACGTGGTGGTGGCCCTGGCCGACGACGACGAGCTCGACCGCCTCGATCTCGGACCCACGCCGATCCTCGATCCTGAGCCGGTGAACGGCGCGAATGTGGAGTTCGTCGTGCCATTCGAGCCGCTCGTCGACGACGGTGTGGGCCGCATCCGCATGCGGGTGCACGAACGCGGAAGCGGTGAGACTCTGGCGTGCGGCACCGGTACCGCTGCCGCAGCGCTGGCCACCCGGTACTGGGCCGGAGACGGCGCTCCAGACAACTGGAAGGTGCGCACTCCGGGCGGAACGCTGGGCGTGCGGATGTTCCCCGCCGAGGACGGCGAGCACGTCGCGTTGTCGGGTCCCGCCGAGCTCGTCTACGACGGCGAGGTCACGATCGGCTGACGCCGTCAGTCGCGGGAAGCTGCCTGCGGTACAGCCTCTTCGCGGTGCACGTTCAGCACACGGAATCCCTTGCTGGAGGAGGCGCGTCGCACGCCGAACCCGGTGGGAAGCTCCGCCTCGAGCCACCGCTGCAGCGAGTCGGAGCCGAGGTTGCGCTGCACGACGAGCCAGGCATCCGCCTGCGTCTCCAGCCGCGGCAGCCAGCGCAGAAGAAGGGCGTGCAGTTCGTCCTTGCCGACGCGGATCGGCGGATTCGACCAGATCGCGCGAAAGGCGACGTGGTCGGGAACATCATCCGGCAGCACGGCGTTGACGTTCGTGAGTCCGAGGGTCGACGCGTTGCGGCGCACCACGTCGAGCGCACGCTCGTTGACGTCGACGGCCCAGATGGTCGCGTCAGGGGACTCGAGCGCCAGGGTGAGAGCGACCGGTCCCCAGCCGCAGCCGAGGTCGAGGAGGTCGCCCGTGGCGGGGGCATCGGGCGCATCGGCCAGGAGCACCCGCGTGCCGATGTCGATGTGGTCGGGGCTGAAGATGCCCGAAGCGGTGACGAGCTCGACCTCACGGCCCGCGAGGCGCACGGCGAGCGGGCGCAGCTTCGCATCCCCGCCGGGTCGTGACGTGAAGTAGTGCTCACCGCTGGCCATACAAGGAAAGTACCGGCCGGCTGGAGCTGGGACCAAAAGGATGACAGCACCGAGATGTTGTCGGCAGGGAGAACTATGGTTGACCACACGATGACGCAAACCCACGATGAGCACCGGCGCGATGACGCGCTCGATGACGTGACCGCCGCCCGCGACGACGAGACACAGGACGACGTCGTCGCTCGGGTTCTCGCGCGCGCGGAGCAGGCATCCGCTCGAACGACGATCTTCGGGCAGGGGGCACTGGCCCTGCAGCGCTCCGCCGCCGACGGGCAGACCGACGACGGCGAGCAGTTCGACCGCGAAGAGCGCGCGGCCTTGCGTCGTGTCGCGGGCCTCTCGACGGAGCTCGAAGACGTCACCGAGGTCGAGTACCGGCAGTTACGGCTCGAGAACGTGGTGCTGATCGGCGTCTACTCGGCGGGCACGCAGCTGGATGCAGAGAACTCCTTGCGCGAACTCGCGGCACTGGCCGAAACGGCCGGCGCCGTCGTGCTGGACGGCCTGCTGCAGCGGCGACCGCACCCCGATCCCGGTACCTATCTCGGCAGCGGAAAGGCGCAGGAGCTGCACGACATCGTCAAAGCACTCGGTGCAGATACGGTCGTCGCCGACACCGAGCTGGCGCCGAGTCAGAGGCGCGCGCTCGAAGACATCGTCAAGGTCAAGGTGATCGATCGCACCGCGGTGATCCTCGACATCTTCAGTCAGCATGCGAAGAGCCGCGAGGGCAAGGCGCAGGTGGAGCTGGCGCAGCTCGAGTACCTGCTCCCGCGTCTGCGCGGCTGGGGCGAGTCGATGAGCCGGCAGGCCGGCGGCCAGGTCGGCGGCGCAGGCGCCGGTATGGGCAGCCGTGGTCCCGGTGAGACGAAGATCGAGCTGGATCGTCGGCGCATCCACTCCCGTATGGCGAAGCTGCGCAGGCAGATCAAGGACTTCAAGCCGGCACGCGAGGCGAAGCGCGCCAACCGCCGCCGCAACAGTGTGCCGTCGGTGGCCATCGCCGGGTATACGAATGCCGGCAAGTCGAGCCTGCTGAACCGCATCACCAAGGCCGGTGTGCTCGTCGAGAACGCGCTGTTCGCCACGCTGGATGCCACAGTGCGGCGCTCGATCACCGCCGACGGGCGCCTGTACACGCTTGCCGACACCGTGGGTTTCGTGCGCAATCTTCCGCATCAGCTGGTCGAGGCGTTTCGGTCGACGCTGGAAGAGGTCGCCGACGCGGATGTGATCGTGCACGTCGTCGATGCCTCCCACCCCGACCCCGCGGCTCAGCTCGCCACTGTTCGGGACGTGATCGGGGAGGTCGGTGGCCGCGACATCCCGGAGCTGGTGGTCTTCAACAAGGCGGACCTCATCGACGATGGTCGACGTCTCGAGCTGCGCGGGCTGGAGCCGGCAGCGGTGTTCGCGTCCGCACGCACGGGTGAAGGCATAGACGAGGTGCTCTCGGCGATCGCTCGCGCGCTGCCCGATCGGTCCGTCGAGATCGATGTGCTGATCCCGTATGACAGGGGAGATCTCGTCTCGGCGCTGCACGAGCGCGGCCGGGTGATGCACACGGCGTACGAGCCGGATGGCACCAGGGTCACCGCCAAGGTGGCGCCCGAGTTCGTGCCCGTCTTCGAGCCGTTCCGCGCGCAGCCCGTCGTCGCCTGACGTAGCTGGGTGCTTTGTAGCGCTGCGTAACACGCAGTATCCGTTCCCGCGGCGCTTTGTTACTGTGATCGCATTGTTCGTCGAGCACGGCCGAGCCGGCCTGTTCGACTGGAGCGACAGCCGAGCCCGGCACCCGCCCCGAGCCGCGTGAACGAGCGGCCGCTGCATCAGCGGTCGCGAACGATGCGGTGCGGATGCCTTCGGCCATCAGTTGCGATCGACAGCCTCCGCGCCGCCCTAGTGGGGAGCCGCCATGAGTGCACAGCACGCCGACGACGGCTCGGCCTCCGTGCCTCCGTGCGACGGGCCGCGTTCAGACGAGGGGCGCTGCCCGGTCGGAACGCCCTTCTCGTTCGAGCTGTATCCGCCTCGCAATGAGGCGGCCGCGCGTGCTCTGCCGCGCACCATCCAGCGCCTCGCCGCCGTCCAGCCGCGCTTCATCTCGGTCACGTACGGTGCCGGCGGCTCGTCACACGCGAACTCGCTCGAGGTGGTCAGGTACATCACCCAGAACACGCCGGTGCCGGCGATGGCCCACCTGACCTGCGTCGGTTCGTCCCACGAGCAGGCCGGCCGCATGATCCGCGAGTTCCTGGGCGCGGGCGTCACCCGGTTCCTTGCAGTGCGTGGCGATCCGCCCGTGGGTGCGTCGGAGGATGCCCCGCTCGGCGACCTGCACAGCGCTGCGGAGCTCGTGCAGTTGATTCACCGAATTCAGGCCGAGCACGCCCCATACCGTGAGATCCCGATGCCCGGCCTCACGCATGCGAGCGCCGTCGGCAGGCGCGAGAAGGTCACGATCGCCGTCGCCGCCTACCTCAACGGACATCCGCGTTCCCGTTCGATCGAGCAGGACATCGACACCCTTCTTGCGAAACAGGCGCAGGGTGCGAACCTTGCGATCACCCAGCTGTTCTTCCACGCCGAGGACTACTTCGCCTTCGTCGAGCGCGCACGCCGCGCGGGCGTGACGCTGCCCATCCTGCCCGGCATCATGCCCGTGACCTCACCGGCGCGACTTCGCCGCATTCTGGAGCTGAACGGCGAGGACCTTCCAAGCGATCTCAGCATCCGCCTCGAAGTGGAACCCACCGACGAGGGCAGACGTGAGATCGGCATCGAGCATGCCGCCCAGCTCACGGAACGGCTCATCGCCGGCGGCGCCCCAGGCATCCACCTGTGCACGTTCAACCAGCCGCAGACGTCGCTCGCGGTGCTCGAGCGCTGCGGTCTGATCGACCCATCGGCGCTCGAGGAAGACTTCGCGGCGAAGACGGCAGTCGAGGCGATCACGACCATCCCACACCAGCAGGCCAGCAAACAGAAGGAAAGCGCATGACCTCCTCCACCTTCCCGACCGGCACGATCGTCGGGTACCCGCGCATCGGCCGTCGCCGCGAGCTCAAGAAAGCCGTCGAGGCGTTCTGGGCGGGCACGATCACCGCGGACGAGCTCGAGACGACGGCAGCGGGGCTCCGTCGTGCCACGCGCGACCGGTTGTCACGGCTCGGCCTCGGCAAGACCGACTCCGCCATTCCCGAGACATTCAGCTACTACGACCAGGTGCTGGATGCCGCGATCACACTCGGCGCGGTGCCCGCGCGTTTCGCGGGCCTGCAGGATGCCGATGGCCGCGTCGACCTCGCTGGCTACTTCACGATCGCCCGTGGTGCAGGCGACGACGCCCCGCTGGAGATGACGAAGTGGTTCGATTCGAACTACCACTATCTGGTGCCCGAGATCGCACCTGACGCGAGCTTCCGGCTGGCGTCCGATCGACTCGTCCGCGAGTTCGAAGAAGCGAAGGCCGACGGATACCTCACCCGCCCGGTCATCGTCGGACCGGTCACGTTCCTGGCGCTCAGCAAGCCGGCCGACGGTGCACCCGCGGACTTCCGGCCGTTGTCGCGGCTCGGGGACGTGCTCCCTGTCTACGCGCGGCTTCTTTCCGAGTTGAAGGCGGCGGGCGCCGAGTGGGTCCAGCTGGACGAGCCCGCTCTGGTGAGCGAGAGCCTCGACGACACCCGAGCCGACCTGCTCGCCGCAGCCCGCGTCGCCTACGAGGCGCTTGGCAGCGCGTCCGACCGGCCGAGCCTGTTGGTCGCGGCGCCCTACGGCAGTCTCGACGACGCCCTTGCGGTGCTCGCCGCCACGAACATCGAGGCGATCTCGCTCGACCTCGTGCGCGGAAGCATCCCGTCGCAGCTGGATGCCGACACGAAGGCGGCTCTGCGCGGTAAGACCGTGGTGGGTGGTGTGATCGACGGCCACAACGTCTGGCGCGGCGACCTGGAGGCCGCGTTCGGTGCCCTCGAGTCGTTGCTGGCGCTGTCGCCGAACCTCGCGGCATCCACCTCGACCTCGCTCCTGCACGTGCCGCACGACGTCGACGATGAGCCGGCGCTGGACGACGGGCTCAAGTCCTGGCTCGCGTTCGCCGACCAGAAGGTCGGGCAGGTCGCTACGCTGGCGCGCGGCCTGGAGGATGGGCACGAGGCGATCCAGGAGGAGCTGGCACAGGCGTCCGCCGCTCTTTCCGACCGGCTGGGTGCGCCCGGTGTGCGCGACGGGGCTGTGCGCGCTCGCGCCGAAGCGCTCACCGACGCGGACTTCCGGCGCGGTGACTACGCAGCCCGGCTCGCTGCTCAGGATGCCGCGCTCGGTCTCCCGCTGCTGCCCACGACCACGATCGGCTCGTTCCCGCAGACCGGCGACATCCGGCGCGCACGTGCACAGTTCGCGAAGGGCATCATCACCGAGGCGGAGTATCTCGGGCTCATGCAGGCGGAGATCAAGCGCGTCGTCGATCTGCAGGAGGAGATCGGCATCGACGTCATCGTGCATGGCGAGCCGGAGCGCAACGACATGGTGCAGTACTTCGCCGAGAACCTCGACGGCTTCGCGGTGACGCAGAACGGCTGGGTGCAGTCGTATGGAAGTCGTTGCACCCGGCCGTCGATTCTTTGGGGAGACGTGTCTCGCCCGAAGCCGATCACGGTCGAATGGTCGACCTACACCCAGTCGCTGACCGATAAGCCGGTGAAGGGGATGCTCACCGGCCCGGTCACGATTCTCGCCTGGTCGTTCGTGCGCGACGACCAGCCGCTCGGCGACACGGCACGGCAGGTCGCGCTCGCGTTGCGCGATGAGATCGCCGATCTCGAGTCCGCGGGGATCCGGATCGTGCAGGTGGACGAGCCCGCGTTGCGCGAGCTGCTCCCGCTCAAGAAGAAGGATCAGGCGGACTACCTCGACTGGTCGGTCGGCTCGTTCCGTCTCGCCACGAGCGGTGTCGGCGACGCGACGCAGATCCACACCCACCTGTGCTACTCCGAGTTCGGCGTCGTCATCGACGCGATCCGCAACCTGGATGCCGACGTGACCAGCATCGAGGCTGCGCGCAGCCGCATGGAGGTGGTCGACGACATCAAGGCCAGCGGCTTCGACCACGGCATCGGCCCCGGTGTATACGACATCCACTCTCCGCGCGTGCCGTCGGTGGGTGAGGTCACCGAGCTGCTTGAGAAGGCCTTGGGCGGTATTCCGGAGCGGCAGGTATGGGTGAACCCGGACTGCGGTCTCAAGACGCGTGGATACGACGAGACGGTCGCGTCGCTGAAGAACATCATCGAGGCGACTCGGGCGGTTCGCGAGAAGCAGCCGGCGTAGTGAACGACGGCGGATGCCGACGGCTGCCGTCAGCCGCTGGCATCCGCCGTAAGTACGCGGTCGAGCTTCGCGAACGTTCGTCTCCGGTTCTGCGCGTAATCGTGCTCGGAAGCGCCGCGGAGCTCGCCGTGCACGAACCGCATCGCGGTGCCGTGTACATCCGGCGCGAACTCGACGGTCACGTGCACCGACGACACGGCCGAGTTGCCCGCGGGTGTGATCAGACCGCGCGCAGCACGGCGACGACCTTGCCCACCACGTCGGCGAAGTCACCGAGGATCGGTTCGTATGCCGAGTTGCGCGGCAAAAGCCAGGTGTGTCCGTCCCGTTGCCGGAAGACCTTGACGGTGGCCTCCCCGTCGAGCATCGCCGCGACGATGTCGCCGTTCTCCGCAGTCTTCTGCTGCCGCACTACTACCCAGTCGCCATCGCAGATCGCGGCGTCGATCATCGACTCGCCCTGAACCTTCAGCATGAACAGCTCGCCGTTGCCAACGAGTTGCCGGGGGAGCGGGAATACTTCCTCGACCTGTTGTTCCGCCGTGATGGGAACACCGGCGGCGATTCGGCCCACCATGGGCACCATGGTGGCGTCACCGACCGGGATCGACGTCTCGAAGTCCGTTGAGGCTTCGGCGCGCCCCGTGCCCTCTGGCAGGTCGATCAGCACCTCGAGCGCGCGAGGCCGGTTCGGGTCGCGGCGCAGGTATCCGCTCAGCTCGAGCTGACCCAGCTGATGAGCCACGCTGGAGAGCGACGCGAGTCCGACCGCGTCGCCGATCTCACGCATGCTGGGCGGATACCCGCGCTTGCTCACCGAACGCTGGATGACCTCGAGAATCGCGCGCTGCTTATCGCTGAGGTTCTTGCGCCGCCGCGTGCGCGGCTTCTCCACGCGGCTACCGCGGGCAGCTGAGCCCGCTACGGCCGCGGCAGAGGACTGCCGGCCATCGTGCTGTGGGCCATCGACGTCGGTCAACGTGCTCTTCCTCTCGTCATCGGCGGTCTGCGCTGCTCCTGGGGAGAGATCCGCCGAGGTGATACCCGGTCTACGACGAACGTTTCGAACGTCTCCTGCGGCGAATGCCCCGGGCCTCTCGTAACGAATGTCGGTGGTGCGTGTTGAGGTGTTCCTGACAGATCGAAACTCTATCCGGGTTTCGGCCTGGATCGGCGACTTTGTTCGAGCGTGTTGACAACTCGAACGAGGCAGATCCGAACATACCGTTGAAATCCGCGAGAATCGAAGATAGGTTCGGAACACGGGTTCGAGACTGAAGGGAGACGGTCATGACGACCATCGCACTGGCGCACTCCGCCCGAAACATTCCGGCTGCGCCCGTCCGTCTTCGCGCAGCGGCCGATGCCCGGCCCTCGCGCGTTCGCACTCGCCTCACGCGTCGTGGCCGCGTCGTGCTGTCGGCGCTCATCGTTCTGCCGCTCCTCGTCGGCGGCGGGGCCCTGCTTGCCAGCGGCGGCGCCATGGCGGGCATCCAGTCCCCGAGCGCGTCGTTCCATCACCTGACGGTGCAGCCGGGCGAGTCGCTGTGGAGCATCGCGGAGCGTGTGGCCCCGCGCAGCGACCCGCGTGACGTGGTCGCCGCGTTCGTGGACCTGAACGGATTGTCGTCGAGCACGATCCAGGCAGGAGAGCAACTGGCGATCCCGCATGAGTTCGACGAATCGAGCCGGTGACAGGTCGCCCTAGCATTGACGAGTGATCTCGTTCTCCGACCTCCCGCTCCGTGATGATCTGCGCGGCAAGTCGCCGTACGGCGCGCCGCAGTCTCCTGTGCCCGTCGCACTGAACGTCAACGAGAACACCCATCCGATTCCGGACGACGTCGTGGCAGACATCCTCCAGTCGGTCGGTACGGCGCTGAAGGGCGCGAACCGCTATCCGGACCGGGAGTTCTTCGAGTTGCGCGAGGCGCTGGCCGGCTACTTGGGCCATGGTCTGGATACCTCCAACATCTGGGCGGCGAACGGCTCCAACGAGGTGCTGCAGCAGATTCTGCAGGCGTTCGGCGGCCCCGGACGCAGCGCACTCGGCTTCGCGCCGACCTATTCGATGTATCCCCTGCTCGCCGCCGGCACGGGTACCGAGTGGATCGCCGTTGATCGCGAGCCGGACTTCGTCGTCACCCCCGACCACGCGGCCGCCGCAGTTCTGGAGCACCGTCCGGACGTCGTCATCCTGTGCGCACCGAACAATCCGACCGGAACCCCGCTCGAGCTGGACGTCGTCGAAGCGGTCTACGACGTGACAGACGGCATCGTGGTCGTCGACGAGGCGTACCAGGAGTTCATGCCCGAGGCTGCGCCTAGTGCGCTGACGCTGCTTCCCGGTCGTGAACGGCTGATTGTTTCTCGCACGATGAGCAAGGCGTTCGCTTTCGCCGGTGTGCGGCTCGGGTATCTCGCGGCCGACCCCGCCGTAGCAGATGCCCTTCGTCTCGTACGGCTGCCGTATCACCTGTCGGTTCTGACGCAGGCGGCCGCAGTGGCCGCTCTGCGGCACTCCGGCGAGATGCTCGCGACGGTGCACGACATCGTCGTTCAACGAGACCGGATCGCATCACGACTGGCGGAGCTCGGCTTTGCCGTGCACGACTCCGGCAGCAACTTCGTGCTGTTCGGCGGTGTGGACGACCCGCACGCGATGTTCCTCGCGCTGAAGGAGCGGGGCATCCTGGTGCGCGACGTCGGCATCCCCCATCACCTGCGCGTGAGTGCCGGCACGGAGGCGGAGACCACGGTCTTCCTCGATGCCATGGCCGAGCTGACTGCGGCACCGGCGTCCGCGACGACGGCGAGCACGGCCACCTCGCTCAATTAGGCTTGACGGCATGAGCAGCCGCAGTGCGAGCATCCGCCGCGAGACCAGCGAGTCGAGCATTGAGCTGTCGCTCGATCTGGACGGCACGGGCCGCAGCAGCGTGCACACGACGGTGCCCTTCTACGACCACCTGCTCACCGCGTTCGCCAAGCACTCGCTCACCGATCTGACGGTGCGTGCCAAGGGGGACATCGAGATCGACGTACACCACACCGTGGAAGACGTCGGCATCGTCCTCGGGCTGGCGATCAGGGATGCCCTGGGCGACAAGTCCGGCATCTCGCGCTACGGCGACGCGACGGTGCCGCTCGACGAGGCGCTCGTGCAGGCAGTGGTCGATATCTCCGGGCGGCCGTATCTCGTGCACTCCGGTGAGCCGGCCGGCTTCGAGCACCACCTGATCGGCGGTCACTTCACAGGATCGATGGTGCGCCACGTCTTCGAGGCCATCGCGTTCAACGCCGCGCTCACCGTCCACGTGCGCGTGCTCGGCGGTCGCGATCCGCACCACATCGCGGAGGCGGAATTCAAGGCATTCGCCCGCGCCTTCCGGCAGGCGAAAGCCCTCGACCCGCTCGTGCAAGGCATTCCGTCGACCAAGGGCGCACTGTGACGAACGGCACGGCCGACGGCTCTTCGCCCACCGTCGTCGTGCTCGACTACGGTTCGGGCAACGTGCACTCGGCGGCCAAGGCGCTCGAGGCGGTCGGAGCGGATGTCACGCTGACGAGCGACCGGCACGCGGCGATGGATGCCGACGGGCTGGTGGTACCTGGCGTTGGCGCCTTCAAGGCGGTCGTCGATCAACTGCGGGCGGTGCACGGCGCCGAGATCATCGACCGGCGTCTCGCAGGCGGGCGCCCGGTGCTCGGCATCTGTGTGGGCATGCAGGTGCTGTTCGAGCGTGGCGTCGAGCATGGGCACGACGCGGAGGGCCTCGGCGAGTGGCCCGGCACCGTCGAGCGGCTGGAATCCGGCGTGCTCCCGCACATGGGCTGGAACACGGTGGATGCTCCCGTCGACTCTGTGCTCTTCGACGGCGTGCGCGATGAGCGCTTCTACTTCGTGCACTCGTATGCGGCCCAGCGCTGGGAACTCGAGCCATCGGGCCGGTTCCAAGCCGCAAAGCTCACCTGGGCCGACCACGGCGGCCGATTCGTCGCCGCCGTGGAGAACGGACCGCTCTCCGCCACCCAGTTCCACCCGGAGAAATCGGGTCGCGCAGGTATGCGGCTGCTGAGCAACTGGGTGCAGAGCCTGCCCGTCCTCGCCGCCTAGGCTGCGGCATCCGATCGTCCTCTCGCCTTCAGTCCGCGTCATCGAAAGAGCAAGCCACTCATGAGCCCCATCAGCGACACCCCCGAACTCGTGCTGCTCCCGGCCGTCGACATCGCCGACGGGAAGGCGGTGCGGTTGACCCAGGGCGAAGCGGGAAGCGAGACCAGCTACGGAGACCCGGTCGATGCTGCGCAGGAGTGGGCGGAGCAGGGTGCCGAGTGGATTCATCTGGTCGACCTCGATGCGGCGTTCGGCCGCGGCCACAACCGTGACGTGCTCAAGGCGGTGATGCGATCGAGGCACGACGTGAAGATCGAGCTGTCGGGCGGCATCCGCGACGATGCTTCGCTGGAGCACGCACTCGAGCTCGGGGCGAAGCGCGTGAATCTCGGCACCGCGGCGCTGGAGAACCCGCAGTGGGCATCCGACGTGATCTCGCGCTACGGCGAGGCGATCGCTGTCGGTCTCGACGTACGTGGAACCACCCTCGCGGCCCGCGGGTGGACGCAGGACGGCGGCGATCTCTGGGAGGTGCTCGCACAGCTCGAAGACGCCGGATGCGCGCGCTACGTCGTCACGGACGTCACCAAGGACGGCACCCTGCGCGGGCCGAACCTTGACCTTCTGCGTCAGGTCACGGCTCGCACGGACCGCCCGGTGGTCGCCTCCGGCGGAGTCTCCAGCCTGGACGACATCGTCGCCCTCCGAGAGCTCGTCCCGCTCGGCGTGGAGGGCGCGATCGTCGGAAAGGCGCTCTACTCCGGCGCTTTCACGCTTCCGGAGGCGCTGGACGTTGCCCGGCGCTGAGGGCTCCCGTCACCGCTTCGGGTCGACCGACCGGGCGGACTCGGCCGGTCTGCCGTGGGAAGGGCGCTCCTTCGAACAGGTGCAGGCGTCGAGCGACGACGGTTCGGCGGATCCGGCTCTGCTGACCGCCCTGACCGCGTTCGGGCAAGGAGCTGCAGGTCAGCGGGCCGTGGTCGATGCGCTCCGTTCCGCGCGTCTGCTCGTGCCTCTGCTCGCCCAGGCAGGCGATGTCGGCGAGACACCCGATGGACACCTCGTCGACAAGACGCAGGAGCTGTCGATCGCCACCGTGCGGGCGCCGGACGGCCGGGCGGTGCTCCCCGCGTTCTCGTCCGTGCAGACCATGATTGCGTGGAATGCGCTGGCGCGCCCCGTTCCCGCCGTCGGGCCGCGCGTCGCCTTGGCGGCGGCGAGCGAGCAGACGGAGCTCGTGGTGATCGACCCGACGGCTCCCACCGAGTTCGTGCTCCGCCGTCCCGTGGTGAAGGCACTGGCCACGGGGGAGCCGTGGACGTCGCCGTGGCAGGACGACGCCGTCTTCGCGGCCTTCACCGAGGCATCCCGGCACGAACCGGCCGTGCAGGCAGTGGCGCTCTCGGCCGGCGACCCGACTGCCCGATTGCAGGGCGCCGAGGTCGTGGTGACGCTGACGCTGCGCCCCGGCCTCGACCGGGATGCCCTCGACGCCGTCGTGACGCGACTCACGTCGGCCTGGGCCGCCTCGGCACTCATCGCGGATCGCGTCGACTCGATGACCCTCCGCCTGCGTTCCGCAGACTGAGCGGAACCGGTCAGTTCACCGGGCCGGTGTACTTCTCTCCCGGTCCCGAGCCGGGTGCATCCGGGATGGCGGATGCCTCGCGGAAAGCGAGCTGCAGGCTGCGCAGGCCATCGCGCAGACTGCGCGCGTGCTGGTCGCCGATGTGCTGGGCGCTGGCCGTCACCAGACCGGCCAACGCGTCGATCAGCTTGCGGGCCTCGTCCAGGTCCGTCTGCGCATCCGGGTCGTCGGCGAGCCCGCACTTCACGGCGGCTGCGCTCATCAGGTGCACGGCCGTGGTGGTGATCACCTCGACGGCCGGCACATCCGCGATGTCGCGCGTTGCCTCTGCCAGCGCCGCATCTTCGGCCTGCAGTGCGGCATCGCCTCCGTCGAATCGGTGGATGTGCTGATCGGACATGGGGCCTCCGCGGCAGGTGGACATGGTGAAGGGCATCGGCGGACGATTCGGCTGGCGACCCGGTTGTCTGCTAAGCTGTGTCGGGCTTTCGGAGCATCATGCCCCGAAAGGAAAAGTGGAGACTCTCCCACCCGCGATGACCGCTTCATCAGGTTACCGGGTCGTTACGCACTCCGCTTCGCACGACGAAAGTCGCCGAGGCTGACGAAAAGGGTGCGGGATGCGCGGCCGTGCGCGAGCACGGATCGCACGTGTGTGAGACCTCTGCCGACCACCTGCGACGCCGTCGCGGGTGCCGTTCACAGCAATGTTCGATCAGAGGAGACACGCATCAGCGATCCCCGTACCAATGACCGTATCCGCGTGCCCGAGGTCCGCCTCGTCGGCCCCGGCGGAGAGCAGATCGGCGTCGTCAAGATCGAGGTCGCCATTCGTCTCGCGCAGGAAGCAGACATGGACCTCGTCGAGGTGGCTCCGAACTCGAAGCCTCCGGTGGCCAAGATCATGGATTACGGCAAGTTCAAGTACGAGGCTGCGCAGAAGGCCAAAGAGGCCAGGCGCAACCAGGCGAACACCGTGCTGAAAGAGGTGCGGTTCCGCCTCAAGATCGACAAACACGACTACGAGACGAAGCGCAAGCGCGCCGAGGGATTCCTCAAGTCCGGCGACAAGGTCAAGGCCATGATCCTGTTCCGCGGGCGCGAGCAGTCCCGGCCCGAGCAGGGCGTGCGCTTGCTGCAGCGGTTCGCCGAGGATGTCGCGGAGTTCGGTTCCGTGGAATCGACCCCGACCATCGACGGCCGCAACATGGTCATGGTCATCGGCCCCTTGAAGAACAAGTCGGAGGCCAAGGCCGAGGCCAACGCACAACGTGCCGCCAACCGGGCGCGCTCCCAGCAGCAGCGATCCGGCGAGACGGCCACCGAGGCGGAAACCGAATCCGCCACCGATGAGGAGAAATAATGCCCAAGCAGAAGACCCACTCCGGGGCCAAGAAGCGTTTCAAGCTCACCGGCAGCGGCAAGGTGATGAAGCAGCAGGCCGGCATGCGCCACCACCTGGAGCTCAAGACGAGCCGTCGTACGCGCCGCCTGAACCAGGACCAGGTGCTTCCGAACGTCGACGCCAAGGTCGCCAAGAAGCTCCTCGGCAAGTAAGCCGACACGACGCGTAAAGGAATTACGAACAATGGCAAGAGTGAAGAGGGCCGTCAACGCCCACAAGAAGCGTCGGGTCATCCTCGAGCGCGCCGAGGGCTACCGCGGCCAGCGGTCGCGCCTGTACCGCAAGGCGAAGGAGCAGGTCACCCACTCGCTGGTCTACAGCTACCGTGACCGTCGTGCCCGCAAGGGTGACTTCCGTCGTCTGTGGATCCAGCGCATCAACGCCGCGAGCCGCCAGAACGGCCTGACGTACAACCGCTTCATCCAGGGTCTGAACCTGGCCGGTGTCGAGGTGGACCGTCGCATCCTTGCAGAGCTGGCCGTGAACGAGCCCGCCACGTTCGCCGCGCTCGTCGAGACCGCGAAGAAGGCGCTGCCCGCTGACACCTCCGCCCCCAAGGCTGCATAGGCAAGAACAGGACGGCCCGGCTCCCATGGGGAGTCGGGCCGTTCCGCATGTCCCGGGAAGGAGCGTCCGGCAACCTGCAAGCCCGGCCAACGGCTAGGCTGAGCGCGTGCTCGACAACCCCCGGTCGCCAAGGGTCCGTGCCGTCGCCAAACTCGCGAAGAAACCGGCGCGTGCCGACACCGGGACATTCTTGCTGGAGGGTCCGCAGGCGGCGCGCGAGGCGCTCGCGTGGCGTCCGGAGCTCGTGGTCGAGCTCTTCCTCACCGAGCACGCGCTGCGCAAGCACGATGACGTCGTCGCACTGGCCAGGCAGGCGGAGGTGCGTACGGAGCTCGTGGCTGAGCACGTGCTCGACGCGATGGCGGATACGGTCACGCCGCAGGGGTTCGTGGCGGTGTGCCGGCAGTTCCCGGTCTCCCTCGACGCGGTCTTCGACGCGTCACCACGACTGATCGCGGTGCTGGAAGAGGTGCGCGATCCGGGGAACGCGGGCACGATCATCCGTGCCGCGGACTCGGCGGGAGCGGATGCCGTCGTGTTCTCCGGCCATACCGTCGATCTCTACAACCCGAAGGTCGTCCGCTCGACGACGGGTTCGATCTTCCACGTGCCTGTGGCGGTGGCCGCCACCATCGACGCCGTGCTCGAGCAGGCCAAGACTGCGGGACTCCGCGTGCTCGCCGCCGACATGGCAGGCGATGACCTGCTGCTCGCGCGCGTGAGCGGCGAGCTCGCCGAGCCGACCGCATGGGTGTTCGGCAACGAGGCGCACGGGCTGTCCGACGAAGCCGTAGCCCTCGTCGATCGGGTGATCACGGTGCCCATCTACGGGCACGCCGAGTCGATGAATCTGGCGACCGCGGCGTCGGTGTGCCTGTACGAGTCGGCGTTCGCGCAGCGATCCTGACGAGCAGGCTCAGCCGTTCCGTACAGCTGTGACCACCATTGCGGCGTAGTCCATCGTGAACGACCCGCCGGCGACGTCGATCGCCTGGCCGATTTCGCGCAGCAGCGGATCGAGCCCCTCGGCGGGCACCTGGTTGAACCCGCCAGAGGTCGGCAGCCCGTCCAGCCATTCGTTCCGGGTGTACTCCCGGCGCCAGTCGAATCGCCACTGCTCGGCCTTGCCGAATGCGCCGGATTCCCGGATGCCCGCACTCGCCTTGTCCAGCTGCGACGCGTATCCGGACAGCCCCGCCGAGATCCCCCTGGCGAACGGCGTCCCGGGCAGAGCGCGTGCGAGCGCGGCATCGAACGCGGCTCCGAGCTCCGGTGGGAACTGCATCACGTTCCAGAACACCGCAAGCCTTCCACCGGGCCGGAGCACGCTCCCGGCTTTGGCCGCGCCCGCGACCGGGTCGATCCAGTGCCACGTCTGCCCGGCGATGACGAGGTCGAAGTCGCGGCCGGCAGAGTTCCACTCTTCGAACTTCGCCACCTCGACGTCGAAGCCGCGTGCCCTGGCGAACTCGGCCATGCGGGCATCCACGTCCACTCCCGTGATGCGTGCGCCGCGGTCGCGAAACGGCAGAGCGGAGATGCCGGTGCCGATGCCGACGTCGAGCACGTCTGCCGTGTCAGAGACGGTAGGGGTTTCGGAAAGAACCCGGTCGGCCAATTCGCTCGGGTAGCGCGGGCGGGCGCGGTCGTAGGCCGCGGCGTGAGCACCGAACGACTCCGCCATGTCTCGCGCGTTATGGGATTCGGATGCCGTGAAGCGCTCGGGTAGAGTGACCATGCGCCCACTATAAGTGGGCACGTGGCCACTATCGAGCGCGATCGCGCTGAGCGAACGAGAGGACTGCCGTGGTGCCCACCGGAGTCGCCTTGCAGGATGCCCGCGCTCGCCTCTTCGACGCCGCGGACCGGGTCGTGCTCCGTGATGGCCCGAGTGGCCTGACCAGCCGCTCCGTGACCGAGGAGCTCGGTGTGGCGAAGGGCGTGCTGCATCGCCATTTCGCGGACTTCGACACGTTCCTCGCGGAGTGGGTGGAGCGCAAGACGGCCGGCCTCCGGAGCCTCGGCGGCGATCTCCGAGCCCGAGCCGGAACGTCGAGCGTGATGGAGAACCTGAGCGAAGCGTTGGTGCGTGTCTTCGATCCGCTCGGGCTGGCGGCCATCCGCATCGTCATCGCCCGGGACGCGGTGCGCGCCAGGCTGCGGGCATCCGGCGACCACCCCCTGTCGTATCTCGGCGAAGCGACGAGCATGCTCACGTCGTATCTCACCGAGGAGCGCGATCGTGGTCGCCTGGCGTCGCCCGCCGAGCCGCGGACACTCGCGCTCGCGCTGATGGGCTCCGGTCACCTTCTCTTCGCCGGAGAGCTCGGCGCCACGCCGTCTCGGAATGCCGTCGACGAGGTGGTCGCCTCGATCGTGGCGGGTGCGAAGCCGGGATTTCCGGCCCCGGGCCCTGCGTAGACTTGATCTTCGTGCCAGAACCCATCCAGATCACCGAATCCGCGGTGCGCTCGGCGGTCGAGGCGGCCCTGGCCGCGGTCGACGCAGCCTCCGGTGTCACGGAACTCAAGGCGGCCCGCGCGGCGCACGCCGGCGAGCATTCGACGCTCGCCAGGCTCAACGCCGGGCTTCGCGATGTGCCCGCCGACCAGAAGGCCGCGCTCGGCAAGCTCGTCGGGCAGGCCAGGGGACGAGTGAACCAGGCGTTCGCCGCCAAGGAGACCGTGCTCGCCGAGGCGGAGAACGCCAAGCGGCTGGCGGAGGAAGCGCTGGACGTGACCGAGGTGGCGCTGCCCGGTCGTGCGGGGGCGAGGCATCCACTCTCCGTGCTGCAGGAGCGCATGACCGACATCTTCGTCGGCATGGGCTGGGAGGTGGCGGAGGGGCCGGAGCTGGAAAGCGAGTGGTTCAACTTCGACGCGCTCAACTTCGACGCCGATCACCCGGCGCGCGCCCTGCAGGACACGTTCTTCGTCGAGCCCCCTGAGGCGCACCTCGTGCTGCGCACGCACACCTCACCGGTGCAGGTTCGCGCGTTGCTCGAGCGGGAGCTGCCGGTCTATGTGGTCGCGCCGGGTCGCGTCTACCGCACCGACGAGCTCGACGCCACCCACACCCCCGTCTTCAGCCAGATCGAGGGCATCGCCGTCGATAAGGGCCTCACCATGGCGCACCTGCGCGGCACGCTCGAGCACTTCGCCCGTGCGATGTTCGGCGATGAAGCGAAGATCCGCCTGCGTCCCAACTATTTTCCGTTCACGGAGCCGAGCGCCGAGATGGACTTCTGGCAGCCCGGCGCGAAGGGCGGTGCCCGTTGGATCGAGTGGGGCGGCTGCGGCATGGTGAACCGCAACGTGCTGCGCTCCGCCGGCATCGATCCGGATGTCTACAGCGGCTTCGCTTTCGGCATGGGCATCGAGCGCGCGCTGCAGTTCCGCAACGGACTCGGCGACATGCGAGACATCGTCGAGGGAGACATTCGCTTCTCTCAGCAGTTCGGAATGGTGGTCTGATGCGCGTCCCCCTGAGTTGGCTCGCCGAGTACGTCGACGTCATCCCCGGCTCCACGCCAGAGGACGTGCACGCGGCGCTCGTCAAGGTAGGGCTCGAAGAGGAGGAGATCCACCGCTTCGACATCTCCGGACCGGTCGTCGTCGGCGAGGTGCTCGACTTCGTCGAAGAGCCGCAGACCAACGGCAAGACCATCCGCTGGTGCCAGGTGCGCGTGGCGGATGACGGCGAGCCGGCGGCGGACGGCGGAGACGCCGTGCATGGCATCGTCTGCGGCGCCCGCAACTTCCTCGTCGGCGACAAGGTCGTGGTGACGCTGCCGGGCTCCGTATTGCCCGGTCCCTTCCCGATCGCGGCGCGAAAGACCTACGGTCACGTCTCCGACGGCATGATCGCCTCCGCGCGCGAGCTCGGCCTCGGCGATGAGCACAGCGGCATCCTGCGTCTCGTGGAGCTCGGTATCGACGCCCCGGTGGGCACGGATGCCATCGCTCTGCTCGGCCTCGACGACACGTCCGTCGAGGTGAACGTCACCCCGGACCGCGGGTACGCGCTCTCCATCCGCGGCATCGCTCGCGAGTACGCGCACTCGACCGGTGCGGCGTTCCGTGACCCGGCGCTCGCGGTCGAGCCGGTGGACGCCGACGGCTTCCGGGTGACGATCGACGACGAGGCACCCATCCGCGGCCGCGTCGGGGCGAGCGTCTTCGTCACCAGGGTGGTGCGCGGGATCGACCCCGCTGCACCCACGCCGGCGTGGATGATCTCACGGCTCGTGCTGGCAGGCATCCGCTCCGTCTCGCTCATCGTCGACATCACGAACTATGTGATGGTGGAGCTCGGCCAGCCGATTCACGCCTACGACCTGGCCAAGCTGACCGGCGGCATCACGGTGCGTCGCGCGAAGGCGGGGGAGAGCATCCGGACCCTCGACGGGCAGACGCGAGCACTCGACCCGGAAGACCTGCTCATCACCGACGACTCCGGCCCGATCGGACTCGCGGGCGTCATGGGCGGTGCGAACACCGAGGTGAGCGAGACGACCACCGATGTGCTGGTCGAGGCCGCGAACTTCGATCCCGTCACGGTCGCCCGCAGCGCACGCAGGCACAAGCTGCCGAGCGAGGCGTCGCGAAGGTTCGAACGAGGCGTCGACCCGGACGTGGCGCGCGCCGCGGCCGCCCGCGTCGTGCAGCTGCTCGAGCAACTCGGCGGTGGCCAGGCTGACGGCCTCGGATCGACCCTGCACACGGTCGAGCTGCGCGAGCCGATCCTGCTCAGGAACGGCTTCGTCAGCACCCTCGTCGGCGCCGAGTTCACCGACGAGGAAGTGCGTTCGTCGCTCGCCGAGATCGGCGGAGCCATCGAGCAGACGGAGGGCGGGCTCATCGTCACGCCGCCCAGCTGGCGTCCCGACCTGAACGACGAGTCCGACCTGGCGGAAGAGGTCGCCCGCATCGTCGGCTACGACCGCATCCCTTCCGTGCTTCCCGTCGCGCCGCCTGGCCGCGGCCTCACGCGCGGGCAGCAATTGCGCAGGCAGGCGGCGACCGCGCTCGCGGGAAGCGGCCTCACGGAGGTGCTCGTCTACCCGTTCGTCACACAGGCACAGAATGACCTCTACGGGTCGGCGGATGGTGAGCCGGTGCCCTCGGTGCGCCTGGCCAACGCACTGGATGCGTCAGTGCCGTTCATGAGGGCGTCCCTGCTCCCAGGGCTGGTCGAGACGGCCAAGCGCAACCTGTCGCGTGGCCTGACCGATCTCGCCCTGTTCGAGATCGGCCTGGTGTTCCGTCCGGCCGGGCCGGTGCGTGGAACAGCGCAGTTGCCTCCTGGCGCAGTGCTTCCGGAGCCGAGCGTTCTCGAGCAGCTGGCAGAGGGTATCCCGGCACAGCCGCGCATGGTCGCCGCGCTTTTCACGGGGGAATCGACGCCGAAGCAGCCCGGTCTCGCCGCCGTCGCGGCCGGCATCGCCGATGCCCTCGCAGCCGTGCGCACGCTGCAGACAGCGCTCGGTGTGCCGCTGACCGTGCGCCAGGGCTCCCACAAGGCGCTGCACCCGGGCCGTACGGCTGAGGTGCTTATGGGCGGCGAACCGATCGGGTACGCCGGTGAGCTGCTGCCGCAGGTGGCGGAAGATGCCGACCTGCCGCGTGTGGTCGCGGTGCTCGAGCTGAACCTCGACCGGATGCTCGCCGCGGCCGGCCGGGACATCGAGGTGACGCCCATCTCGACATTCCCGGCGGCGACGCAGGACCTCTCCCTGGTCGTCGACGCTGCCGTTCCCGCGGCGGATGTGCTGGCTGCGGTGGTCGAGGGCGCAGGCGAACTTCTCGAGCATGCGCACGTCGTGGACGACTATCGCGGACCGGGCGTGCCGGAGGGCACGAAGAGCCTGACGTTCGCGCTGCGCTTCCGTGCCCCGGATCGCACGCTCACAGCTGCCGAAGCAAGCGAGGCCAAGCTTGCCGGAGCTCGTGTGGCCGGTGAGCGCTTCAGTGCGACTGTCAGGGAGTAGTACACGCGGGCGAGCAACCGCGTGTGACGGGGCGGAAGCCTCGATTCGTCGACCCAGTCGGATGCCCGCTATGCTGGCTCGCATGTCTCACGCTCGGCGCACCGCGATCGCACAGGTCTTCTCGACCCGTGCCCTGCGCCGACGTCTGGACGCGCGCCGAGGCTAGGCGACGCGTACGTGCCCGCGCTCCAGCGCGGACTCACCGTGGGCGTCGCCGTGCCGACCACCGTTCCACGACTCTTAAGGTAGAGACATGTCCTATTCGGTTGCCGTAGCAGGCGCCTCGGGCTACGCGGGGGGAGAGCTCCTCCGCATCCTGGCCGATCATCCCTCGTTCGACATTCGCACCGTGACCGCGGGCTCCAACGCCGGGTCACCGCTCATCGACCACCAGCCGCACCTTCGTTCCCTCGCTCACCTCACGCTGCAGGAGACGGATGCCGCGACTCTCGCCGGTCACGACGTCGTTTTCCTCGCTCTGCCGCACGGAGCATCCGGTTCCATCAGCGCCCAGCTCGGCGACGACGTGCTCGTCGTGGACTGCGGTGCCGATCACCGGCTGACGTCCGAGGAGGACTGGAACGCGTTCTACGGCGGCGACTACGCAGGCGCCTGGGCGTACGGCGTGCCGGAGCTGCCCACCGTCGACGGCAAGCAGCGGGATGCCCTCGCCGGGGTGAAGCGCATCGCCGCGCCCGGCTGCAACGCGAGTTCCGTGTCTCTCGCCATCGCTCCGGGAGTGGCTGCCGGCATCATCGACGAGACCGGAATCGTGGCCGTGCTCGCCGTGGGCCCGAGCGGTGCGGGGAAGAGTCTCAAGACCACCTACCTCGCCTCCGAGCTGCTCGGCAACGCCGTCCCTTACGGCGTCGGCGGAACGCACCGTCACATCCCGGAGATCCTGCAGAACCTCCACCTCGCGGGAGCGTCGAACCCGGCCATCTCGTTCACGCCGGTGCTCGTGCCCATGGCGCGGGGCATACTGGCGACCGTCTCGGCGCCGTTGAAGCCCGGCGTCTCGGTTGACGAGGTGCGCTCGGCCTGGAACGACGCCTACGCGGGGGAGCCGTTCGTGCAGGTGCTTCCCGCAGGCAAGTTCCCGCGCACGTCCGACGTGCTGGGAGCCAACACAGCGCTCATCGGCATCGCGGTCGACTCTGCGGCGAACCGCGTCGTGTCCATCGTCGCCGTCGACAACCTGGCGAAGGGCACGGCGGGTGCCGCCATCCAGTGCGCGAACATCGCGCTCGGTCTGCCGGAGACCACCGGCCTCAGCGTGAACGGAGTCGCACCGTGAGCATCACGGCACCCGCAGGATTCGCCGCGTCAGGTGTCGCCGCGGGACTGAAGACGAGCGGCGGACTCGACCTGGCGCTCGTGCACAACCTGGGCCCTCTGCAGAACGCGGCGGCTGTGTTCACCTCGAACCGGTGCAAGGCCAACCCGGTGCTCTGGAGCGAACGCGCTGCCGCCGACGGCGTCGTGTCCGCCGTCGTGCTCAACTCCGGCGGCGCGAACTGCTACACGGGCTCAGAGGGATTCCAGACCTCGCATGCCACGGCAGAAGCGGTGGCGGAACACCTCGGCGTCTCCGCCGGTGACGTGGTTGTGTGCTCGACCGGACTCATCGGCGATCAGCTGAATCGCACGGCGGTGACCGAGGGGGTCGGTGCTGCCGCAGCGTCTCTCGACGAGAGCGAAGCCGGTGGTCTCGCCGCTGCGCAGGCGATCATGACGACCGACACGCATCCGAAGCAGGCCATCGTGGCGGGCGACGGGTGGTCGATCGGCGGCATGGCGAAGGGTGCGGGGATGCTCGCACCAGGGCTCGCCACCATGCTCGTCGTGATCACCACGGACGCCGCCCTGGACTCGGGCGTGCTCGACGCATCCCTCCGCGCAGCCACCCGTGTGACGTTCGATCGGCTCGACTCCGACGGATGCATGTCCACGAACGACACCGTCGTCCTGATGGCGTCGGGAGCGTCGGGAGCCACCCCGACCGCGGACGAGTTCGCGCTCGCGCTCACCGATCTCTGCCACGACCTGGCGCTGCAACTTCAGGGTGACGCCGAGGGTGCCTCGCACGACATCGCCATCGAAGTCGTGCACGCGGCGACGGACGACGACGCGGTGAAGGTCGCGCGAGCCGTCTCTCGCAGCAACCTGTTCAAGGCCGCCATCTTCGGCCAGGACCCGAACTGGGGCAGGGTGCTCGCAGCGGTCGGAACGACCGACGCACAGTTCGACCCGTACGGGATCGACGTGAAGATCAACGGCGTCCAGGTGTGCACGGCGGGAGAACCCGACCAGCCGCGAGACCTCGTGGATCTCAGCCCCCGCGCCACCTCGATCGTCATCGATCTGCACGCCGGCGACGTCTCGGCGACCATCCTCACCAACGACCTCACGCACGACTACGTGCACGAGAACAGCGCCTACTCCAGCTGATGACCGATCCCGCGAACACCGAACCCCAGCCGCTCCCGCTCATCGCGCACCACAGCACGAAGGCGGCAGTCCTCATCGAGGCGCTTCCCTGGCTGAAGGCCTTCCACGGCGAGACGATCGTGATCAAGTTCGGCGGCAACGCCATGGTGGACGACACACTCGTGCGCGCGTTCGCCGATGACATCGCGTTCCTGCGGTACGCCGGCATTCGCCCTGTCGTCGTGCACGGCGGGGGACCGCAGATCTCCGCCATGCTCGACCGGCTCGGCATCGTCAGCGAATTCCGCGGCGGCTACCGGGTGACGACGCCAGAGACGATGGATGTCGTCCGCATGGTCCTCACCGGCCAGATCAGCCGCGACATCGTCGGCCACATCAACCGGCACGGTGCGCTCGCCTCCGGGATGTCGGGGGAAGACGCCCGGCTCTTCGAGGGCCGGGTGCGTACAGAACTCATCGATGGCGAGGCCGTCGACCTCGGACTGGTGGGCGACGTCATCGGGGTCAATCCCGAGGGCGTGCTGGCCGAACTGCACGCCGGCCGCGTGCCCGTGGTCTCGTCGATCGCGCTGGACGCCGACGTCCCTGGGCGCACGCTGAACGTCAACGCGGATGCCGCGGCATCCGCGCTCGCCATAGCGCTCGGCGCGGCGAAGCTGGTGATCCTCACCAACGTTCCCGGCCTCTACCGAGACTGGCCGGACCGCGACTCGCTCATCTCATCCATCACCCCCGTCGAGTTGCGCGAGCTGCTGCCGTCGCTCGATGCCGGGATGATTCCCAAGATGACCGCATGCCTGCACGCCGTCGAGGGCGGGGTGCCGAAGGCTGCCGTCGTCGACGGCCGAGACGAGCACTCGCTCCTCTTCGAACTCTTCACCACCAGCGGCAGCGGAACGGAGGTGACCGCGTGACGGCCACGACAAGCCCGGCCCCGACCATGCAAGCCGGCACAACCCAGCATTGGCACGAGACCTTCGGCGAGGTGATGATGGGTTCGCTCGCCGTGCCCGCCGTCATGCTCGATCACGGCCGAGGCGCCTACGTGTGGGATGTCGACGGCACGGAGTATCTGGACTTCCTCGCCGGTATCGCGGTGAACGCTCTGGGACACGCGCATCCAGTGCTGCTCGACGCGCTCGCCACGCAGGCGGCGAAGCTCGTCCACGTCTCGAACTACTTCGCCACGCCGCCGCAGGTCGCGCTGGCCGAGAGGCTGCTGCGCATCACCGGCGCAGGCACGTACGGCCGCGTCTACTTCTGCAACTCCGGCACCGAGGCGAACGAGGCCGCGTTCAAGCTGGCGCGGCTCAACTCGACCGGGCCGCGCACGCGCATCCTCGCCCTGCAGAACGGGTTTCACGGCAGAACGATGGGCTCGCTCGCGCTCACCGGCAAGCCGCACATGCGCGAGCCCTTCGAACCGATGGTCCCCGGCGTCGAGCACATCGAATCGACGATCGCTGCGCTGGAAGCAGCTCTGGACGACACGGTCGCTGCGCTCTTCGTGGAGCCGATCAAGGGCGAGGCCGGTGTCATCGACCTTCCCGACGGATATCTGGCGGCCGCTCGAGAGCTCACGCAGCGGCACGGCGCGCTGCTGATCCTCGACGAGATCCAGACCGGGATCGGCCGCACCGGCGAGTGGTTCGGCTACCAGCACGCCGGCATCGTCCCCGACGCGATCACCATCGCCAAGGGAATGGCCGGCGGCGTCCCGATCGGTGCCCTCGTGACGTTCGGGCAGGCATCCGGCCTGTTCACGCGCGGCCAGCACGGCAGCACCTTCGGCGGAAACCCGCTAGCCACGGCCGTCGCCGGCGCCGTGCTCGAGGAGATCGAGCGCTCCGGTCTGGTCGAGAACGCCAAGCGTCGCGGGGCTGAGCTGCGGCAGGTCGTGACGTCGATCGGCTCTCCACTCATCGCCGAACTCAGGGGAGAGGGACTTCTCATCGGAGTCGGCTTGTCCGAACCGCTGGCCGACCAACTCACGGCGGCGGCGCTGCGCAATGGCCTGATCGTCAACGCGCCCAACGAGTCGAGCATCCGGCTCGCCCCGCCCCTGATCATCGGTGATGACGAGGTCGCCGAATTCGACCGGCGTTTCCGCGCAGCACTCGCCGAACTCGAACAGCGTCCGCTCGACCACCAGCAACAGGGAGCCTGAACCGTGACCCGCCATTTTCTGCGCGACGACGATCTGACCGCCGGGGAGCAGTCCGAGATCCTCGACCTCGCCGTGCGCATCCGAGACGACCGCTGGGGGCGCAAGCCGCTAGCGGGTCCGCAGACCGTTGCGGTGATCTTCGACAAATCGTCCACTCGCACCCGGGTCTCGTTCGCCGTCGGCATCGCCGATCTCGGCGGAACTCCGCTCATCATCAGCACCGCGAACAGCCAGCTGGGCGGCAAAGAGACGCCGTCCGATACGGCTCGCGTGCTCGAGCGCATGGTGTCGGCGATCGTCTGGCGCACCTACGCGCAATCCGGTCTCGAAGAGATGGCGGCGGGCACGACAGTTCCTGTGATCAACGCCCTCTCCGACGACTTCCACCCGTGTCAGTTGCTCGCCGACCTGCTCACGATCAGGGATGCCTTCGGCTCACTCTCCGGGCTCACGGTCGCGTTCCTCGGCGACGGGGCGAGCAACATGGCGCAGTCCTACCTGCTCGCCGGGGCGATCGCGGGCATGAACATCCGCGTGGCGTCTCCCGACGAGTTCGCGCCGCACGACGAGGTGGTCTCCGACGCGGATGCCCTCGCCTCCGCCACCGGCGGCTCCGTGACCCTCTACACGGATCCGTTCGAGGCAGCTGCCGGAGCCGATGTCATCGTCACGGACACCTGGGTCTCGATGGGCAAAGAAGAAGAGAAGGCGCACCGCATCGCTGCGATGGGAAGCTACAAGGTTACGCCAGAGCTGATGGCTCTGGCGAAGCCGAACGCGATCTTCCTGCACTGTCTGCCGGCCGACCGCGGCTACGAGGTGGATCCAGAGGTCATCGACGGACCGCAGAGCGCTATCTGGCAGGAGGCGGAGAACCGCTTGCACGCGCAGAAGGCGCTCCTGGTCTGGCTGCTGGAGAAGAACGCGGCATGAAGGCTACGGCCAGCGATGCGAGAGGTGCAAGACATGCCTGACGAGCCGAACGGCAACAGGGCGGGGGAGGCCGGCGCGCTCTGGGGTGGGCGGTTCGCCGGCGGCCCCTCACCGGAACTGACCGAGCTCAGCCGGTCCACGCAGTTCGACTGGCGTCTGGCCGAGTACGACATCGCCGGGTCGAAGGCGCACGCGAAAGCGCTGGCCGCCGCCGGGTACCTGACTGCCGACGAGTTGACGGCGATGACGGATGCCCTCGACGTGCTGCTCGAGGACGTGGCTTCCGGAGCTTTCGGCCCTCAGGCATCCGATGAAGACGTGCACTCCGCCCTGGAGCGAGGTCTCGTCGAACGGGCCGGCACCGAACTTGGTGGCAAGCTCCGTGCGGGCCGCAGCCGCAACGACCAGATCGCGACGCTCGCGCGGCTCTTCCTGCGCGACCACTCCGAGAAGCTCGCGCGGCTGGTGCTCGACTTGATCGACGCCCTGGCATCGCAGGCCGAGGCGAACCCCGATGCGGTCATGCCGGGCCGCACCCATCTCCAGCACGCTCAGCCGGTGCTGCTCGCCCACCATCTGCTGGCGCACTGCTGGCCCCTCGTGCGCGACCTCGAGCGCATCCGCGACTGGCGCATCCGCTCGGATGCCTCGCCCTACGGCTCAGGTGCCCTCGCCGGCAACACGCTCGGCCTCGACGCCGCGCTGGTCGCCTCAGAGCTAGGGTTCTCCACGGTCGTCGAGAACTCGATCGACGGAACCGCCTCGAGGGATCTTGTGGCCGAGTTCGCCTACATCACGGCTCAGCTGGGAGTGGACGTCTCACGTTTCGCCGAGGAGATCATCCTCTGGAACACGAGGGAGTTCGGCTTCGTCACGCTCAGCGACTCGTACTCGACGGGGTCGTCGATCATGCCGCAGAAGAAGAACCCCGACATCGCGGAACTCGCCCGCGGCAAGGCGGGCCGGCTGATCGGCAACCTCAGCGGTCTGCTCGCAACGCTCAAAGGCCTTCCTCTCGCGTACAACCGCGACCTGCAGGAAGACAAGGAACCCGTGTTCGACTCGGTCGACACACTCGAGGTGCTGCTTCCCGCCTTCACCGGCATGGTCGCCACGCTCCGCTTCCGCACGGAACGGATGCGCGAGCTCGCCCCTCAGGGTTACTCCCTGGCCACCGACGTGGCCGAGTGGCTCGTCAAGCAGCACGTGCCGTTCCGGGACGCCCACGAGATCACCGGCAGGCTGGTCGCCCATGCCGAATCGCGCGGACTCGAACTCGATGAGGTGGATGACACCGCACTGGTTGCGATCTCGCCGCACCTGACGCCCGAGGTGCGCGAGGTGCTGGCCGTCGAAGGTTCCGTCGCCTCCCGTGACGGCGTCGGCGGAACCGCGGCCGTCCGCGTCGCCGAGCAGCGCGCCCACCTCACCGAGCGGGTGCGCATCCTCTCCGAATCGCTGTTCGGCGGTGGAGTCTGATGGCCAGACGGAGGCAGCGGCTGACGACGGCGATCGCGGTGGTCGCCGCGGCGGTCGTGATCCTGGCGATCGTCGCCACGCTGGTCATCGGCGGCCGGCTCTTCTAGCGCTCAGGCATGCACGTTCCCGACAGGTCGTTCTTCGAACGCAGTTCTCTTGACGTGGCACCGGAGCTCCTCGGTGCCCATCTCACGCACATCACCGACGACGGCCCGGTGACGTTGCGGCTGACCGAGGTAGAGGCGTACCTGGGCGACGGAACGGACCCCGGCTCGCACGCGTTCCGCGGAAAGACACCGCGGAACGCCGTCATGTTCGGCCCGCCCGGGCACGTGTACGCGTACTTCACCTACGGCATGCACACCTGCGCCAACCTGGTGTGCTCGCCGGAGGGCCGGGCTTCGGCGGTGCTGCTGCGCGGTGCCGAGGTGATCGTCGGCGAGGAGCTGGCCTGGCGACGTCGCGGTTCGAAGGCGCCGCATCGCGACCTGGCGCGTGGACCGGCGCGGCTCACGGTGGCTGCAGGCATCCGGCTGGATGAGAACGGCTCCGACGCCTTCGAACCACCATTCGCCATCGAGATCCCCGACACTCCGGTTACGCCGTTCGCTACCGGGCCTCGCACGGGCATCAGCGGACCGGGCGGCGACGAGGCGCTGTATCCCTGGCGCTTCTGGATTCCGGGTGACCCGTCGGTATCGCCCTACAAACGCCACGTTCGCGCTAAGTCGTCCGGCCACCCTGCGGGGTGAGCTTCCGACGGAGGCGGCGCCACCCCAACCGAGCCGCAAGCCCCTCCGAGATGCGCTTCTCAGACCCCGATCGCGAACCGGAACAACGCGCCGCATGCCGCTGCCCACACGAGGCTCACGAGCGTGCCGATGATGAACCGCTCCCGCACCTCCGCGACGTCCAGCTCCGTGAACCGCCCGACGCTCTTGATGGCGATCACCGCGGCGATCGCCTCCGGAAAGCCGGCCATGATGCTCGCCGTCGTCGCGATCCGCTCGAACACTCCGATCACTGTGCCGCCACGCAGCACTTCGCCGCGCACGACCTCGCCATCGGGCACCGTGCGTTCCACGACGATGCCGCCGTGGCTTCCCTCGCGCATGCTGCCTCTCGAAGCGACCGCGAGCACGAAGAGCGTGGCCGGACCGCCGCCGAGCACGCTGAGCGACAGAACCGCGAGGCCCAGCACCACGCTGTACGCCGGAAGCGGCTTCCCGTGGGGCAGCACGACGGCGATCATGCCGACAACGATCGCTGCCGCAGCGGCGATCACGAGCCACCGCCGCGGGGTTTTCAGCGTCACGGCCGCTGCGGCGACGCCGAGCCCGACAACCACGATCACGAATGCCCAGTAGACGGTGGTCAGAACCGGGTATATCAGGGGAAAGGGCATCTCACTCTCCTTCGGCGGAGCGCCGGTCGAGGTCCTGCATCAGCCTAGTGAGCGCGGGCACCGCGGCCGCTTCGGGATGGATGCCTGCAGCCCGCGCCCGCGAGCTCACGGCCGGCTCGCTGACGCTCAGCCGTGTCGCCGCGTCTCGTTGAGTGAGCCCCTGTCGCATCAGGTCGTAGAGTTCCCACCCTGCGTCGCTCCGTCTGACACGCACAGCCAGGAGCAGATCGACCAGGGCCTCGATATCGGATGCCCGCTCTTCCTCTGTCGCGCCCCCCGATCGCAGCGCGAACCGCGTCGCGCGCTTCTTCGCCGTGTCGACGGCTTCACGCGCGGCGTAGAACGCCGGTCCGGTCGCCGCTCGTGCTTCGGCCGGCAACGGCTCCCGCACCTGGCCGCATCCGATGCCTACGCTCCATTCGCCCGTGCGTGTCAGGTCGAGCGCGATGCCGAGTGCCGTGCCCGCATCCGCGGTCAGCGTTTGCACCTCGTCGCCGGCATTCCGGTCGACTCCCAGCGGGAGTTTGTCTCCGAACATCTCCTCGAGCCGACGCTGTGTCTCGTCCACGACATCCGGTTCAGTGCGGCTGTTCACCTGATCCGCTGTGATGACGAACACGGTGCCTCCTGATACAAGATAAGGCTGCAAGCTTAACCAATATTGACTTAAGCCTCAAGCATTCACCTCCGACAGTGTAAGCCGTCAGGCGTTGCTACTGTTGTGGCGTGCCAGCCGACGTCCTCTCCACCCAGAGCAACGACCCGAGTTTCGACGATATCTGGGACGAGCTCGTCTGGCGCGGACACGTCCACGTCTCGACCGATCCCGTGGCGCTGCGCGAGGCGCTGACCACGGGGCCCATCACCTATTACTGCGGCTTCGACCCAACGGCCGCGAGCCTGCATCTCGGCAATCTCGTGCAACTCATCGTCATGCGCAGGCTTCAGCTGGCCGGCCACAAGCCACTGGGGCTGGTCGGCGGGTCGACGGGTCTCATCGGGGATCCGCGTCCTTCCGCGGAACGCACACTCAACACAAAGGAGACGGTCTCCCAATGGGTCGGAAAACTTCAGGCCCAGGTGTCGCGCTTCCTCAGTGACGAGGGGGAGACCGCGGTGCGTCTCGTGAACAACCTGGACTGGACGGCGCCGTTGTCGGCAATCGACTTCCTCCGCGATATCGGAAAGCACTACCGGGTCGGCACCATGCTCAAGAAGGATGCCGTCGCCGCGCGCCTCAACTCCGACGCCGGCATCAGCTACACCGAGTTCAGCTATCAGATCCTGCAGGGCTATGACTACCTGGAGCTCTACCGCCAGTACGGCTGCGTGCTCCAGACCGGCGGAAGCGATCAGTGGGGCAATCTCACCAGTGGCACCGACCTGATCCATCGCGTCGAGGGTGTCGGCGTGCATGCGATCGGCACCCCGCTGGTGACCAACAGCGACGGGACCAAGTTCGGCAAGAGCGAAGGGAACGCGGTCTGGCTCGATCCGGCCATGACCAGTCCGTACGCGTTCTACCAGTTCTGGCTCAACACGCTCGACGCCGACGCCATCGACCGGCTCAAGGTCTTCACATTCCTGCCGCGACACGAGATCGAGCGACTGGAACAGGCCGTCGCCGACGAGCCGTACAAGCGAGAGGCGCAGCGCACGCTGGCCAGAGAGGTAACGACTCTTGTGCACGGTGCCGTAGCCACTGAGGCCGTCATCTCCGCGGCAGAAGCACTGTTCGGCAACGGCGACCTCGAAGCGGCGGATGCCACCACTCTCGAGGCAGCGCTCCGCGAGCTTCCCAACACGACGACCTCTCCGCATGCACCGATCGCCCAGTTGCTGGTCGACACTGGGCTCACGTCGAGTCTGTCCGAGGCCCGCAGAGCGATAGCGCAGGGCGGCGTCTACGTGAACAACACCAAGGTGGACGATGCGGCGGCGACCGTCGCGAGCAACGTACTCCCGAGCGGCGTCGCCGTGCTCCGCAGGGGCAAGAAGACGCTTGCCGGCGTCTTCGTCGAGTGATCCCGCACGTGCGGATGCCCGGCGACACGCCCGGTACGCACTGCGATTTGCGTCTCCCCGCGGGCGGCACGTACAATAATCACCTGTCGCCCCAAGGCGCGGAACGCTCCCAGAGCAACCCGCCTCAAGAGGGACCGTCCTCAGCCGAAGAGCTACTCCTGTTGCAGGAGAGAACCACTGGCTTGTAGGATGAAAAGCCCACCTTGAAGAGTTGGTTGTCAAACCAGTTCGCCGGTGTTTTGGCGTGTTCATGCGCCTGGCACGAGCGGTTCGTCAAGTTGACAATCGCGTCGAAGGTGGTAAGGTGGGAAAGTTGCCTCGGGGAGAGGGTCGCGAGACCTGAAACCGAGAGTGTCCGATCCTTGAGAACTCAACAGCGTGCACAATGTCATATGCCAATTAACCTCGTCACTGGCATCGGCCTTTTTGGTTGGTGTTGGTGTTGGGATTCCTTTGGATTAGATATTTTTGAATGT